>DATHHK010000043.1:0-3263 GCA_035317225.1 Candidatus Udaeobacter sp. | reverse complement strand
CACCAGGAAAGTCTTGCCCACGCCTACGTCGCCCGCGGAATGGAAATGCGCCATGAGTTTGATCGCGAGTGGTGACCCGATCATGGCGCCGCCGCCAAATCCCATGATGGCCATGCCGGTCGCCATGCCCGGGCGATCGGGAAACCATTTCACCAGAGTCGAAACCGGCGAAATGTAACCCAGACCGAGCCCGCAACCGCCAAGCACCCCGTAACCAAGATAGATGATCCAAAGTTGGTGCCACCAAACGCCAAAAGCGGAAATGACAAAGCCGCCGCCAAAACAAAGAGCAGCGGTGAACATCGTCTTGCGCGGGCCGACGCGTTCAACCCAGCGCCCAAACACTGCCGCCGAAAGTCCGAGGAAAAAAATGGCGAGACTGAAAATCCACGCGAGCGACGGCTGCGACCAATCACCAGGTGCGGACTTGGTAACGCCAATGAGTTTGGTGAGTGGCAACTTGAAAACGCTGAACGCGTAAACTTGTCCAATGGAGAGATGGACGGCCAGCGCTGCGGGCGGGAAAAGCCAGCGATTATAGCCAGGATCTGCGACCGTTTGTTGTCGATCAAAAAAGCCCATCCAAAGTAAAACGAGCATTCGAAACGATTTCGGACGTGACGATCAAGACTTTTTTTTGGTCAGTTTCTGTTACAATTCTGTGAACTGATGGCTTCGCTGATCGAGTTTTTTTCAAAATGGCCGCTTGTTAGGCAAATCCGCGAACGCAGGGACGGCACTGGCCTTGAGTCGATGTCGGACAAGACACGCGCGATGCATGCGCGTATCGATGACGCAAAAATCGCGCGCTCCATTTGCCCGTACTGCGGCGTCGGCTGCGGACAGCTGATTTATCACAAGGATGGGAAACTGATTTCTATCGAAGGTGATTCGGAGTCGCCGATCAGCCAGGGAAATCTTTGTCCGAAAGGGGCCGCATCCTATCAATTGCTCACGCATTCCCGAAGGGAGACGAAGATGAAATATCGCGCGCCGCGCGCGAAGGAATGGACGGAGATGTCGCTCCAGCACGCCATGGACATGGTGGCCGAGCGGGTCTGGGAATCGCGCAAGCGCACATTCGTCAAACAGGTCGACGGATCAGCCGTCAATCATACAACCGCTATCTGTCACCTCGGCGGCGCTACACTCGATAACGAAGAAAATTATCTTATCAAAAAACTTTTCACCGGAGGCCTGGGCATGGTCTGTGTGTCCAACCAGGCCCGGATATGACATAGCAGCACGGTGCCCGGTCTGGGCACCTCCTTTGGCCGGGGCGGAGCTACGACCGCGCAACAAGATCTGGCCAATGCCGATTGCATTCTAATCGAAGGCTCATCAATGGCCGAGGCCCACCCGGTCGGCTTTCGCTGGGTCATGAAGGCCAAAGAGCGTGGCGCCACCATCATCCATGTGGATCCACGTTTTTCTCGGACGAGCGCGCTGGCGGATATTTGGGTGCCAATCCGCGCGGGCACAGACATTGTGTTTCTCGGCGGGCTCATCAGGCATTTGATTGAACACAACCTCTACTTTCATGAGTACGTCGTTCATTACACCAATGCGTCTTGCATTTTGTCTGACGAATACCGCGATCCGGAAGACACCGGCAACGGCTATTTCTCCGGTTGGAACGAAGAAAAGCGCGCCTATGAAGGCGACAGTTGGGTTTACAAAGGCGGAGACCTGAGTCGACCACTGCGCGATCTTACATTGCAAGATCCGCAATGTGTTTTTCAAAAATTAAAACGTCATTTCTCTCGCTACACGCCGGAGATGGTCGAGAAAATCTGCGGCATTTCGCCCGATATTTTTCACAAGGTGGCGCACATGCTCGCTGCCGCATCTGGCCCGGAGCGCACAGCGGCGGTCTGTTACGCGGTTGGGTGGACACAGCATTCCAAGGGGGTGCAGATCATTCGTGCAGCAGCCATTTTACAATTGCTGCTTGGAAACATTGGCCGACCCGGCGGCGGAATTCTGGCGCTGCGCGGTCACGCCTCAATCCAGGGCTCAACTGATATTCCTACGCTGTACGACATTCTGCCCGGCTATCTCACGATGCCGCATAAAGGCGACGAGACTCTTCAGCATTACCTGGATCATTACACGAAGAAAACCGGTCTCTGGTCGAATTACCCGAAATACCTCGTCAGCATCCTCAAGGCTTACTATGGGAAGAACGCAACTGCTGAAAACGATTTTGGTTACGCCTGGCTTCCCAAACTCACCGGCAACCATTCCTTTTTCGAATATCTCTACGACATGCTCGATGGAAAAATGGATGGCATGTTCATCATGGGTCAAAATCCGGCAGTGGGCGCGCCCAATTCGCGGCTTCAACGCAAGGCTCTCGCAAAATTGAAATGGCTCGTTGTAAGGGACATGGTAGAAGTCGAATCCGCAAATTTCTGGAGTGAGTCGCCCGAAATCGAGCGTGGCGAGTTGAAGCCTGAGGAAATTGAGACTGAAATTTTCTTCTTCCCCGCGGCTGGTCACGCTGAGAAGGAAGGCGCCTTCACGAACACGCAGCGACTTTTGCAGTGGCGCGAAAAAGCGGTGGACCCTCCCGGCGACGCCCGTTCCGATGCATGGTTCGTACATCAGCTCGCTTTGCGCCTCATTGCCAAAGCGAAACAATCAAGCGACCCGCTCGATGAGCCATTGCGCGCGCTTGATTGGTGGTATCCGGAAGATGAGCTCGGTGATCCGAAAATGGAATCGGTGCTGGCAGAAATCAACGGCTGGCAAACCCAACCTGTGGCCACAGGCGCCGACCGCGGCGGGAACGACGGCGTTCTCTTTGGTGGCCTCGATCGCGACGGCAATCCGCATCACGGCCCACAGGTCAATGGCTTTGCCGAATTGAAAGCTGACGGATCCACTGCATGCGGCGCCTGGATTTACTCCGGTGTGTTTGGTCGCGATGGTGTGAACAAGGCGAACTCACGGGAGTCACGAGATTATCTCGGTCACGGCTGGGGCTTCAGTTGGCCGAGCGATCGCCGAATCATTTATAATCGCGCCAGCGCTCGGCCGGACGGCCACCCCTGGAGCGAACGGAAAAAATTAGTCTGGTGGGACTCGGAAAAATGGACGGGCATCGATGTTGCCGGATTTGTACAAGGGAAAGCTCCCGATTACGAGCCCGAGCTAGGCGCCGAAGGTCTTGATGCGATTCCAGGTGATGCGCCGTTTATCCTGCACGAGGACGGCCTGGGCTGGATCTACGTGCCAAAAGGTTTGAAGGACGGCCCCTT
>DATHHK010000042.1:0-5738 GCA_035317225.1 Candidatus Udaeobacter sp. | reverse complement strand
CTTTTCCGAACTGGCAGGTTCCCGCTGAATAAAGACCGGGTCATTGAAACAATCGATCCGGTTGGTTTCGCGCAGATTCGCAAGCGTTACGCGGTAGCCGATCCCGGCGCAGACTGGCCGAAATATCTCGATCTCGACCGTTGGATCGGAATCAACATCAGGCGAATTCGCCAGACCGAGCTCGATTTGTCGCGTCCCAGGCGCATCCTCGATCTTGGCTGTGGCGCAGGATACTTCCTCTACATAGCCCAATTGCTAGGTCATTCAGGACTCGGCCTTGATATGGACCGCTTGTCCATGTTCCGGGAGGTTACGCGTTTGCTCGGCGTTCGCCGCATAGTCCAGCAAATTGAAGCTTTTCGGCCTTTGCCCGATTTTGGACAAAAATTCGATCTCATTACGGCTTTTATGATTTGCTTCAACAATCACAAAATGCCGGATCTCTGGAAGGTGCCGGAGTGGGACTTCTTTCTCGACGACCTGGCAAAACATCTAACGCCACGCGGCCGGGTTTGGCTCGAACTCAATCAGGAATACGACGGCACTTTTTACACGCCTGAGTTAAAGGCATACTTTCAAAAACGCGGCGCCAGAATAAACGAGCAGAAAGTGATCTTTAATTCAGGCATTCGCGCGCCTTCTTCAGCTTCTCCAGTTGCGCACTGAAATCCTTCAAGCGCCGGCGATGCTCCTCAACGACCGCTGCGGGAGCGCGATCGACGAAGGATTTGTTCTTCAATTTTTGCTCCGCGGCGCGCGCTTCAGTTTCGATTCGTGCAATTTCCTTGTCCAGTCGCTGCTGTTCCCCTGCTCTGTCAGCCGCTGCAACGGTCAGGAAGATCTCGCCTAGCGGTGTAACCGCGACTGGGTTTCCAGCCTGTGCTTGATATTTTGGGTCCAGCTCCACTTGCTCGGCATTCAATAGCCGGCTCAGCGTCGAAACGTGACCGGAAACTGATTTCTCATCGGTGCGTAAAATAAAACGTATCTTTCTGTTTGACGGCAGTTTGGACTCTGCCCGCAAGTTGCGTCCTGCCTGTATTGTTTCGTAAATAGCCGAAACAAGCTCGCGTTTGCCCACAACATCGGAAACGTCATTCAAGGCGATCTTTTCTGGTAGCGCAGCAAATTGAATTGAATCGCTTCCAAGGCCCAGCAACGACCAAAGCTCCTCGGTAATGTGCGGCATGAAGGGATGCAGCAATCGCAACGTTGCAGAAAGAACAAAATCCATGACTGCCAGCGCGGATTTCTTTTTGGCCTCGTCTTCGCTGAAAATTTCGGTCTTCGCAGCTTCAACAAACCAGTCGCAATAATCACTCCAGACAAAGTCATAAAGCCGTTGTGCGACCGTATTGAACTGATATTTGCGATAAGCGGCTTCGACGGCGTCAATCGTTTCGTTCAAGCGCGCAATCAGTTCCAGGGCGTAAATCGATAGTGTCTGATTATCGATTCTTGGAGTGGCATCGCTTGGGCCATGCATCTGCCGGAAGCGAGCGACATTCCAAAGTTTGGTTGCAAAGTTTCGACCTTCTTCAATTTGCTTTTCGTCGAAGCGAATGTCCTGGCCGCGAGGCGCAATGCGCATTAGCCCAAACCGCAAACCGTCGGCGCCATACTTGTCGATCAATTCAAGTGGATCTGGCGAGTTACCCAGCGACTTCGACATCTTGCGACCGAGTTTGTCGCGAATGAGGCCTGTAAAATAAACATCACGGAAGGCAATATTGTCCTCTACGCGGTCTGACTTCCCGGGCTTGAACTCCAACCCGGCGATGATCATACGCGCCACCCAAAAGAAAATGATATCCGGCGCGGTCACGAGGGCACTCGTCGGATAAAACTTCTTCCGCGCTTCAACGTCCATGGTCTCATAAGCCCACAACCACGATGAAAACCACGTGTCGAGGGTGTCGAGGTCTTGCGTCCAATTTTCAGCATCAGCCGGAGGTTCGATGCCGACATAAATTTCGGATTTTTCTTTCCGGTACCAAGCCGGTATCCGATGTCCCCACCACACCTGTCGGCTGATGCACCAATCGCGAATGTTTTCCAGCCATTGCGCATAAACTTTCTCCCAATGCGGGGGAAAGAATCGGATCAGGTGCTCGCGTACGACAGCCAGCGCCTCCCTTGTTTTGGGATATCGCAGAAACCACTGTTCACTGATGCGCGGCTCGATTGGCACATCGCTTCGGTCACTGAACCCGACATTGTTTTCGTGCGGCTCCGTTTTTGCGAGCGCTCCTCTCGCCCGCAACAACTCCCCTGCCTTTTCCCGCGCTTCGAACCGCTCGAGCCCATCCAACTCCGGAACTGCCGGACAATTGATGCGGCCGTCAGGGTGCAGCACATCGACAATCGGCAGGTTTAGGCGTTGGCCGATCTCAAAATCCAGCGCGTCATGTGCAGGCGTGACTTTCAAAACCCCCGTGCCGAATTCCGGATCGATTGCTTCGTCAGTGATGATCGGAATTTTCTCACGCGCCAGCGGACGCCACGCGTGCTTGCCCAGGAGATCAGCGTATCGCTTGTCGCCTGGATGAAAAGCCATCGCAGTATCGGCCATGATTGTTTCCGGCCGTGTAGTCGCAACCTCCAGGAAGTGACCAGGCTCTTCCACAATTTCATAGCGAACAAAATAGAGATTCCCTTTCTGCGGCTTGGAAACCACCTCTTCGTCTGAGACCGCCGTTTGCGCGGCAGGGTCCCAATTGATCATTCGCCGGCCGCGATAAATCAGTCCTCCACGATAAAGATCGACAAAAACCTTTTGAACGGCTGCGACGTAAGCGTCATCGAGTGTGTAGCGTTGGCGCGACCAATCGCAGGAACAGCCTAACCGTTTAAGCTGCTCGATGATGATCCCGCCATGTTTATCCTGCCACTCCAGCACGCGCCGCAGGAATTCCTCTCTCCCAAGATCATGCCGCGTCTTGTTTTCCGTCCGCCGGAGGTATTTCTCCACCGCGGTCTGCGTCCCGATCCCGGCATGATCCATCCCTGGCAGCCAAAGAACTTCGAAGCCCCGCATTCGGGCACGGCGGGCCAGAATGTCTTGAATGGTGTTGTTGAGCACGTGACCGAGCGTAAGCACGCCTGTGATATTCGGCGGCGGCATTACAATCGAGAACGCCGGTTTTGACGAATTCGGGTTCGCCACGAAATCGCGATTCTCCGTCCAACGCTGATACCATTTCGGTTCAACCGATTTTGGATCGTATCTCTTCGGGAGCTCAGCCATTGCGATCAATCATCCAAAGCCGGAGCGCGTTTGCAAGGGTAGGTCGGCGCGCTGCGCCGACCGGACGGTCGCAGCCGGACTGGCACTGCGCGGCGTTTCTACCACGTGCTTGCATCGCGATAGCCTAACCGCCACGTTCCCGCTGCATGAGTGATTTACGCCCCATAGGTGTTTTTGATTCCGGCATCGGTGGCCTTACTGTGGTGAAGGCACTGCGCGATTTGTTGCCGGACGAAAACATTGTTTATCTCGGCGACACGGCGCGTGTTCCTTACGGCCCGAAAAGCCCGGAAACCGTGCAGCGCTACGCGGTGGAACTGGCGGGAATGCTGATGGGGAAAAACGCAAAGGCGCTGGTTGTTGCGTGTAATACGGTTTCATCAGTCGCGCTGCCGTTGCTGACAAAGAAATTTCCTGTGCCAGTGATCGGGGTGATCGAGCCGGGAGCGCAAGCTGCATTGCAGGCGACACGCAACATGCACATCGGCGTGATCGGGACCCGTGCGACGATTCGCAGCGGTGCGTACGAAAAGACGTTGCACGCAGCCGATAACGCTGTGCGCGTGAGCAGTCGCGCCTGTCCGTTGCTCGTCCCGTTAATCGAAGAAGGACTGCTCAACGACGATGTGACGGACCAAATAATCATGCGCTATCTCGAACCGATGCTTGCTGATGGGATCGATACACTGGTGCTTGGTTGTACGCATTATCCACTGCTCACTAACGCGATCGCGCGAGCGGTCAAAAGCCAAATCACGCTCGTCGATTCCGCGCAAAATTGTGCGCGCGCGGTGGAAGAAACATTGGATCGACAGTCACTTCGCGTGGCGCCGCCAAACCGCGGCGAGCTACATGTCGCTCTCACGGACGCGGCCGATAATTTCCTCAACGTCGCCCGCGACGCACTGCAGTTGAGTTTCGGCGAGATCGAGCTGCAACCTTTGCCGTAGATTTCGGAAGAGTCTTGGTCACAAGATTGTAGGAGTCGTCGACCATTTTTCGCACCGCGGCATCGGGAACGCCGCTCTCTATCTCGATCGTGTTCCAATGTCTTTTGTTCATGTGATAACCCGGCGTGACTTGTTCGTAACGATCGCGCAGCTCGAGCGCCAAGTCGGGATCGCATTTTAAATTCACTCTGGTCGGCATTTCGTCGAGAGCCGCCAATGCGAACATCTTACCCCCGACTTTGAACACGAGAACGTCGGGCCCGAATGGCGTGCTCTCAGTTGCGCGCGCTTTGTTTAGACAGTATTCGCGGAATTGCGTGAGATCCATCAGGCCAGCCGGTCGCGTAGGATTCCAGGAAGATCTTGAATTGCGACGCGTTCTTGTTTCATCGAATCGCGATCGCGCAACGTCACTGTGTCGCGGAGCGCGGCATCCTTCTCTCCGAACGTTTCAAAATCAACGGTCACTCCGAAAGGGGTGCCAATTTCATCCTGACGTCGATACCGACGGCCAATGGCGCCGCTCTCATCATAGAAAACGGTCATGTGCGGCCGCAAAAGACTGACAATCTCCTTTGCTTTCGCAACCAACTGCGAATTGTTCTTGAGCAGCGGGAATACACCGCACTTGATTGGTGCGATCCGCGGATGAAAACGGAGCACCATGCGCGTCTCCATTTTCCCTTTTTCATCAGGCGCCTGGTCTTCTGTATACGCCTCGCAGATTAGCGCGAGGACTGCGCGGTCAACTCCGGCACTCGGCTCCACCACGTGCGGGATAAATCGCTGCTTCGTTTCCTCATCAAAGTATTCCAGAGATTTTCCGCTGGCTTTCTGATGCTGCGACAAATCGTAATCGGTCCGATACGCAACGCCTTCGAGTTCCTGTCGCCCAAACGGAAAATCATATTCGATGTCGTATGTCCCTTTTGAATAGAAGGCACGTTCATCGTCTGGAACGGTCAAAACATGCAGCTTGTCGCGCGGGATACCGATGTTTTCGTAAAACTTCAGGCGTTCTTCTTTCCAATATTCGAGCAATTCCATTCCCTGCTCGGGCCGACAAAAATATTCGAGCTCCATTTGTTCGAACTCGCGTGAGCGGAACGTAAAATTCCGTGGATTAATTTCATTGCGGAACGCTTTGCCGATCTGCGCGATACCGAATGGCAGTTTCTTGCGCGATACTTCCAGGATGTTCTTAAATTGAACGAAGATCGATTGTGCTGTTTCAGGACGCAGATAGGCGATGGAAGTTTCGTCAGCTGCGGCACCTACATGCGTCTCGAACATCAAGTTGAACTGTCGCGGCGCAGTCAAATCCTTACCGCCGCAATTTGGACACTGTTTAACGCCTTTCTTTTCGACAACCTGGTCAGTGCGCAAATGTGCGTTGCAAGTCCGGCAATCGATCATCGGATCAGAAAATCCTTCGACATGACCGGATGCCTTCAGTACCGCAGGGTGCGTCAGAATAGAGCCGTCCATGCCGACGACGTCGTCCCGCTCATGCACGGTCACATGCCACCAGTAATTCTTGA
>DATHHK010000041.1:0-4374 GCA_035317225.1 Candidatus Udaeobacter sp. | reverse complement strand
CGTTCCACGAAACGTATCCCACCGGGTGGTCTCCCTCTACCTTCCAGCCCGGTGCCCACGGACGAAACGCTGTCGACTCGATAATCTCACCGTTCTTGCCGTATCCCGTCATCGGTTTTCCGTCTCGCTCCGCATCAATCTTATAGTCGGCCTCGCGAAGGAATGTCATGAACTGACCGAGCGTCACTTCATACTGTCCCATGTAGAATGGTTTCGTGATGCGGATCTTGTGCCTTGGCGATTCACGCGGGAGCAGCGCAGGATCGGCGGCGGGAAACGCGGTCATCGTGGCGTCTCGATCTTCCTCCGCGCCCATCATGAACTCACCCGCAGGAATCCGCACGAACTTCATGCCCAAGGAATTCGTAATCACGTCCGGTTCAGCTCGGTCGGCTGACGTGACCTTAAGCGTTTCCTTTGGGGCTGATAGAACGGCGGCCGCGCTCACGAGCACCAGCATCAGCATCCAAAATTGAGCCTTTTTTTGCGTCATGACTTCCTCGAAAAACGAGTGGGACCGGTTCAGGCAAGGAACAAGTAGGAAACATTCTGATGCACCGCAAGTCCGGAGCGATCATTCCCGTTTGACTTAAATCGAGCAGCAGCACAACACACCAACGCTGAATGTCGCCCTGTCGCGTTTAACACCGTTTAGTCGAAACGGCTGTTCGTGCCTTGATCCGGTAAGGTCGCGCCGTTTTCGCGACCACTCACGACATTCTTTTGGAAGGGCGCTCCTTTTGAGCAGCGCAGTTTGATATAATCTGGGTTAGTCGTGATGAGTAACCTCAGGATACACTGGCGCAGGGCGATGCTTCTCTTCGGCGGTTGGACGCTGGTTAGTATTATCTTTGCAGCGATTTCCTATGCGGCTGCGATTGGTGAAAACAATAAAGAATTCGGGTTCGTCGCTGCACTCAGGCTGAATCTGGTTCAATTTTATCTCTGGGCGATTCTCGCACCGCTACTTTTTAAGTTCAGCCGCCGCTTCCCAATTGAGTTTCGTCCTCTCAATCTTCGTAACCTGTTGCTCTATTTCCCAGCGGTAATTTCATTCGCTGGCATTCATCAGACTATTCATCTGGCCGTCCTTTGGTCCATCACTCCCCGATGGAGACAACAGTTCCCTGCCCTCATCAATTGTTACCGTTCTTATTTCGCCTTCGGGTTTTATATCGATTTGATTATCGCTTCACTGATCGTAGTCGCAGTGCACGCGATCCTCTATTATCAGAACTTTCGGGCGAGTGAATTGGCACAATCGTCTCTTAAAACGCAACTCGCCCAGGCGCAGCTAAGAGCCCTGAAAATGCAGCTTCATCCGCATTTCCTTTTTAACACACTGCACTCGATCTCATCGCTCGTTTTGGAAGACCCCCAAAAAGCAAACAGCATGATCGCGCGGCTCGGCGACTTCCTCAGATTAACTCTCGAAAATTCCAACCAACAGCTGGTCAGCCTCAAAGAAGAGGCTGAATTTGTCCGGTGCTATCTTGAGATCGAACAGGTCCGCTTTGGAGATCGGTTGACCGTAGCGTTTGAATTGGAACCGCAGACGCTTTCTGCGCAGGTGCCGCATCTAATTCTGCAGCCGGTGGTGGAAAACGCCATCCAACATGCGATCGCACCGCGCGCGACCCGAGGTCACATCAAGATCGCGGCAAAGCGCCTTAACAGTTCGCTTCGACTCGAGGTCAGAGACAACGGGCCGGGAATAACTTCAAACAGCGATTTGCCTGGAACAGAGAGAGTAGGTTTGAGCAATGTCCGCGCCCGGCTTCATCAAATCTACGGCTCTGATTTCCGCTTTGAACTTATGAATGCCGGAGGCGAAGGACTGACAGTTGTTATGGAAATTCCCTTCCAGCTAGAGGGAATTCTTGAACACGGACGGCAGACATGAAGAATGCGCCAATAAGAGCTTTGATCGCCGACGACGAATCGCTCGCGCGCAAATTTATCCGCCAAATGTTAAAGGACGATCACGATGTCGAGATTGTCGGCGAATGCGGCAACGGCAGAGAGGCCGTGGCGATGATCAAAAAACAGAACCCCGATCTCGTTTTCCTCGATGTGCAAATGCCGGAGATGGACGGGTTCGCTGTCCTGGAATCGATAGGGACTGAGCGGCTGCCGGAAATTATCTTTGCGACTGCCTACGAACAGTATGCCATTCGCGCCTTCGAGCTCCATGCGCTCGATTACCTGCTAAAGCCTTTCGATCAGGCCCGATTCAAGGATGCGATCAAACATGCAAAAGAGCGGTTTCGTTCCGAGCGACGGAACGAGGGGCGGACGCAAATCAGCGCACTGCTGGAGAGTATCAAAAACAAACCGCAGTACCTCGATCGCCTTATGATCAAGGCGGCCGGGCGCATTACGTTCCTGAGTATTGACGAAATTAATTGGATAGAAGCCGACGATAAATACGTGCACCTCCATACGGGCAAAATCGCTCCGATGGTGCGACAGACCCTCAGCGCGATGGAGACACAACTCGATCCGAAGAAATTTCGACGGGTGCATCGCTCGGCTATTGTCAATGTCGGGCGGATCAAAGAACTGCAACCGCTGTTCAGCGGAGAGCACTCGATACTTTTGGAAGACGGAACAAAGCTCACTCTTAGCCGAAACTACAAGGACAAATTGTTCGAGTTTTTGGGCAAACCGCTTTAGCCGGGCGCCAGTCGTGCCCTGATCCGGTAAGCTCGCGACATTTCTGCGACCACTCACGACATTCTTGTCGGCTAGTCAAGCTGTGGCCGTATTCTTTGTCCACAAACACGGAAACTACCTATGAAAAACATCAATACGCCTTGCACACGTAAGCAATTCCTTCTTGGCAGTAGTGCGGCAGCTGTTGGCCTTTTTTGCGGTCGAGGTCTGTTGCAAGCTCAGCCTGGGAGCAGTCCGTCTGGTCCAGCGTCGTCAGCAACTCCGGCGTCAGCTGATAACGTGCCTGATTTCCCCGAGCACCACCCGCAGTTCGATCGCGCACGCGTGAAGCGGTTCGTTATCGCTGGTCATGCGAACTTGCCGGCAGTGAAAGCAATGCTGGCCGACGAACCGAATCTAATTAACGGGGCGATCGATTGGGGCAATGGGGATTTCGAAACAGCTTTAGGCGGTGCTTCTCACATGGGGCGCCGCGACATCGCCGAGTACTTGCTCGAGCACAATGCGCGTATGGACATCTTTGCGGCGACGATGCTCGGCCAGATCGACATCGTGAAAGCGGCCGTCGTCGCCTTCCCAAACATTGTGAATGTGCCCGGACCTCATGGAATCCCATTGATCGTGCACGCCGAGAAAGGCGGAGCAGCGGCGCAAGCCGTGTTGGAATTTTTGCAGCCGCTCGCCAGCCAACCCATGCCCCGACGATGATTAAGCTCTACTCCAACAAAACTCGAGCGCTCGCCGCAGCTTATGTCGCCATTTTCGTTTCGCTTTCTGGTATCGCGGTAACTCGCGCTAACGATGCTGCCCAACAAATCGCCCCGATTCTTGCGCAAATTCAACACGCGGACTTCGCAGGCGACCAGGTCGCGATGCAAAAGGGGTACGACGATCTAAAGCCTTTTCTCGAAGACACGGCACTCGCGTCGCGCATCCGGTACTGGCGCGGCTTCGCTCAATGGAGGCGAGCAATCAACGGCTTCAACGATTCCATCGATCCAAAGGAGTTGGAACAAAACCTCAAGACGGCGCTAGATGAATTCAAGATCGCGACGGAAAAGGATCCCACATTCGTGGATGCAAAAGTCGGGACAATTTCATGTTTGGGTTACCTGGCTTTCATGAACCGGCAAGACCAGGCGCGCGCAAAAGAATTAGTTGGCCAGATCGTGCCGCTGGTAAAGGAAGCGACTGATATAGCGCCCGATAATCCACGCCTGATTTGGGTGCGCGGTCCGATTCTTTGGAATACTCCGCCCGCGCGTGGCGGTGGCCACGATAAGGCGATCGAAAATTATCAGCGGGGATTAGAACTCTGTTCGAAAATCAAAACGAGTAATGACCCGCTTGAGCCGTCATGGGGCAAACCGGAATTAATGATGAGTCTGGCCTATTCCTATCTGAACACGACGCCCAGCGACGTAAGTGCCGCGGAACGCTATGCTCGGACCGCACTCGAAGTCGTTCCTTACTGGCATTATGTCCGCGACATCTTATTGCCGCAGATCCTGACCGCTAAAACAAGAGCGCAATAATCCGCCGAAGCAGGATGAAAACTCCGAACCCGGTTGACCTGTTATTCGCGGATATGGAGAAGCTGAGTCCCGGAGATGACAGCCTTAGTCTTTATGTTTTGCGGTCTCTGCCGCAACACCGGTTTAAGCTCGTTGTCGACGCGGGTTGTGGCGCAGGACGTCA
>DATHHK010000040.1:0-6540 GCA_035317225.1 Candidatus Udaeobacter sp. | reverse complement strand
TGGCAGGTGCAATTCATCCGAAATTACGACGGCGCCGACACGCAAATTTGTCTGGACATGTTCCCGCACTGAACGGTTGCGACTGACGACCGATACCTCTGGTTAGCGAGCAACAAAAACTTGTAAGCCCTGTCCGGTTTGTGTCATATCAAACAACGATGGCAAAGACGCATTCGGGTCAATGTTACTGTGGAGCGGTGGAGATCGAGATGGGCGGCGATCCTTTGGAGATGGGTTATTGCCATTGCGAAAACTGCCGGCGTTATTCCGCCGCGCCGGTGAGCGCGTTCACGTTGTGGAAAAAAGAGAACGTAGTCCTTACCAAAGGAGCGGAGTTCCTCGGGCGATTCAATAGCAGCGACATCAGCGACCGTCGGTATAGCACGAAATGCGGCAGTCACATCAGCGTCGATCATCCCACACTCGGATTGATCGACGTTCGCCTCGGCGCGCTCCGGAATTTTCCGTTCAAACCAAAAGTGCACCTCAACTACGCGGAAACGATCCTGCCAATGAGAGACGGGTTACTTAAACTCAAAGACTTTCCGGCGGAGATCGGAGGGTCAGGCGAAACACTTCCCGAGTAGCACTTCTTCCCACGGTTTTGCTGTCTCAGCCCAACTTGTAAACGCGAACCGGCGCGTTTCGGCCGCGGATCGGAAGCGAAACAGAAGATTCAACGCCGTCCAATTTACCGGCTGTTTCCTGCACCGATTCTGAAACGAGAAAGCTCGAGTTCAGTTCCTTGTTCAATTGCTCGATGCGAAATGCCACGTTCACAACGTCCCCGATCACAGTGTATTCGCGGCGCTCGGTAGAACCGATATTGCCGACCAACGCCTCGCCCGAATGCAGTGCGATTCCGATCCGTGTCGGCGGGATTTCGCCCGCGTCGGTCGCGCGCTTGATTTCGGCTACCAGTTCTCGCGCGGCGGCGATGGCATTCTGGCAATGGTTCCCCATAAGGAGCGGCGCGCCGAACACAGCCATGAATCCATCCCCGAGAAACTTGTTCACAACGCCGTGATGCCGGTTAACGATTCCCACGGCTTTGCCCCAAAGTTGGTTCAAATAATTGACGATTGAATCCGGCGCTGTCGTTTCGGCAAATGCAGTAAAATTGCGAATGTCGAGGACAAGAATGCACACGTCCCGCAGCTCGGATCGAAGCCCGGCTGGTTGGGCGAGTAGTTGGTTCACCACCGCTGGCGAAACGTGTTGCCCAAACATCTGCACAATGCGCCGGCGTTCCTCCGCAGCGTCAAGCGACCGTAGAATACCGGAGCGAATGCGCGCCGCGACCAAACCTGCGGTCACCCCGCAGAGCAAAAGAAGAACAGGGCGCATGATATACGCGACACTGCTTTCCGACGGCTGGCCCGGCCCAAATGGCAGTTGTTCGCGAAAGATCAGGGTCAGCGTGCCATAACCGGCGGCGGCGACTACCCCAGCGAAAACACTGAGCCGAAAGTCGAGCGAAAGCGCGGACAAAATGATGAAGAAGAAATAACCGAGCACGACTGCGCTGGTCAGCGCGACGTCGGCCCGCATGATGTTCCCAAACGCAGCCAGGAGAATCGTGGGGAAACTCGTTTCGATGGCGACGTTCAGGTACCGGATTACCGGCGGCAGTTGTCGATCCTGGCGAAGATATCGATCAAACAACTGTCGCATGGCCAACTCGTAGACAATGAGGATCGCCACCACGGCTAGGGCGGCATTGAACGCCGGCCACGGGTTCGCGGTGGCGACGTGAACGGCCTTGACTGCACCGATGATCAGCAAAAGCGCCACGCCGATCAGCGCTTGCAAGCTGGCGCGTTCTCTTTCGCTCACCAGAATTTGCCGGCCAAGTTCAGCTTCGAACAAGTTCGAAGCCGGGGCTGCATTCTCGAGATCGTTCATCGGCCGATTTTACCAAATGTAGCGCGCGCCCGCCGGGTCTTAGCGTAACTGCTTGATGAAATTGTTGTAGTCTTCGTGCGTGCCGATCCAAAACCAAACCACGAGATCGCCGTGCTTCTGTGCGACGGCGCGATAGTGATCGCCGATTCGCACCGACCAGACGTTTCCGACAAGTGGCTTGAACTGCATTGAAGGGTGGAACGGATCACGCAGCCAGAGTTGAAACTTTTCTCGCGCGAGACATTGGACATGAGCTGGTAGTCTATTGAACTCCCGCCAGAAGCGTCGATGCGTTCTGGACGTCACGGCAGTTCGCGGACGCGTCCTGCTTTGATATCCTCTTCGACTTCGCGCAAAACGTCATCGAGCTTGCCGCTCGCAATATCGCGCTTCATCTGCTCATCCCACTCGTCATCGTTCCAACCGTGCAACCACGCCGCGAGCTCGGCGCGTTCTTCAAACGAGAGGTGTTCGATGGCAGTTTTAATCTCGGCTAAACTCACATTGGCCAAATCGTAGAGGAAGCTGTCCTACGCTGCAAATGGGATCTGCGTTGCTATAGCGGGGAAATCTTGTTTTTCTGCGAAGACTTTGCAGGGCCCACGAATCACACGAAACAACGCTAACATTTTGAAAGCTTTCACCGAGACCTCCTCAAACTTACCTCCTTGCGTCTCGCAATGCGGGGCCGGTGTTTCTGAGTCTTCATTCCCGTCAATTCGTATATTTCGTGGGCACAGAAAAAAGCGGCGCAGCAGCGCCGCACTCCAAAACATCCGCGCTATCGGTGTAATCCGAGGTTAAACTTCGGTTGCGGCTATGCGGCGCTGCGTAATCCGCGGTTACTTCGCGGGCCCATGGAACTTTGCATGGCGAGACTTTTTATATTTGTATAGGTTCATTGTGCTGGAGTGCGAGGCACTTTCGACGTAATACCCGCGTCATCGGGCCGCGTTTAACGGTATCGACCCAAATTGCGTCCCAGGATTGGGACCGGACTGCCCCAGAACGGGACTGCCGCGAGGCGACCATAATTCGCCCAATAAAGCTAAGTCCCTCTTTCAGTGTGCATTGTGAGGTCGCTCGTGTAGTTGGCACAAACATTGCGTTACCTGCTGACAAGCAAAACCCGCGGTAAATCGAATAGGAGGGCAACAAATGAAAAAACTAAAAATAAAAAAGCTCGTTGGGACGGTTCTGTTTACCTGCGGATGTGCCGGACTGGTGCTGGCCGAGGCGCCTAAGACGCAATCCAATGATCCGGTCGTTATCGGCGCAGTGAAGCAAGTCGCACAGGATATGGGAGATGCAATGGTGGCCAACGATATCGACAAACTCAACCAGATCTTTGCCGACGATTGGGCAACCCTCGGATCCGAAGGCAAGCTCATCACCAAGCAGAATCTTCTAAGCGATTTTAAATCCTTCCATGACAAACTCCTGTGGTTTGAAAATGGACCGATTGACGTAAAGGTGTTCGGCGATGTCGCCGTGTCTCAGGGCAGCGTGAAGGAAAAGAGGACCCGGAACGGAAAAGATACTAGCGGTCAGTTCCTTTGGATGGATCTCCTCAAAAAGCGCGACGGCAAATGGGCAGTCGTGCGCAGCGCAGGCGCCAGGGTGGTTTCGGCCGACTCGCCCAAAGCGGAATCCCAAGATCCAGCCATCGTCGAGACCATGAAGCAATTCGCACAGGATACGGGAGATGCAATGGTGGCCAGCGATATCGACAAGCTCAACCAGATCTATGCCGACGATTGGGCAACCATCGATTCCTCCGGGAAGATTTTCACCAAAGAGAGCCTTCTAAGCGACTTTAAATCCGGCAAGCACAAACTCCTGTCGTTTGAACTTGGGCCTATGGACGTGCAGTTGTTCGGCGATGTGGCCATAGTCCAAGCCAGCGTCACGGAAAAGAGGATTCACGACGGAAAAGACATTAGCGGTCAGTTTGTTTTTATGGATCTCCTCAAAAAGCGCGACGGCAAATGGGTGATTGTGCGCACCTTAGGCACCAAGGTGATCTGAGTTAACTAGAGAAGTGGGATGAGGACTTTCCGGAAAGCCTCGCGTACAGCGCAGTCTCGAAAAACGGGTCTAGTCCCTCAATCGCTCGACCAAACAGTGCCTGTGTAATCAGGCCGACCAGATTTCGGTCAAGACCCGCTTGAAATTTCTGCCCAGGATTTTTTCTATCGCTGCGCTCTTGTAACCGCCCTTCATCAACGCATCGGTTACGAGCTCCAATTTTCGTTCGGTATTCAGGTCGGGGATATAAGCCGGCCGATCCTCGCCTGGCGCAGCGATCCCCGCGGCTTTCCGTTCCTCGGTCCTGCGTTTCAGTTCGGCAAGTTCCTCTTCGCCCACGTGCAGAAACGGAACGTCCGTCCCGATCCCGACATGATCTTCGCCGCAAACCTTAACCGCGTGGTCGAGATGCTGGAGAAAATCCTTGAGCGTCGGCCGTTTCGGCGGCTCGGTAAGAAATGGCAGCATGTAAATTCCGATCACGCCGCCTTTCTCCGCCAACGCTTTCAATTCGCGATCTTCCTTGTTCCGCGGATGCGTGTAAACAGCGCGACAGCCAGCGTGAGTGATCAACACCGGTTTCTTCGACGCCGCGATGCCGTCCGCCGTCGTCTTTGTGTTGGAATGACTGAGATCGAGTGCAACGCCGATCTCATTCATCTTGGCCACGGCGCTGCGGCCTAGATCGGTCAGGCCGTCCGTGTCGCCGTCGAGACAACCGCACCCGAGCGGCGTCCGGTGATTGTAGGTAAGCTGCATCACACGCACACCGAGACTGTGGAATAGCTCGATCCTGTCGATCTTGTCCTCCAGCATGTTCGGAGATTCGAACGAGTAAATGACACCGAGCTTTCCTTCGCTCTTCGCGCGATCGAAATCGGCCGCGCGCTGCACTTTGAAAAACGCTTCCGGCTGCTCTTCCATCAAAAGCTCCGCCTTCGCGATCGCGGCCACAGTCTGCTCGAAATTTCCCTGTGGGCCGCCAAGTGTCGCCTTCACCACGTTCACGCCGGAACCAACAATCAACTTGGTTACGCCTACCGGATCATCATTCGAAATCGGAGACCCGATCTCGGCCAGTACGTTCCCGTCGAGTACAAACAACTTGCGATACAATTCCGCCGCGGCGGGGGACACAGATACTGGTGTGGCGGCGGCGGTCGGTTCGCCCGACCACAGAGCATCCGGCTTGATCGCGATCAACGTCACTGCCCCGCCCAAAGTTTTCGTAAATTGCCGACGACTAATCATCTCCCGAAGCGATCACACGGTGCCAAACTTTGCTGCGCAGTCGATACGCAGTTACGACCTGCTCCTGGGTTGCGTTGGTGGGAATGCCGAGAACGTCGTAATGACTCTTCATCCTGCAGTTGTGCGCGATTGTATTGCAGTGCACACACGCAGACAAGATCATGCTTGCTGCGCGGCTGGTGTGTGGAAAGCAAAACAGCCGAGCCCTTTCGAGCTCGGCTGTTTGTTAATTGTTGTTTCGGCTGTCGATTAGTAATCCATACCGCCCATGCCGCCTGGAGGCATCGGAGGAGTTTTTTCCTTTTCAGGAATCTCCGTGACCAATGCTTCGGTGGTGAGCAACAAGGCCGCGATGGATGCGGCGTTTTGCAGCGCCGAGCGCGTGACCTTCGTCGGATCGACGATACCGGCCTTCACCAGGTCCACGTATTCGTCATTCGCGACGTCGTAACCTTCGTTGCCTTTGCGCTTCTTCACTTCCTCGACAACGAGCGCGCCTTCGCGGCCCGCGTTATCGGCAAGTTGACGCGTCGGCTCTTCAATCGCGCGGCGAACAATCGCCACGCCGACTTTCTCGTCACCTTCAAGGCCTTTCATATTGTCGAGCGCTTTCTGCGCACGCAGCAACGCGACACCGCCACCTGGAACGATGCCTTCCTCAACCGCCGCACGCGTAGCGTGCAACGCGTCTTCGACCCGAGCTTTCTTCTCTTTCATCTCGGTCTCAGTCGCAGCGCCGACGTTGATGACTGCAACGCCGCCCGCGAGTTTCGCCAGGCGCTCCTGCAGTTTCTCGCGATCGTAATCGCTGGTCGTCTCTTCAATCTGACGACGAATCTGGGCGACGCGGCCCTGGATATCGGACTGTTTGCCTTCGCCTTCGACAATGGTGGTGTTTTCCTTGTCGATAGTGACGCGCTTGGCTTTGCCGAGGTCTTCGATCTTGATGTTCTCGAGCTTGATGCCGAGATCTTCGCTGATCACCTGGCCGCCGGTCACGATGGCGATGTCTTCCAGCATGGCCTTGCGGCGATCGCCGAAGCCAGGTGCCTTCACCGCCGCAACCTTGAGGCCGCCGCGCAGCTTGTTGACAACGAGTGTCGCCAGAGCTTCGCCTTCGACTTCCTCGGCGATGATCACCAGCGGACGGCCGCCCTGCACGACCGACTCGAGTAACGGCAGCATCGGCTGAAGCGACGAGAGTTTCTTCTCGTGGATCATGATGTACGGGTCTTCCAGCTCGCACATCATCTTCTCGGCATTGGTGATGAAATAGGGCGAGATGTAGCCGCGGTCGAACTGCATGCCTTCGACGACTTCGAGCTCGGTCTCGAGGCTCTTGGCCTCTTCAACCGT
>DATHHK010000039.1:0-17429 GCA_035317225.1 Candidatus Udaeobacter sp. | reverse complement strand
GGACACGTGTTATCCAAATCTGCATCTCGTTGGTCGCAACGGCATGCACAAATACAACAACCAAGACCACGCCATGGTGACGGCGATGCTGTGTGTCGAAAATATTCTCGCTGACACCAAGCTTTACGATCTTTGGCAGGTCAACAGCGACGCTGAATACCATGAATCAGGACCCGCGGCTGAAGAAGCAACTGGCTCCGGACTGCGATTGGTTCCCACACGCGTCGTCGCCGCCCCCGAGCTCGCACCGGAAGCGTAATCGCGGGTTCACTGCTTTTTTTGTCATTCCGAACGAAATCGAGGAATCTCTCGGCGATTTCTCATCCAAGCGATTGCTTAGATGCCTCGATTGTTGCGAGAACACGTAGAAACATACCTGCAGCAAATCTCATCATGCGCACTAACGCTGGATGAGAATTAGACGAGTCGGG
Organism: Candidatus Udaeobacter sp.; assembly: GCA_035317225.1. Lineage (GTDB taxonomy): Bacteria > Verrucomicrobiota > Verrucomicrobiia > Chthoniobacterales > UBA10450 > Udaeobacter. The sequence goes on along the minus strand of DATHHK010000039.1, from coordinate 16,998 downwards.
ACCCGATTCTTCAAATCTCGAACTCTTCTACCGGCGGGCAGGAACAGAATAGATTCCGGTCGCCATGAACATTATCGATCCTGCCAACAGCTGGCCAGAATTTGTGTTCGCGTGTCCATGGCGCAGGGAACGCCGCTTGTTCGCGCGTGTAAGGCCGCTTCCAATTTTCGGAAGCGATTTGGCGCGCAGTGTGCGGCGCGTTTTTCAACATATTGTTTGCGCGATCCATGTTTCCTTTCGCGACCTCCTTGATCTCCGCGTGAATCGAGATCATAGCGTCGCAAAAGCGGTCTAGCTCATGTTTTGGTTCGCTCTCAGTTGGCTCGATCATCATCGTCCCGGCGACTGGCCAGGAAACCGTCGGCGCGTGAAAGCCGTAGTCCATCAACCGTTTTGCTACATCTTCCACCTCGATACCTGCGCTTTTCCATTGGCGAAGATCCACGATGCATTCATGCGCAACGAGTCCACGTTTGCCTTTGAAAAGCACGGGGAAATAAGGATCGAGCCGTTTGGCGATGTAATTAGCACTTAGAATCGCAACTTCGCTTGCGCGTTTCAGTCCCGCGGCGCCCATCATGCGGATATACATCCATGTAATCGTCAAAATGCTGGCGCTGCCGTAGGGCGCGGCAGAAATGCTGCCACCTTTGCCTCCTCCGTGCCGGTGATCGGAGCCGCTCCCTTTCGGTGGACGTTTCCCATGTTCTCCGTCTCCAAACAAAATTCGGCCGGTCTCGGGATCGAGAATGAACACTCGCGGAAGATACGGCGCGAGATGCCTGGCCACACCAATCGGCCCGACACCCGGTCCGCCACCGCCGTGGGGAATACAAAACGTTTTGTGCAAATTCAAGTGACAGACGTCCGCGCCATAATCACCGGGGCGGCAAAGGCCGACCTGGGCATTCATGTTCGCGCCGTCCATGTAAACCTGCCCGCCACGCGCGTGCACGATGTCGCAGATTTCGCGAATCGTGGGCTCAAAAACGCCATGCGTCGAAGGATACGTCACCATCAGCGCGGCGAGGTCGCGCGCGTGCGTTTCGACTTTGGCGCGCAGATCGGCCAGGTCGATATCGCCATCTTTCAAGCAGGCAACTGAGACAACCCTAAAACCCGCCATGTTTGCGCTGGCCGGGTTCGTGCCATGGGCGGACGTCGGGATGAGGCAAACATTTCGGTGCCCTTCGTTGCGCGAAGCGTGATACTCGCGGATCGCCAGCAGGCCCGCGTATTCGCCCTGCGATCCGGCATTCGGCTGCAATGAAATTGCGTCAAATCCAGTGATTTCGGCAAGCCAGTTTTCGAGCTGTTTGCATATTTCTGCATAGCCGACCGTCTGCTCTGTGGGCGCGAACGGATGCAGCTTGGAAATTTCCGGCCACGAAATCGGGAACATTTCCGCGGTGGCATTCAATTTCATCGTGCACGATCCGAGCGGGATCATGGAGGTGGTCAGTGAAAGGTCTCGCGATTCGAGCTTTTTCAGATACCGCAGCATTTCGGTCTCGGTGTCGTGTGTATTGAAGACAGCGTGCGTGAGAAATTCGGAAGTGCGAATTGCAGATTGCGGAATCCTGATTGGCGGTTCGCCCAGCTCTTCGTCCGCAAAATCCCGGACGAGCGTGCCACGAAAGACCGACATCAAGAGATCGATATCGCGGGCCGTAGTTGTTTCGTCGAAAGATATGCCGATCGCGCGCGGGCCAAGTGCGCGCAGATTGCAGTCCGCTTTGTGCGCGTGCTCTAAAATGAGCGCGCTCGACTCGACTTCGACGCGTATTGTGTCGAAGAAATTTTCGTGCGCGATTTTCAAACCCAGCGCCCGCAGACCATCGGCAAGTTGACTTGTTAGGCGATGAACGCGTTCGGCGATTGCCCGCAATCCACGAGGGCCATGATAAACAGCGTACATCGAGGCAATCACAGCAAGTAGAACCTGTGCCGTGCAAATGTTGCTGGTCGCTTTGTCGCGACGGATGTGTTGCTCGCGCGTTTGCAGCGCAAGTCGATAAGCGGCGTGCCCTTCCGCATCGTGCGAAACGCCCACGAGCCGACCGGGCATGTGACGTTTGTACTCGTCGCGCGTGGCGAAGTATGCCGCATGCGGGCCGCCAAACCCGAGCGGAACGCCGAAGCGCTGCGTGTTGCCGACCGCGACATCGGCTCCAAATTCTCCAGGCGGTTTCAGCAGCGTCAGCGCCAGGAGGTCGGCTGCCACCACGACAAGGGGGCCGGCGGCATGTGCCCGTTTTATGAAGTCTGCATAATCGTAAATTGCGCCATCGGTGGCGGGATACTGGACAAGCGCGCCGAAAACGGTCTCGTCGAGCTTATACTCTGCGAAATTGCCGATCTGAACCTCGATGCCGAGCGGCTTTGCGCGTGTTTGCACAACAGCAATCGTTTGTGGGTGACAATTGTCGGCGACAAAAAACGTTTTACGATTAGGGACGACCGCATGACAAAGCGCCATCGCTTCGGCGGCGGCCGTGGCTTCATCAAGCAGCGACGCATTGGCAATCTCGAGCCCTGTCAGATCGGTGATCATCGTCTGGAAGTTGAGGAGGGCCTCGAGTCGACCTTGCGCGAGCTCCGCCTGGTAGGGTGTGTAAGCCGTGTACCAGCCCGGGTTCTCCAGTATGTTTCGCTGGATCACTGGCGGCGTAATGCAATCGGAATAGCCACAACCGATGAATGAGCGCGGGATCTTGTTCTTCCTGGAAATCGCGCGGAGCTCGGTCAGCGCTTCCATCTCCGATTTCGCCTCCGGCAGGTTCAGATCTCGTTCCAGCCGTATGTTTCGTGGAACAGCAGCTGCGACCAGGGAATCGAGATCTTCGAAGCCGACCTCGCGCAGCATGACGCGCACCTCTTCTTGGCTCGGTCCAATATGGCGGCGCGCAAAGGAATTTGGATCGATTGTTTCTTCACGCCGTTGCATGGGAGCAGACTACGGAAAGCGAATCGCGCTTCAAGTTTGTCGGCGCGCCCGGCGCTCGCGCCCTACCATCTATTCAGCGCCGTGAATTTCGACGCCGCGGCTCTTCAATAGGGCGCGCAGCTCGGACAGGTGTTGATGGTTGCGGGTTTCGACCGTGCAAAGAACGTTGACTGCAGAGACATCCGGGCTGGCGAAGGCGCGATCGTGCAGGATTTGCTTCACACTTACTCCGGTAGACGCGATTTGGGCTGCCAGATCGGCCAGACCGCCGGGTCGATCACTTATCACAGCGGTGAATCGCCCGAGCCTGCCGTCCGCCACCAGGCCCCGTTCAATTACACGACTTAGAACATTCGGATCGATGTTCCCACCGCAAAGCAACAGAACTACCCGCTTACCGGCGAGTTCTCTTAATTTTCCGGACATGCACGCAGCCAATGATGTGGCTGCAGCTCCTTCGACGACGCTCTTTTCTAATTCAACCAGACGGAGAATCGCCAGAGCGATCTCTTCCTCAGTCACGGTGACAGTCAGATCGATGAGCGGTCGTGCAATTTGGAACGCATTTGCGCCCACCTGCGGGATGGCTAGCCCATCTGCGAGCGTCGGATGCATCGTGATTTTCGTCGGGCTCCCTGCTTTAAGCGCAGCTGAAAAACTCGCGACCTTTTCGGCTTCTACGGCAACAATTTTGACGTTCGGTTGCAACGTTTTGAGAGCCAAAGAAACACCGGCGAGCAAGCCTGCTCCACCCACGGGAACAATCACCGCTTCAAGGTCAGGAATTTGTTCGACGATTTCGAGAGCCATCGTCCCCTGTCCGGCGATGATCGCGGGATCATCATAGCCGTCGATATATGCAAGGCCATTTTCCGCGGCGATTTCATGTGCGCGCGCTTTTGCTTCCCCGAAGCCATCTCCGTGCAAAATGACAGTTGCACCGAGTTGCTGACAGGTGCTGATTTTTATGAGCGGCGCGAATTTTGGCATCACTACTGTTGCAGGTATACCGAGGAGGCTGCCCTGATAAGCGAGCGCTTGAGCGTGATTGCCCGCAGACGCGGCGATGACCCCGCGTTTCTGCTGGTCACGCGACAGTTGTGCCAGCGCATTGCGCGCGCCGCGCTCCTTGAAACTTCCCGTTCGCTGCAAGTTGTCGAGCTTGCAGAAAATTTTCATGCCGGTGATTTCGCTTAGAGGAATGGAGGGCGGACAAGGCGAATAATACACCGTGTCCGCAATTCGTTTGCGTGCCGCTTCGATGTCCTGAAATGCGACCAAGCGTTTAACTTTCGAATGCCGCCTGCGCCGCGGCCAGTCTGGCAATTGGAATCCGGAACGGACTGCAACTGACGTAATCCAAGCCCAGCCGGTGGCAGAACTTGACGCTCGCTGGCTCGCCACCGTGTTCGCCGCAAATCCCCAGTTTGATGTTTGGCCGGGTCTTACGCCCGAGGTCGCGCGTTATTTCCATCAAGCGGCCGACGCCTTTCTGATCGATCGACGCAAACGGATTTGATTCGACGATATCGAGCTCAACGTAGGCGGGAAGAAAGCTTCCGGAATCATCCCGGCTCATTCCGAGTGTCGTTTGGGTGAGATCGTTTGTGCCGAAACTGAAAAACTCGGCGTCGCGTGCGATCTGGTCCGCAACAAGCGCGGCACGCGGAATTTCGATCATCGTCCCGACCAGATAATTGAATTTTGTCCCCTTTTCCTTTGCCACTTCGCCGGCCACACGCCGGACAATGTCGATTTGAAGCTTCAGCTCACGCGGAAATCCAACCAGCGGAATCATGATTTCGGGGCGGACCTTAATTGCTTTGGCTTGCACGTCAGCGGCAGCTTCAAAGATCGCTCTTGCCTGCATTTCAGAAATCTCCGGATAAACGATGCCGAGCCGACAGCCTCGGTGACCGAGCATCGGATTAAACTCGTGCAGCTCATGCACGCGACGCGCGATTTGTTCGACCCCGACACCTAGCTTGTTTGCAAGTTCGTTTTGTTGCGTGTGATCATTCGGCAAAAATTCATGAAGCGGTGGATCGAGAAAACGAATCGTGGCGGGCAAACCTTTTAAAGCCGTGAAGATCCCAATGAAATCGTTGCGCTGAAAAGGAAGCAGTTTCGCCAGGGCACGTGCCCGCTCGTCTTTCGAGCCAGCAAGAATCATCTCTCGCATCGCGTCAATGCGATTGCCTTCGAAGAACATGTGCTCCGTGCGACAGAGCCCGATGCCTTCCGCACCGAATGCGACTGCGTTTGCAACCTGCTCGGGCGTATCGGCGTTTGTGCGCACGCCCAGTCTGCGAAATTCGTCGGTCCACTTCATTAGTTTTGCGTACTCTTGATAAGTGACGCTCTTTTTCGGGTCGAGTGAGCGGTCGATCAGCACTTGGACGATTTCCGACGGCGCAGTCGCGACTTCGCCGGCAAACACTTCTCCCGCGGTGCCGTCAATGGAGATGTAATCGCCTCGACTTAAGGTCGTGCCGTTCGCACTGAGGGTACGTTTCTGGTAATCGATTTGAATCCCCGTCGCGCCGCACACGCACACCTTTCCCATTTGCCGCGCAACGAGGGCCGCATGGGAAGAAACGCCGCCGCGCGACGTGAGGATGCCTTCCGCGGCAATCATGCCGCGCAGGTCTTCAGGAGACGTTTCAATGCGGGCAAGCACGACCTTTTCGCCCTTCTCGGAACGCACCACGGCTTCCTCCGCGTTAAAGACGACGCGACCACAAGCCGCCCCTGGGCCGGCGGCCAGGCCGGTGCCGATCTTTTTCGCTTGTTTCGCTGATTGCCGGTCGAAAACCGGCGCCAAAAGATGGGCCAGCGAATCGGCCGGGATTCGGCGCACAGCATCTTTTCTTGTGATTAATTTTTCATCGACCATATCGACTGCGATACGGACGGCGGCGTGACCGGTGCGTTTGCCGTTACGAGTTTGCAGAATGTAGAGGCGGTTTTCCTCCACTGTGAACTCGAGGTCCTGCATGTCCTTAAAGTGACGTTCAAGGATCGCGCGGACTTTCATGAGCTTTTTATGAGCTGCGGGCATTTCTTTTGCCAAATGGGCAATTGGATGAGGTGTGCGCACGCCCGCAACCACGTCTTCGCCCTGGGCATTGATCAAATATTCGCCGTAAAAGACTTTTTCACCGGTCGCAGGATCGCGCGTAAATGCGACCCCGGTGGCGCTCGTTTCGCCCATATTTCCGAACACCATCGTCTGCACATTGACGGCCGTTCCCCAGTCGTGCGGGATGCCGTATTTCCGGCGGTAAACCATCGCGCGATCGTTCATCCATGAGCCAAAAACCGCTCCGATCGCGCCCCAAAGCTGCGTTTGCGGATCTTGCGGAAAAGATTCTTCGGTGCGCTCTCTAATTAATGCTTTGAATCGCTGCACAAGCTCTTTGAGATCGGCGACTGTCAATCTCACATCAGGGAAGTCATGCTTGCCGTAGCGTTCGTCTTTTAGGTGTTCGATGACCGTCTCGAACGGTTCATGGTCTTCGCCCGGCCGTTTCTGAACTCCCATGACCACGTCGCCGTACATTTGCAGGAAACGCCGGTATGAATCCCAGGCGAAACGCGCGTTGTTTGTTTTTTTCGCGACAATCTCGACCACCTCGTCATTCATCCCCAGGTTCAGGATGGTGTCCATCATTCCGGGCATGGAATCACGCGCGCCCGATCGTACGGAAACGAGCAAAGGCCGCTCTTTGTCGCCAAACTTTTTCCCGACCGAATTTTCAACTTTCGCCAGCGCTGCCGCGACTTCCGCCTTTAGCTCTCGCGGGTAAGTCCGGCTATGATCATAAAAGTGAGTGCATACTTCGGTCGTGATGGTGAATCCCGCTGGCACCGGCAGGCCGATGCGCGTCATTTCGTGGAGATTCGCGCCTTTGCCACCCAGCAGCGATTTCATACCGCCCGATCCATCTGCGTGCCCGTCCCCGAAGTAATAAACGTAGCGTGGCTTTTTCGTTTTTCTCACCCGAGTGCGCCTATTTGCCGGTCGTTTCGGTGTTTTTGATGTGCGCCGAGCTGATTTTCGAACCGTAGATTTGCGTCTTGTGGCCATATTTAGGATGCGAAAAAATCGCCAAGGAAGAACGGGCCAAAGTAGTTTCGAGTGTCGCCCTGTCAACGATCCTGAAAACTCGAAGAGCCGCGTTGTTAGAGGTCAGAAACCGTCACAGCCGACTTGGCTGCCCAGAAACCGAACCCGCGATCAGGCAGGTTAAGCTGGTGCCCCTTCGTTGTTCGTCAGAACTTCAGCAATTGTCGCCGTAAAGTCATCGACGCCGGTACTCGGCACGATGATGCTGTTGCGGCGGCCATGAGCTTCTTCGGTGATGCGCAAGAATTTCCCGCGCTCGTTTTCTCGGAGCTCCACGTAGAAATGCTTGCGTTCTATCTGCAGTTCTCTCGCCTCGATGATGTTATCCATTTTCCTCTGAAGCCGCAAACTCTACCGCATCCATTTTGGGGAATGGAAGAAAAATCGGCAGAATTTGTGCAAATTCTTTGGGCCCGGCGCGTCCGATCCCCCTATGGTTGCCAAAACCTCATGCTGGAACTTTCGATCTGAGGTGGGCAGATATCACAACGCCATTAGGTTGCGGTGCTGGCTGCTCAATCTAGAATCTCGTGCGCCCCGCTGCTTGAATCGGACGAATCGAAGAATAATCCATTGTTCTTTGCAGGTAGCTGGGCTCGACCATGCCGCAACGAGTCGATCCAAGTTCCTATCAATCGCCTGAGGGCGAACGCCCGGCGGTTCCCGCTCCGGTCGAATTGGAGCGACGAGGGCACGATCCTTATGCGGCGTTCCGTTTTGCGGACTTCAGCTTGTTCACAGCCGGCAATCTCCTTTCAATCACCGGCCGCCTGATGCTGGCCGTGGCCGTGGAATGGGAGGTTTATGCGCGCACTCATTCGGCCACCGCGCTTGGGCTGGTGGGCTTGGTTATTGCCGTGCCGGTTGTGACACTCTCTTTGCCGGCTGGCCATTTGGCAGATCGTTACAGTCGAAAGCGCATCATTCTTGTCTCGCAAATTTTTAGCCTGTTGACGTCGCTGGCTCTGGCTCTGGTTTCTTGGAGACACCTCGCCATTCCTGCAATTCCGGCTTTGCGTGAGAGTAATCGCATCCTGGCGGCCATCGCCGGGATTTTCGAACGGCATCATCCAATCTTCCATTTCGACGACGCATCAATTCCGTTGATTTATCTTCTTCTTTTTCTCGGAGCAGTGGCGCGCACTTTCAGTTGGGCGGCACGCAGTTCATTTTTTCCTACGCTGATTTCTCGTGATGTCTTTGCGAACGCGGTAACATGGAATAACAGCATTTTTCAAATTGGATCCGTTGTGGGCCCTGCGCTCAGCGGATTGCTGGTCGCCTACATCGGGTTCTCGTTTGTGTACCTATTGGATGCGGTGTGCGCGTTTTTCTTTTTCCTTCTGGTTCTCTCGATTCGGCGCAGCAAACAGAGGCGCGACCAAAGCGAGACAGGCACGTGGAAAAGTCTCATGGCCGGACTCCGCTTCGTGTTTCGCAGAAAAGTGATCCTGGCGACCATCACGCTGGATCTGTTCGCGGTGCTGCTGGGAGGCGCCACCGCATTAATGCCGATTTTCGCCGATCAGATTCTGCACTGCGGCCCGGTTGGTCTTGGTTGGCTGCGAGCAATGCCGGCGATCGGTGCTTTTGCCATGGCGATGGTGGTAGCGCACCTTCCGCCAATGAAGCGGGCTGGCCAAGCCTTGCTCTGGTGTGTCTCCGGGTTTGGAATTGCGACTGTCCTGTTTGGCTTGTCTAAGATCTTCTGGTTATCGCTGGGCTTATTACTTCTTATCGGCGCATTCGATAGTGTGAGCGTGATCATTCGTGGTTCCATCGTGCAACTGGTAACGCCGGATGAAATGCGCGGACGCGTTTCGTCGGTAAACAATATTTTTATCGGCACGTCGAATGAATTCGGTGCACTGGAATCGGGATTGACTGCTGCGTTGTTTGGTCCGGTGATTTCCGTCGTTGCAGGAGGAATTGGAACAATCCTGGTGGTGTTGGGCGTTGCGTTGCGCTGGCCGGAGACTCGCAAGATCGGCGCGCTGGACCGGACCTTGCGATGAAATGACCTTGTTGTAGCCGGGGACCTCGACCGGGCCGGCATCAACGATACCGCCTACGGCTAAAACGCGCCGTGCAATGAAATCGTTCCGTAAGGAGCCCCGCCGTCCTGGTGGTAGCGCACCTCAGCTCGATAAAAATCAAAATTTCTATACGGCTGATAGCCGACCTCGCCAGTGAACGTCACACTTGGCGAAATCTTCCAATCGAAGCCCCCGCCGGTCCGAATCTCGCTGTACGTCAGGATCGCATGATTAAGCCTCGGTATTCCGTTCGCGCTCCCGAAATCGTCATCCACACGGTAACTGGTTTGCTTCACATTCGCCCCTACGTAAAGGGTGAGGTCCTTGTTCATCTCATATTGGAGACGGGGAGTCGGCAGCACGGCTTCAAGCAGCCACAGCGCTGCGATTTTCCAGCGAACTCCGGCAACGGGGATAACCGGATATTTCCGCTCGATATCGACGCTCACTCCCAGAACGAGCTGCAGGTCGGGACTATAAATGTAGGTGCCGCCGATGAGGAACGGAAGATTAAAATTGTCGTACCCTAAATTGTCGAACTCAGTATCGTACACGCCGGGCTGACCTTCCGCCCTGATGATGATTGAATCGGAGAACTGCATATCCAGTCCCATGACCAGGCTGACGGACTGCAGCGTGTCCGGAAGAGCCGCATGATCGGGGAGGCCAAACGAGAATCGTTCCCACTCCGCGCCAAGCCGCAGAACGCCGAGCTTGGTTCGCGGAGTGAATACCAAATGCACGATCGAATCGTTTTCGTCGAAATCGCGCACGCTCTTGTTAGGCCCGCGTTGGACGTCACCGCCGCCAACGTAGGTGTCTTCCAGAATATATTCAGTGGGGACGTGACTTACGGATTCGAACCAGTTAGCACTGTTTTCCTCCGCGAACATTCGCGTTGCAAATAACAACGACGACGCTGCGCAAACAGCACAGAAAATTCGACACTCAAAGCGCTTCACTGGTCAACGACCTCCACTCGTATCGCGCCGAAAGAGTGTGACAGCTTTGGTGATGTTTTTCATCGTCACCGACTCCGACGCAAGCCGTTCCACGCCATGCAGAGAGCCCAGCGAAGCAGCGGAGATCATGTCGCCGCGCCAGACCAGGGTTGAAGGTTTCCCTTCCACTGTGACCGGCCACATCTGATACAACGTGAGCGCAACATAGTAACCACCGCTCGCATAGTAAAGAGCATCCGCAGCTTGATACGTCCCGCCCGCCCCGCCGCGGCTGTAAGATGCGCCCAGCGTTACTACGCCTTGATCATCCACATCGAGTAGCTCCCAATACAATTCCGGCTTGAGCGATCCAGCGCCGCGTCCAATGCCTGTGGCTCCAAGGAAGTTTGAAAACTGATTGCGAATTTTCCCTTGCTCGCGCAACAATCCGTTTACTTCGTCGCTCGCCCGAACAGATGGGCCGGCATGATCGTAGGGCGGTTGCCCCGACATTCCGCTCGACACAAAGCTTTTCGTTCGCGCAGTCAGTATGTCTATCCAGAACGCCACAACCGGTGCAGGCATGGCGCCTCCTCCTCCGGCTCCGGCAGAAAATTTCTTTGCCTCTTCCTTACTAATCTGGAGACTCGGACCGAGCTTTTGAGTCGCCGCCACGAATGAACGCACGGACGCGTTGCCGGGCGCGCTTTTCAGTTTTTCAAAATTAGCGGGCGCAGGGTTCGAAGGCAGATCAGAGTGCAGATAAACCTTCAGTTCGCGATGCCTTGTTGCATCCCATCGGCGTAACGCCTCGATTTGCTGGGCAGGCGAGGATCCCAGCGCAACGTAGCAGCTCTGAACAGCGAGAAATCGCGGATTACTCATCGGCGATCCGTGCGCCGTCTTCACCTCGCTTTTGGCGAGCTGGGCGAGATCAACCTTGTCAAAAATGGAAAACGAGGCGAGATCAGAAACGGCGTCAGCGCGTGCGGTGGTTAGGCCAAGGCGCAAAGCCAGCAGTAACAGTAGGAGGCTGCCCGCCCTTACAAAGAAGTGCCGCTGCAGATTCAGCATCTTAGGTTTCATGACACACATATGTGATGGCCAATGCCAGATGGTTGCAAATTTTTTGGATCACCGCAATAGGGTTTCATCATGAGCGAACCGGTCATCATGCTCGACCATCTAAGCAAGAGCTTCGGTAACGTGCATGCTGTACAGGATCTTTCTCTTCATATCGAGGCGGGAACGATCTTTGGTTTTCTCGGCCCTAATGGCGCTGGCAAGACAACGACCATGCGGATGTTGTGCGGCCTGACTCATCCGACGTCTGGTCACGCCACCATTGAAGGCGCGGATGCCTGGAAAGATCGGCATTTTGTGCGGACTAAGTTTGGTTATGTGCCGCAACGATTCAGTCTTTATCGCGATCTGACCGTCCTGGAAAATTTCCGCTTTTTCGGCGGCGCCTATGGAGTTACGGGTGCGGAACTGGAGCGTCGGATCAAGCGCTTGCTTCGGCTGAGCGACTTGGAAGAAAAAGTTGATGCTGCCGCGGGAAATCTTTCTGGCGGCATGCGGCAATTGCTGGCGATCGGGTGCGCACTGGTGCACGATCCGCCGCTCCTTTTTTTTGACGAACCGACAGCAGGCCTTGATCCCGTTCACCGGCAGCAAATCTGGAACTTACTCTATGATCTGAGTAACGAGGGAAAAACGATCTTTGTTACTACCCACTACATGGATGAGGTGGAGCGTTGCACTGAAGTGGGCTTTATCGAGAGTGGGCGGCTGCTCGCGAAAGCTTCGCCACGCGCTTTGAAATCGAGCTTTCGCGCGCGTTTGCTCGAGATCGATGTGGAACCACTCATGCCCGCACTGGTGCGGTTGCGGGATCTGCCCGAGCTGCTGGGCGTTTCCTTGCGCAGCGGCAGCCTGCGCCTGTACGCACAGGAACCGGAGAAATTGATGGCGAGATGGCGTGAGAACTGGCCTTTTCCGGATCTTCATTTGTTGGGCGAACGCTGGGTAGAACCCGACATGGAGGACGTTTTCACCGCATATTCGCAGGGCTACGATGGCGTGTTGAAAAAATCGGCGTCATGAAATGGCCATCATTGAGCGCAATTGGGAGCGTCGCTTACAAAGAGTTCCTGCACATCTACCGCGATCGTCGTGTCTTGCTTTTACTGATCATTCTCCCGCCGCTATTTACACTAATTTTCGGGCATGCCTTCGAGAATACTGAGCTTACCGACGTCCCGGCGTTGCTAATCGATCGCGATCAGACGCCGCGCACCGCCCGTTTCATCGAGATTATCTCCAAGGACAAAACGTTTCATTGGAGAATGCCAGCGCCCGACTTCCAGGGTGAGTCGGACCTGATCGGAAATGGAGTGAAGGCGACTCTGGTTATCCCGGTTGGTTGGGCCGATAGCCTGAACAAGGGCGACCCGAAGCCGCTACCTCTTTACCTCGACGACAGCGACACGAACACTGCCAGTGCAGTCGAAGGCGCTGTGCAAAAGAATCTAGGTACATTCCAGGCCAAAGAGCGCGACCTACTTGTGGAGTCACTCCCAGAGGAGGTGATCGAGTTAGGCAAGAAATTGCCCATCGATATCCGTAAACAATTCGTCTCGCTTATGACCGCATGGAGTGCGGAGTCGAAGAACTTGTACAATCCGAAGTCGCGCTTCATCGATTACGTCGTGCCAGGCGTGATCGGATTAATTCTGCAATTGCTAACTGTCACGCTGATGGCCTGCACCATCGCCCGCGAACGCGAATCGGGCACACTCTATCAATTGCTGGTGACTTCGCTGCAGCGCGGTGAAATCGTGATCGGGAAAATGCTGCCGTATCTGGTTGTCTCCATTTGTTTAGTAGTGGTGATTATGGCGCTTAGTTGGTGGCATTTTGGGGTGGCATTTTATCAGCTTCACGCGCTGGCCCTGATCTGCCTGCTGTTCCTCCTCTGCTCACTCGGACTGGGTTTATTGATTTCGACCTTCTCGCGCACCCAAACGCAAGCGATCCAATTTTCCGTTTTCTTTCTGTTGCCGGTCTTTGTTCTCTCAGGGGCATTTGCGCCACTGGAGCAACTGCCAAAAGCGATCCAATACATCTCGGAACTTTTCCCGCTCACCCATTTTTGTCGGGCCTTTCGGTTAGTAAACATGTACCACGCCGGCGTCTCGTTTTATGTTGTCGATCTTATTGTGCTTCTCGCGGGCGCGCTGATCACGTTTCTTGGGGCGGCCTTTCTCCTAAAACGAATCGAGCAGTAGGGTGGTCCGACAGCCACTTTCGGTCAGGAGAGCGATCTTGATTTGAGGGAAGCACGATGAAAGCAAACAATTGGTATTTGACCCTGCCGATTGCAACGATAATCGCGGTAATCGGTTTGAGCGCGGTACGCGCGGCCTCAGAGGAGCCCTCGAGTTTGACGCCGCAACAAGTGTTTGATGGAATGCGCCAGAGTTTCCAAGCGAATAAGGCAAAGGGAGTGCATGCGCGCTACCAGTGGGAGCTCAGCGGCCCCAATGGCGGAGAATGGTGGATCGACGTGAACGACGGGACCTACAAGATGGGAAAGGGAAAAATCGACAACCCAAGCGTCACGTTCATCACCAGCGACGCGGATTGGGTCGCGATGTCGAATGGGAAACTTAAGGGCACGTGGGCCTTTATGACTGGCAGACTGAAGGTTCGCGGCAGTCAAGCCGTCGCAAGAAAACTGAACGAGATCTTTCCTTAGAATCTCAGTTCGGCGGCGATTCTGACGTAGGGAGCCGGATCAGTTTTTTTGGACTGGTGAGCACGGAAGAAATCGAAATTCCGTTCGACTGTGGCGCCGCCGCCCGCAATAAGCTTCAGGTGCTTGATGCCGGTATACCCGATTTGCACGCCGACTCGATCCTCGCTGTATTGAACGACAGCGTTGTGCAATTGCAATTTCCGCTCAGTGGTTAGCACGTCGTCGGTTCGAAAGCTTGTGTAGTTGAGCTCGCCGAGGATGCGGAGTTCCCAGTCGTCGTTGGGTTGATAAATCAGCGCCGGCTTGGGGAACACTGCCTGAAGTCGAAGCTTGTCGCTGAAGAGCCAGATAATCCCGCCACCTGGCGCGACAGCCGGGTGCTGATAAAGCGACCACCCCAAACCGACCACCGCAAAGATCTTATCTTTCTTCAGCGGAAAGGTGGTGTACGCTTTGATAGGGATGTCGAACGCGTCGCCAGTAACGTCATCTTGAAAATAAACTCCCGGGTCTAATTCAAGTGAGATCCCCGCAAAATCGTGAGAAACGTATTCGATTGCGAGATGACCGGAGGCTGCTTGCAAATGATCGGGTAATCCGTTGTCGGTTCCACCGAAATCATAGCGTTCATATTCTACACCGGCGCGAAAGTACCACTTGCCAGTAATCAGAAAACGATGGTCGTAGCTGAAGTCGTTATACAGCGAATCGCCATCGCCAAGTTTGGATTCCTTGAAATCGCTGCCGAAGGTATAAGTCGTTTCGTAAGAAAAAAGATCGCGCGAATTTTCGTCCGATGGCGCAGGCGAAGGTTGGGCCTCGAAAGTCGGCGGTCCGGCGAGAGCCGACGTCGCAGAGGCAAGGATTAGGAACGCGACTCTGCGAATGGTTTTCATGTGCGGCTAAGGCGACTTGGACATCGAGATATCGGATGTGGAGTGTGAAAGCGATGTATCGAAGAGGGTATGTTTTAGCAAGGACTTTTTCCGGAATGTTCGCCGAACTAGTCTCGGCGGATGTTTTCCTGACTCTCTTCAAAACGGCAATCTTGCCGTCGAACTGAGCCTGTCATTGTGCCGATGGGGCGCGTAGCACAGCGGGATTCGAATCTCTAGCAAAGTCCATCGGAGCCAGGCAGACGAACCACCTCCCAGTAGGCGCATCTCTCTGCGCGCGTCCGAATTGTCTCGAGATGAAAGCGTCCGGCAAAATTCGACTCACGATTTACATCCTTGCTTTCGCAGGGGCGGCGCTATTTACCGCTCTTTTGATTCACCAGGGCGTCGGGCGAGTCCTGGATGCGTTTGCCAGGGGTGAATGGGGAATTTTGGGAGTCGTTGTCTACCATCTCGTTCCATTGTTTCTCGATGCGATTGCCTGGTGGGTGCTCTTCCCAAAAGCAGATCGCCTGCCGTTGCGCCAACTCTTTTGGATGCGTTGGATCGGCGAGTCCATCAGCGCGCTGGTGCCTTCTGCCGCGATCGGCGGCGACATTGTGCGGGCGCGCCTCGCGGCAATTCGTGGCGCCTCGCTGCCCGTCGCCGCAGGAACTGTGCTCGTTGACATCACGCTCGGCATTTTTGTACAGGCTGGATTTACGTTGCTTGGACTTGTGCTGCTGGTCATAGCAACCGGAAAAGACAGCTTCGTTGGTCCAACTTTGATCGGAACTGTGATCGCGCTTTTTGCCTTTGCCGGCTTCTACTTCGTGCAGCGACGCGGAATTTTCCGTTTTCTCGCTCGCCTCATTTCGCGGTTGGCTGGTTCCTCGGACTGGCAATCTCTCGTGCAAGGCGGCGATACGCTCGACCAAACCGTCCGTTCTCTTTACGCGCGGCGGAGTGCTGTGTTCGCATGCTGTGCTTGCACCGTGGCCTCCCTCGTCCTCGGCTCAGGAGAAATTTGGCTTGCGCTTTGGTTCCTCGATTTGCCCGATTCGTTCCTAAATGCGCTCATTTTGCAAAGCATGGTGTTAACAATTCGCTCAGCGGCATTCGCAGTTCCCGCAGGGTTGGGAGTGCAGGAAGGCGGCTATCTTGTGGTCGGGAGTTTGCTTGGCATTTCGGGTGATGGCGCATTTGCCCTTTCCCTGGTTTCGCGCGCGCGAGAAATTGGTCTGGGAATTCCGGCGCTCGTTTGCTGGCAAGTGATTGAGGCCCGCCGTCTTTGGCGGACGCGCGCAGCGGCGACTGCGCGGTAATGACCCAGGTGGGAAGTCAGGTTCTGAAGTTTCGTCATTCGTTGTTTTATTTTCCCTGGGTTGGCGAAACTGGTTCGCACGCGCCACCATATCCAGGCCATGCCGCTCGGAGGGGTCAACTGGCGCGACAATTGCGCGATCACATGTGCGTTATCGTATGCGTTGAGGAACGCCAAGGTGAAAGGCACCTATTGCCTTCCAGGGGTCCCGGAACCGCACCCATGACTGAGGCCCCGCTACTGTCGTTTCACCAGCCGGGACAGCGTTGACCACGATTACCGTCCTGCCAAATTCAAGCGAGGCATTTGGAACCTTTTTGACATGCGTGCAAACGTGAAACCAAAACCAGCCAAATCTGGCGGTTTTTGCAGCTTATGAACTCTCCATTTGATACCTTTGACATCCGCCGATTGGCGGAAACCAGGTTTTCGCCTAACGAATCTGCATTGATCGGGCTGCGTTTTAGCGAAGCGAGCTTCGTGACTGCCGCTTGGCTAATCACCGCGCCAGGGCCAGGAACGCTGGAAGGAGATCAGCGTTGACAGGCTTTCCGCGGCCAAGATTGTGACCAGCGGCGAATCGCAAGGACACCCGGCCTACTATTTACATTTTTCGTGAATCCGAATCATCTCCTTCGCACTTTCCGGTTGCTTTGTGCGCTGCTTTGCCTCTCCGGCCTGGCTGCGCGGGCAGAGGAGACTGATGCCTTGATCGCAAAAGGCGACCAATTCGACCAACGACTCCAGGCCAAAGAAGCACTGGAAGTATATCTACCTGCGAACAAGCTGGAGCCGAACAATGTGAAGCTTCTCGTTTGTATTGCCCGGCAGTACCGCCATCTGATGAGCGACACGTCATCGAAACAAGAAAAGCTGCGGCTTGGAAACATTTCGCTCGAGTTCGCCAGTCGCGCTGCGACCCTCGCTCCGAATAATGCCGAAGCGCAGCTCTCGCCCGCGATCAGCCTTGGAAAAATGCTCCCCTT
>DATHHK010000038.1:0-6049 GCA_035317225.1 Candidatus Udaeobacter sp. | reverse complement strand
GAGCGCTATCGCCTTCCGCGGTGTTGCCATTCGGATAGCCGCCATCAGGTGGCGGAGAAAGTGCTTGCATTTGCGGTGAAAGCGCAAAGCACACCAAAATAAGCGGGATGAGAAGCAAACCGCGCGGCGAAGAAGCGTAGTTCGTCGAATTTCTGAGGCTTGCCATAAAGGATGTGAGTGTGTTGAGGAGTATCTTTTTCATAATCGTTGGATTTTGACGTCCGTGTAAGTTTTTGGGAATACGCAGAATTACGTACGAATTCTCTTGCTCAGGTCTCTCGCTTCCTGTTAAGAAAGCCGACAGGAAGGCTCTATGTTTCAGCCAGACCAGCATAGCCTGGAGGCATTATCTTCGTTAGCGCTGACGCCGCGCGAAGCCGAAGTCCTCTTCTGGATTTCACAGGGAAAAAGCAACCACGATATCGGCGTCATTCTCGGCGCGAAGACCAGCACCATTTGCAAACACGTCGAACACATCTTCGGCAAGCTGAACGTGGAAAACCGGACAGCCGCTGCAGTGGTGGCGCTCGAAACCTGCCGCTCGGGCACGCCGGCGTCTGAAAGCGACCCTGGTCAGCCTTGGGCTGCGGTCGCCGGATTTGTAACTACGCAGCTCTGTGTTTTGTGCTCCGATAGTCCCGAACTTTACGGCCAAATCGCGCGTCTTGTTGCGTGAACCAGAGCGTCTGACAAGCGGACTTAAGATTTACCTTTTCGCCCTCATGCGCCGGGGGTGTCAAAGCCGCTTTTTAGTTAGCGCTCCCTTCAGCGAATTGGGCAAAAAACTTTGCAAGCTGCGATCGCACTGCCCGAAACGAGAGATGCTCCAGCGCGCGCTGCTGGGATTCGGCCACAATGGCGCCGCGTAAATCGGCGTTCTTTAACAGATCCAGCGCCATCGAAGCAATCTCGGTAATCGTCCGGCCCTCGCCGCAGGTTTTCGAAAATGCAATTCGCTCAATCGCGCCGTCGCCACCCACACAGGGGATTCGACAAAGGAGAGCATCGCCTGCCACCTGGCCGGGCACGTGGCTGCGATCCAGCTGCAGGACGATCTTATGCCGCGCCACATCCCCCAGGTAATTGGGATAGGATTTCCATTTCTCAATTACATGGAGTTTTCCCTCCGGAAATTTCAGTTCGCCGAGCAGATGCCGCGCTTGATATCCATCCAGATTAACGAGGGTGACCGGTTCACCAGTCGCGTCACAAAGCTGACGCGCGACCAGGAGCGCCGCGAAATGATTGCGCGATGGCACGTCCCATTCGCGTGTGCCAACAAAGATTCCAGATTGCTCGTCTGGGGGCAGACAAAAATTCCATCTCTGGTCTTCAAGAGGATAAGGCGTCGGAATAAATGCTACTCGCCTCAGCCTCCAGCGAGCGCTCTGATAGATTTCCGCAGCTTCCGGAGTGGTAGCAATGCATCCATCCGCTTGCGCCACAATTTTCATGAAGCGCGATAGTCTGGCGCGATTGGATAACTGTTGCGCGATCTGATGGAGCCCAGTCTCCTTTAACGACACAACAACGGTGCGACCGTGTTTCTTTAGATTGGCCAATGCGCGCTCGGAAGCGCGAAAATCACCGCGCAGGAGCAGAAGAACTGATGTGTTCTCTGCGATGGCGCGACGCGTGTCATGGTGAAAAGCTCCCTGCGTACAAGCGGCGAAGGCATGGAAGTTGATCGGTGGATGGGCACCTTCGCCTGGCGCAGGCAGGTCGCGGAACTCCTGTTCGGGATCCCGCCCCATTGGATTGAGAACCGTCAGTCGAAAGGAATCTACATCGTGAGAAGTCATGGCCTGCGACCTCTCGGACGGTCAGTGGCGGACACTAATGACCAAGGGACAAACGATGAAAGAAGCACGAAGATCCAATGACGAAAAAGCTTTATAGCGATGTTCGTCATTTGATGATTTGCCATTCTTTCGCGCTTCGTTATTGGGATTTCGTCATTCTTCGCTTCGAGTCTAGAAGCGGGAAGAGAACAGGTTCTATTCGTCGATATCGCTAGGGGGCGGCGGCGTTGCCGATTTCAAAAGCGTTCCATCCTCGCCTTCCTGGTCCAGAGGTTTGACTGGGATGGCGCGCCGGATTTCGACGGGCTTCTTATCCTCCGGTTGGACCGGAATTCCTTTTCTGATCTCCGGAGCGGATTCGGCAGTTTGATTAGCGGCCCCGCTTCCGCTGGCGTTCGCCGTTTTTACGGCGCTGTCTCCGGCAACGTTGTCGGGCTTTTGGCTTGCGACTTTTTCAGCTGCTGGTTGCGGCACAGGCTCAGGTTTCAACGTTGGCTTAAGAGAATTATAAGGATCCTTGTCGGCTAATAACGTTGGGCTTTTTACGGCGATTGGCGTGACCTCACTCACGTCCACGGCCAATGCAGCCCGCGGCAAATCGCTCGAAGAAAAGAAGCGTGCGAGACGCGCGCGCGGCTCACCGTGGATATTGCAAGGCTCAGTCGGAACCTGCGATTGCGTGCCAATCTCCATGTAAGTCGAGCGTCGCTGAACCGTATCGCCATTCGCGGTCCTGACTGCGTCATAACATTTGTCGGTGGCAAGCAGCCCAGACTTCGAACAAATCTCAACCTGCTTCAGTCCACCTGACGTGGATGTGGGCTGCTTGATTTCCTGCGGTGGATAGTGATCAGCGGCGGCATTCATGATGTCTACCCAAACGGGCAGCGCCAGCTCGCGTCCAAACGCCCCGCGATAAATCTTTTGCGGCTTGTCGAACCCCGCCCAAACCGCGCACGTGAAATTGGAATCGTATCCAGCAAACAACGCATCAGTAAAATCGTAGGCGGTACCGGTTTTACCTGCAGCGGGCATTTTCTTCAGGCCAAATTGTGTGAAGGCAGCTTTTCCTGTCCCTGATTCAAGCGCGTCGGCGAGGCAGGAATTCACTTCGTAGGCGGTTTCAGGTTTGGTGACAAGTTTCCGGATACTCTCTCGTTTCGCGTCCCAAACCAGAGTTCCGTCCTTTTCCTCAATCCGCTCCAAGATGTGCGACGCGTTCGGTCGCCAGCCGCCGTTTGGGAATATCGTGTACGCTAACGCGAGCTCCGCCAGAGTGACCTCGCTGGTCCCGAGAAACGTGGCCGGATAACGACGAAGCGGAGAATGAATGCCTGCGGCAGCGCAAAGCTGCAGCACTGCATCGATTCCCGCGTCCATTCCGATTCGGACAGTTGCGCCATTTTTTGATTTCGCCAGAGCCTGTCTGGCCGTCATCGCGCCTTCGTAAGTGTTGTCAACGCTTTCGGGCCCCCATTCCCCCAGAATGCCCGTTGTGCCACCTATCATCACTGCTCGGTTATCCAGTGGTGAGTCTTCTACCAGCGAACCGGGATACATTCCTTTTTCGAAAGCAGCCGCATAGACAAAAGGCAACATCGCAGTCCCGGCAGGCCGGCGAGCTTGCAACGCCCGATCGTATTGGTTGTGCTCGAAATCGCGTCCACCAACCAGCACCAGAATATCGCCCGTTGCATTGTCGAGGCCGATGATCGCACCCTGGAGATACTCAGGTGCAGGTTGATTAGTCATCGTGCCGTTTGCCTTGGCCTTCCGAAACGATGCGGCATAGTGGGTGTAAGTCTGGTGATTGTAATCGGGGCGCTGTTCCGTTCGTTCGAGATTCGTTCGCAAGGAATCTTCGGCAACCTTTTGAAGATCGACATCGATTGTCGTGTGGATCCGATAGCCTTCGTTAATTGCGCGGTCCCATCCGACGGCTGCGATTACCTGCTGACGGATGTAATCGACTGCATAGGTCTGTCCCTGCGCATTTTGCCGGCTGCTCACGACGATTTCCTGAGCTCGTGCGTTGGCGTATTGTTCGCGACTGATGAACCGCAGGTCGCGCATTCGATCGAGCGCATAGTCCCGCGCATCGCGTGAGGTCGCGCGATCGGTCCATGGCGACAACCTGTTTGGGCTCTTGATCAGGCCCGCGAGCGTCGCGCATTCTGTCAGCGACATTTCACGCGCCGGCTTGCCAAAGTACCCTCGCGAGGCTGCTTCTGCTCCGTACAGGCCGCCACCGAAATAGATCCGGTTCAGATACAACTCCATGATTTTCTGTTTGCTGAAGTTGTCTTCAATCCGTTGTGCCAGGAAAATCTCGAGCAGCTTGCGGCGGAACGTTTTTTGTTTCAGCGAAAAACTGTTCCGCGCCAGTTGCTGCGTAATGGTGCTGGCGCCCTGGCGCACATGGCCAGCCGTAAAATTTTTCAAGGCTGCGCGGATGATTCCAAACAAGTCGTAGCCGTGATGCCGATAAAACTTTGCGTCCTCAACGGCGATGACCGCGTTAATGAGATCGGGAGGCAACTGGTCGTACGGCACCGTCTCGCGATTCTCGACATAGATTTGGCCGAAGATCTTGCCGTTGCGATCAAGAATCACACTGGCTGATTCCATTTGCTCGAGTTTGCTCAGGTCGAACGCTTTGGCCTGCGCTTTAAGATCGGCCGCAAGACTGGAGATGTAGACTGCCAGGACGACGACGAGAATTGCGAGGATGGCAATTGGCACGTAAAACCACGGTCTTAAATACCAAGGTGGCCGAAAGCGATAGCCTGGTGGAGGCCTCAGATATGTGGCAGTCGGTCTCAAACTTTACGAAGGACTAGGTCGCCCAAGGTACGCGCCAAAGCCCAACGCTCAATGACCAATGCAAACCCGCTGTCCGGGTGAGCGTTGAGGGCTTGCCACGCCAGAGCTTTCAGCGTAGGCGGGTTGGACGTTGAGGACACAAACGGGAAACGTCGCGTTAATCGAGGTGATTCGATCCGCGATCCGCAATCGGGGACCACAACCCTTCGCCTGGTTTATGGAACAGGCGCTTTACCATCCGCAGCACGGATATTATTCCTCTGGTCGCTGCGCGATTGGCCGGAAAGGTGATTATTTCACTAACGTCAGCATCGGCCCCCTTTTCGGGCAACTGATGGCGGCACAATTCGCTGAGATTTGGGAGCAGCTCGGTAAAATCGACAATTTTATCATTGTTGAGCAGGGTGCATATGACGGTCAGTTTGCACGCGACGTTCTCCAATCTGCTCGATTACGCGCACCGGAATTCTTCGAAACTTTGGACTATCGAATAGTCGAGCCGTTTCCGATTTTACGAGAGCGCCAATCGCAGATGCTGGAACCATTTCGAAACAAGATTGAATGGCGCGATTCGCTTGAACCGTTCACTGGCGTCCATTTTTCGAACGAACTGCTGGACGCGATGCCAGTACACTTGAACAGCCGCGGCATGGAAAAGCTTGTCGATCTTCAAGACGACAGATTTGTGTTCATTGAGCGTCCACAGTCAAACACAGCGTTTAATCAAGTTGCGCTCGCTTGGATCGACAACCTGGCTGGGAACCTGAAGCGAGGCTACGTCATCGCCATCGACTACGGCCATCCGGGCGCTGAGTTTCAGAGAGACATTCAGGTCCGCGCTCAGCATCGACATCTCGACTCGCCCTTTGAACAAATCGGTCACGCGGACATTACGATGCACGTCGATTGGACGAGCATTGCTCGTCGCGCGAAGGCAAATGGCCTGCGCGTGGCGGGATTCACCGACCAGCATCATTTCCTCACCGGCATCATCTCCGCGTGGCCGGATCTCGTGCTAGCCGATCGCAAGACGAAGCGCGCGCTTCAAACTTTGCTGCATCCCGAGATGCTCGGTCGCGCCTTTCAGGTGCTCGCTCTTGCCAAAAATGTCGATCCGACCGCGCCCCCGCCAGCCGGGTTAAAATTCGCGCGTGAGCCGCATTCTGTGCTGGGACTCGGAAATCCGAATTAAAGCATCAACTTTTCGCCTTCGAATTCGACTCAACGTAGCAGTGCGCGCAACCCGCGATCAACGGCATTTCGCGGGCGCAACCAAAGTTGTTACTCGCGTTCCTTGAGAATTACGCGCCCAAGGTGGGAATAAACGTTGAACGCTGGTGCCGAAGAAGCCGATCGAAGGTTGATTGCTCCCGTGGGCGAACTCCGGCTACTTGAAAAGCGCCGGCAATTTCAGAAGCGTGTTC
>DATHHK010000037.1:0-17509 GCA_035317225.1 Candidatus Udaeobacter sp. | reverse complement strand
ATTCTGGCCAAACTTTTGGCGGAACGATACCAGCCAGTGGCGCACACTGCCGAAGGGGTGATTTATCGGAGGCGCTAGGTTTGACCAGCTAGTTGGAATGCGATCATTTGGAAATATCGGCTCGTCGCGCTGAAAGCGGTTCGTCCGTTGAAGGAGAAAGTTAATTGGCGCCCAGCAGGTATGACCGACGCTGGACTTAGCTGAACTCATTCCACCAATTTTTCGTCGTTACTTAACTCCGGATACCGACAAAGCGGCGCACCGCGCCATGACAAATCCATATGGAACGGGCGAGATGAACGGCAGCACTAAATGCAGCCCATCCGCAGATAACGGCGTAACTTTGCGGAAAAGCGTCCAACAAAAAACCAGACGCCAGGATCCAAACGTAAACGTTTCTTCTAGCTGCGATCAGTCGGAAAGCACGGTCGAACGGCGCGACGTCATCCAGCAGGCGGCCTTGAGCCATCGTCGCCCGGCGTTTCGCGAATTCATGCAATAAGCGCGACCCAACGAGCAACGCGAAAAAGTAAAACGCGTTGGGAAATTGGCCGCTTCGCCACAATTGAAAAGCGATGGCCGCCCACCACGAGTTCTCGATAAAATAATCGAGATAATGTTCCCATTTGCCGCCCTCGGTCGTTTCGATTTTGACGCGCGCCTGTTTTCCGTCCAGTCCGTCGACTATACCAAATATGAGAGCAGCGAGGATTCCGACGCCGACGCGGCCAAGCGCGAATGCCGCGGTCGCGCTGCATCCGATAACGAAACCTCCAATCGTAATTTGGTTTGGCGTGATTCGCGTTTTGCAAAGAAGCGAGATGATTGCCGTTTCGATTGGTCCGTGAACGTAAGCGGGCAAGTCGAGTGTTCCATTTTGCGCGGAATCGAGAATGACGCGCTCCGCGACGCGACGGTTCCGCTCTGGCGGCGCTGAAAAACAAAGTGGCCTCACGCGCCGGCGCATCTTGACGATGTAATCATCCTCCTCGGCCGCGTCGACGATATCGATCTCGCGGTTGTCGATGTTTTTTTTGAGTTCCTCAGAAAAAGGCGCCGGCGGACGCGCAAAGAGAAAATCCCTTGTGACCAATGCAGGCCCACACGGATTCCGGATTAGAGACTGTGCGAATTCTGGTGGATCGGAATCGACAAGCGCGGAGGACGAATCTTTCGCGCAGAGAGCGGCAAGCAAACGCGCGTCACAGTAAACGTTTGCCGGTACTATTAAGAAACGCTCGGACGCGCTTTGGTCTAAAACGAGTTGGGAAGTAAGAGGTCCAATTCTGCCCGAGGCAAGATGGACAATTATTTGTTGGCGCGCCCACGAGTGTTTCGCTAATTCAGCTCCGATGATTTCCGGTGTTGTGGAAAAAACGATCGCGCTGCGAAATCCGAGCCGCTGCAAAATACGGAGCAAACGTTCGAGTAAGTTCACGCCACACAGCTCAGTCAAGGCCTCGGGCGCATCCGCAATTATGATTGGCAGGATATTCTCCATCGCCCGCGAGATTAACGGTGGAGCGGCGAGCTGCCAACCGTCAGCGATTTCGGTTGGGGCGTGCCTCTGCGTTTGATCGACTTAAGAAATCGAACTTCCCGCGCCCCGCGGGTGGCTGGCGGTGATCCGGCCGTCTTTCATCTCATGGGTCCAATCGCAGGCTTCGGCGATGACAGGATTGTGCGTGGCCAGGAGCAGAGCTTTGCCGCCTTCTTGGACGATATGTTGAAGCAGCTCAAAGGCGCGCTCGGAGTTGGCAGTATCCAGGTTGCCGGTCGGCTCATCCGCCAGAATGACTTTTGGATCGTTTGCCAGCGCCCGGGCAATTGCCACACGCTGTTGTTCGCCTCCAGAAAGATGGCGGCTCTGCCTTCGCAATTTATCACCCAAGCCAACTGCTTCTAGCAGCCCGGCAGCGCGTTCGCGCATCTCACTATCGGAAAGTTCTCCGAGCTTGCGCATCGGAATCATCACGTTCTCTTGGGCGGTGAAATCCTCCATCAGAAAATGGAATTGAAAAATGAAGCCGATGAACTTGCTCCGCCTTCGCGCGAGCTCATCATCGTTCAGTTGGGAAACTGGCTCCGACTCAATTGAAACGCGTCCCGCGTCCGGTAGATCGAGCAGGCCAAGAATGTACAGCAACGAACTTTTGCCACAGCCCGACGGGCCAACTACCGCGTGGACACTGCCCGGCTCAATATCGAGTGATACGCCCCGTAGGGCATGTACACGTTCCTCCTCTTCGCCCAAATAGCGCTCAATCCCTTCGCAACTAAGGCAGGCTTCCGAGCTCATCTGGAACCTCGAATTGTGACAACCGGCGGCAGTTGAGCAGCACGACGCGCGGGGACATAACTCGCGATGAAAACGGCGAGGATCGCGAGCAACGTTGCAAATACGTAGTGCCTCCAATCCCACGTAACCAAAAAGTAATTTGTGTACAACAAACCGCGGAGACGAATGGGAATGTGCGAGACGCCCCACGTCATTAACGCGCCTAAAAGACAACCGAGCAATGACCCGGCAGCAGCGATGAGTGCGCCCTGCCACAAGAAAATAGAAGAGATGTCGATGCGCCGATAACCCATTGAACGCAAAATCGCGATCTCCTTTATCTTTGCGAGCACCGACATCGTAAGGACATTAAAAATCCCAAAGCCGGCGAGCAGAATGATGAGAGAAACGGTAATCGCGACAGACATTCGCAGGGTCAGAAAAAGTTGCAGCGTACTCTCCTCGCGGTCCTGCCAGC
The DNA here is from genome assembly GCA_035317225.1 of Candidatus Udaeobacter sp. Classification (GTDB taxonomy): domain Bacteria; phylum Verrucomicrobiota; class Verrucomicrobiia; order Chthoniobacterales; family UBA10450; genus Udaeobacter. Next base: position 14,753 of record DATHHK010000037.1, on the reverse strand, counting down.
TCGTAGCATTATGCTGAAAGAGCGTTTCGAAACGACTGGCCAAAGCGGGCGCACGGTTGGGATTTCGCAGTTTGTATATGATCATCGACGCGCCGGACGGTTGTTGCAGAAGAGCCTGCGCAACTCTGGCATGCGAATAAACCCGGGTTGAATCAATCGAGCCGATTCCTGCGCGAGCGATCGCTGCCACCGTGAATCGCCAATACTCACCGTTGGGTGCAAGCAATTGCACGGTGTCGCCGACACCAGCCTGAAGTAACTCTCCCAGACGCGAACCGAGGATGATCGCACTGGTGTTGTTTTTAAAGTCATCAAAATTGCCATCAATCAACTGGTGGAGAATATCGGTAGTGCGCGCGTGCAGGGCGGGATTGATACCGTAAAGATCAACAGTCGCGTTCTCAAACCCCGCACGCGCGCTGACTGTTCCACGGAGAACCGGTGAACAGGAAACCACATTGGAAAATTGTCTGCTCACACGCATGATTTCATTGGCGTTAGTGATACCTTCAAAATAGACACGACGCTCAACCGTTCCCTTGGAGCCCTTTGCGGAAACCATCAGCGGCTCGTACCGCGGGCGAAAACGCGATCTAATGACCAAGGCGCCGTTGCTCCCGATGGTTGAGTCAATGAAATAGCGGGCGAAGCCCTGCGTCTGCGCTTGTGTGCAGATAAAGATCGCGACTCCGAAGACGACACCGCTAAGACTCAGAAGCAACGCGCGCTTGCGATGCGTCAGAAAACGCAGGGCAATATAAAGCGGCGGGGTCATGATTCATTTGGCGGTGGCGGTGAATTAACCTTGCGTTGTCGTACCGCCTCCCCAGGACGGAATTTGTCCTGGTCGGAAACGATCACGCGACTGCCATCTGTCAGTCCGCTAGTTACTTCTGTAAAATCGAGAGTGCGAAATCCAACGCCGACCGTGCGAGAATGCACAATGCCGCCCTTCACCACCAACGCCTGATCGACAAGAAGCGCGCGCGTCGGTACCAAAAGAGCATTCTTGTGGGTGCCGGTAATGATGTTCATCTCTCCGGTCATTCCGGTCATCAAGTTATCCGGAGGGTCACCCATCTCCAGCACAACCGTGTAGCGTTGAGTAGTTGGATCGGCCGCAGGTTGAACTGATGAAACGCGCGCTGTGAAAGTCTTGGTCCGATAAGCATACAATTGCACTTTTGCCTTCATCCCGGGTTTCACTTCACCTACATCTTCTTCGTTTACTTCGCCGCGAATGTAATTCTTGTGTGAGGAGACGGTGAAAAGCTCGTTGCCGTCCGAAACCAATTCGCCGTCAATTGTCTGAACGTTCGTGAGAACGCCATCGATCGGCGCGCGGACCTCGGAGTTCTTCATCTGGGCTTCGAGTTTTTTCGTCGTTTCTCGAAGAGAGTTGAGATTGCGATCTCGCTCGATCCGCTCAGATTCCACTGCGCCTCGCAACCGGTTCGCTTCGCTCTTTGCCTTCTGATATTCGACTGCGGGCACATTACCCGAGCCGACAACCTTTTCGAGTCGCTGCAGATTGTCTTCAGCTGCTTTCAGGAGCTCCGAAGAGGGCAGCGGAAGAGCCGCGCGGTCGATCGCAGCCTGCAAATCGGCTCGAGCCTGCTTCAGCTCCCGGGATGTTTCCTCGTCAGCAATCGTCGCCAACAGTTGTCCTTTCTCAACACTGTTGCCGATTGCACCGCGACCAGCCGAGAAGCCTTCGGCCAATCGAAGGAAACCGTCATTTTGCGCTCGAACACGTACAACAAAGGCCGGCTCGATCCGGACAGTGCCATAAACCGCGGAGATCGCCGTACCACGTCGAACCGTGACCACTTCCGCCACCGGCATCAGGAAATAGTATGCCAACGCGAATATGAGCAGCAGAATTGCTCCACCGCCCACCAAAACTCTTTTTGATTCCGGCAATTTCAATTTTGGAAAGCTACTCTGGCGTTCGTCACCCTTCTTTGCAATAAACCGGCGCCTACCGGTTATCGTTCTCGCCTCGACTTTTTGCCAGATATTTGAAAGCATTATTTCCAAGACAGTGTAACGGAAACGCTCGTTCGATCACTGAAAGCCGATTAAACAATCGGCGAAGCGTAAGACGCTACTACCGTGCAATTTGTTGTAGCTACCTCACCTTGTCGAGGCGCCTCAGCTGCGTTGGCACTCGGTACGGCGGCGCAGCGCCGCGGCTACAACACGGGCATGTTGGTCACCGCTGTATCTACCGCGATTTGGCGGTGTCGTCCGAAAATTGAAAATAGCGACCCGTGGCGCGGTCCCATTCGGCCATGGCGAGATTGTGTTCATAAATGGCCTCCAGCAGCCCGCTTTTGGTCTCCAGAAGGAAATTTTGAGTAACCCGGTATTCGAGTGGGGACGCCAGACCGCTGGCCAGATTTTGCTGCACCGCGCGGGCGCTTTCCTCCGCTGCGGCGGTTGCGGAGGCAAGCGACTTTTCGCGAACCTCTGTTGTCTTGAGATCGTTGGCGATCCGCCAAAGTTCGCGAGGGATATTCGTCTCCAGTTTCCGGCACGTTAGTTCGTTTATCTCGCGCGCCGAACGAGCCCTAAGAACCGCGCCTCCCACCTTGCCGTTATCGATTACTCGCCATGTGTACACCGCTTTTTCGCGAATCTCCGACCCAATAAAATCCTGTGTCTTGCTTGTAGATCCTTCGCGGTGAATCCCTGTGACTGGGACGTACTCGCCTGGTAGGCTTCCGATCACGGCAGGATAATAGTCGGCTTCGATGATTCGTTGATCCTCGTTGGCGGCGCGCACAAACAAGCGGGCGAGTTTAAGATCAGCTCTCCTCTGAAGGGCCGCCGCTGTTTCGGCATCAACATCGACGGGCATCGGGGTAGATTGCAGTTCGCCTTCAGGCTCGGGCAGGGGTGCCTTTGCGGGATCGCTCCCCATAGCCAAGGCCAATTGCAATTGTGCGTCCCGATAAACGCGATGCGCGCTTTCAATTTGGGTGTCCAACTCAGACGCCTGGACTGTTGCGCTCATAAGGGCGCTCTTATCAGCAAGACCGGCTTCGTAACGACTTTTTTGGGTAGCTGTGTTCTCGTCCAGCCTTCGCTGTTGTTCTCTGCGTATTGATTCAAGCGACCGATTGAAGAGAGCAGCGTAAAACGCAAGGCGCGCCGCGTGCAATTGCTCCACGACTGCAACGTTCAGTTGCTGTTGTGCAATCAGAACTTCGACGTCGCCTCGCCGCAGAGAAGCGGGCAGACTCGCGTTGAACAAGGTCTGGGTTAAGGCGCCGCGTACTACGGCAAAGCCTTTGACTCCGCTTTCACCGGCGCGGTGACCCATCTGAACGCCGGCTGGAACACCCAATTCAACGTCAGGCCACGCGACAGAACGAAAGACCAGCCGTTTCCCCGCGGCTTGTTCGAGACCTGATTTCGCCTCCTGGATGTCCGGGTTTCTTTCAAGCGAAGTTTGCAGAATAGTTTCCAACGTGACCGCACCGGCCGGATACACAAAACAAGCAATCAGAATCAAGCTACTTACAAGCCAAATGTGTTGCTTCATCGCTGACCTAAGTTTTTTGGTGGACGCGCGACGTCGGCAGCTTGTGTCGCGCTGCGTTTTTCCTTCTTCGCATTCTCGATTTTTGATCCGAAATCAAGCGCTTCCGCGGAACTTGCGCAGGCGTGCGCCAGACGTGCAAGGGCCACGTTGTGCAAATAAATTGCGCTTAGTCGGGTCGTGCGGGTCCGAGTGACGTCGGATGTGGCTTGCAGTATGTCTAGTTGTGTTCCCAATCCAGCGGCGAAATTGCTCTTCGCAATATCGAGACTTTCATCTGCCGCCTGAACGTTAGTCGTCTCCGTTTCAAGGACACGGTCAGCCTGTTGGAGATCAAAAAAAGCGCTGCGCACTTCCGAGGCCACCGCACGGCGGGCCGCTGCTAATGCCAGGACGGCCGCTTCCCGTCGGGCGCGTGTGGCTTGCATACGACCTTTGGTCGCATACCCATCAAAGATGTTCCACGTCGCGTTTATCCCCACCACACCGCCGTAATTAAATTCCTGACCGACCTCTGGATCGCGCTCGCTGTAAACTTCGTAACCGGAAAAAGCCCGGACATGTGGCCGCATCACGCTCCGGTCGAGCTTATACTGCTGGTCCTCGATCTCGACGTCCTTTTGCCGGGCTTTGATAACCGGGCGATTTGCGTCGGCGCGCGCGAGGCAACCGTTCAGATCGGGATGGTTCGGTTGATATTGTAATTCTCCCGATATCTCAAATGGGGCTGTCCCACCTGTAGGAGGGACGTCCGTGCCGAAAAGGTCGCCAAGCCGGAGATAGGAATTTTTCAATTGCGTCTGTGCGTTAAAAAGTTCTGGCTGCTCGTTGGCCAGAGCTACTTCAGCGCGCTGTACGTTCAAATTACCAACAATACCGGCACTGAAGCTTTGCTGCTGGCTCTTGAGTTCCTCCTGCAGGACTCTCACCGAATTTTGCCGCACACCCACCTTCGCCCGATTCAAGAGAAGTTCGTTGAACGCGACCCGCACATCCATTACCACTCGACTGGCGGTCTCCTGCAACTCATAGTTCTGCCTCTCGATATTTAACCGTGCGATAGCCACCTGGCTGGGCACTGCTCCGCCAGTGTACAGGTTCTGTTCGAGCTTCAGAATCGCATTGTAATCTTCATCGCGGAGGCGAGTTTCCGTCTGCTGCTGTCGTTTATCGACCAGCCCTGTCGAGCTTAGCCACGGAAGGTATCCCGAGCGTGCTTCCACCCAGCCACCGTGCGCGCCTTGTACTTTCTTCCGCGCAATTGCGATTTCGGGATTGTGCGCCTGGGCGACGGCGACTGCTTGTTCGATCGTGTAAATGGGAACCCCGAATGCTTGCGACAAGGCGGATAAAGCAGCGGTCAGCGTCGTGATGGCTGCAAATTTCAAGCGCATTTCGTCTATCTCCTTGCAAGGGCCTTCCTTGCACCAGGAATGCCCGTGACTTTTGCCCTTATATCAGTTCTTGCAAGCGGGCGCGACTTCAGACACATTCGGCGCTTGTAATATATGGATCCGCTCCAGTTGGGCGGGCGCAACGGCCGTGACTGAAGCGGCCTAACTTGTGTCTTGCTCCGAATAATATAATTCAGGTAGTTTTTCAGCTTTAACAATCTAGAAATGAGAAAAATAAGAATCGCCATTGTTGGCATTGGCAACTGCGCCAGCTCTCTCGTCCAGGGAATCAATTTTTATGACGGCTCCTCCGTCAACAGCACCGGCATCGGACTGATGCACCGCCAAATCGGCTCATACCGGCCGGGCGACATCGAAATAGTTGCCGCTTTTGACATCGACCGGCGCAAGGTAGGCCTGGACGTCAGTAAGGCCATTTTCTCACCCCCCAATTGCACGAAGGTCTTCTGTGAAAAGATTAAGCTCACCGGCGCGATTGTGAAAATGGGCTGCGTTTTCGATGGGTACCCTGAACACATGCGCGAACAGGATCCCCTTCGCACATTCCTTCCTCTGGAGAAAGAATCCACTCGCGAACAGATCATTGCCGAACTGAAAGACTCTTCCGCGGAACTGATGGTCAATTATTTGCCGGTGGGCTCCGAAGAGGCAACCCGTTTCTACGCCAGTTGCGCGCTCGAGGCCGGGCTTGGCTTCGTCAATAACATCCCCGTGTTCATCGCCAGCGATCCAAAGTGGGCACGGCGATTTGCAGATAAGAATCTGCCGATCATAGGGGATGACATCAAAGCGCAAATGGGCGCCACGATCGTACATCGGGCCTTGGTTGACCTTTTTCGCAAGCGCGGCGTGAAGCTTGTCCGCACGTACCAATTGAACACGGGCGGCAACACCGATTTCTTAAACATGCTCAATCGCACTCGGCTGGCCTCCAAGAAAACTTCGAAAACCGAAGCGGTCCAGTCCGTGATCGGCGAACGCCTGACGGACGAAAATATACACATTGGGCCGAGTGATTACGTGCCCTGGCAACTCGATAACAAGGTTGCCTTTATTCGCGTAGAAGGTCGGCTTTTCGGCGATGTGCCGATGGAAATCGATGTGAAACTTTCTGTCGAAGATTCGCCAAACTCCGCCGGCGTGGCGATCGACGCCATCCGCTGCTGCAAGCTTGCGCTCGATCGCGGCATCGGCGGTGTGTTGCATTCCCCATCTGCCTATTTCTCGAAGCATCCCCCGGTTCAAATGACCGACGACGAAGCGTATCGCTGCGTCGAGCAATTCATCCGCGGAGAACGCGAGAGCTAGAGCGACTCTTTTAACCAGGCGCGATTTCTCCAGGTAAAATTTTCCGGCGGTAAATTCCGCAACCGCTCCCACTCGGCGGCAAGCTCGTTCGAACCGTAAACGACAAATTCACCCGTGGACGTGGAATAGATTCCAGCATTGATAGGCGCGCCTGTTATTTCCGCGACGGCCTTCCAATACGCTGCAATTTGCGGACGGTATTGCACGCGCAGAATGTCGATCTTATCACGGGTCATGCGGTTCGTTTTCCAATCGAGGATATACCATTTCTTTTTGTCCGGATCGAAGAAGGCGAGATCGACAACTCCTTCCAAACATCTGTGCTCGTCCATTCGCCAAAAAAAGGGCATCTCCTGACACGCGACCAACTCCTTGCTGGTGAGAATCTCTGAGAAATCGGGATCGTTCTTCAAACACTGTAGGAACAGGTTCCATTCGTCCTCCGATCGCTTCGGTGCTGGGGAAGTTACCTGATGTTCGTCGAAGGTTTGTTTCCACGAAGTTTCTTCATGCCATGAAATTCGCTGCATCAAATCATGCCACCAACGTCCGTACAGTGTCGCCGGCGTGTCCAATGTTGACCGGGCTACGGCGATCAAGGGCGCCTGTTCATATATTCCATCCGTCGGCGCTTGCCCGATTTCTTCGCCGTAACCGCTCGGGTTGAATTTGCGCACGAAAGCTGCCGCGCAATCTTTCGCGAGTTTGAGTTCGTTCCGGTCCATCTGCGGAAATCGCTGTGTTGTCACCACTGGCCCAACGTGCAATCGCTCTCCGCTCTCGGCCGTTTCTGGACAGGCCGTTGGCTCGACGCCAAGAATGTTGAAACGCGGACGGTTAATCTGTTTTTCACCGAGTAAACATTTCAATTGCGCACCGTTTTGCATCTCGCCGTTTGGGCGAGCGAAGATTTCTTCATCGAGCGCGAGGACGAGCGTATGCCGCGCCCGTGTAGTCGCGACGTAGAGGAGTCGCGCCATTTCCTGTTGCACGGCTGTCTTCGTGGCGCTTCGAACTTCGTCAGGAAAGTCGTCTTTGGTCAGCGCCACCAGGGACTCGTTCGATCCAGGAATTTTTATGATGCAGGGATATCGCGGCGATGGCGGTATCACTTCGCGACCAAGGAAGGGAAGGATAACAGCCTGCCATTCGGAACCTTTCGCCTTTTGCGCAGTGATCAGTTGGATGCCGTCGTCCGTTGAGCGGCGCACGTCGCGTTGCAGGAGAAAATCCGAGCGCATCTTTTCCACTAAATCCGAAAGCGTATCGCCGCGCGCCTCCGCCTCCGCTGCGAGTGTGAGAAGCGTGTCGAGTTCGCCTTCCAAGTCAGTGAAGTCTTCCCGCGGGAGGGACGCTAGCCTTTGCCGCAGCTGCGTTTGCTCCACTAAAATTTTCACGGCGTCGAAAAGGGAAAGACCGTTTATTTGCCGACGTGTTTCCGTCAGCAATTGAAGCGGTGAAGAAACAACACCCGCGGCGGCCGAATCGGCATCGATTCTAAAACGGTTTCCGTCACCTTCGCAGAAAATCGCCAGATCATGGTCGGCGATTCCGAAAACTTCGCGCAAAACACCGACGATCTCGTAAGCATTCCGCGGATCGATCACGATCGTACAGAGTGCGGTCAGCCAGGCATAGCCGGGATTGTCGCCCTTCAGGTCGCTTTCGGATTGGATGGCAACGGGCAGACTGATACGTCGTAAGGCTGCCGCCATCGTTCGGAGCCAGAGCTTTCGCGGGCAAAGAATCGCCACGTCGCGCCACGTGTTTGCGCGCAATTTTCCGAGTCCCGTTTTTTTGATCCAGGCCGCGAGCACGTCCGCTTCGATCCGGGCTTTCTGATAATCTTTCGGCTTTTCGCCGACGGGCAGCAAGCCCGCGCCAAGCGAAACTCGAATAACCTGGCCAGGCAGAACCTCAGGACGCGGTTGCAGCTCGACAAATTTTATCTGCCCATTCTTTTCGTTAAGAAGTTGGCGAAAAGTGTCGTTCACAAAATCGAGCTGCCGCTGATCGAGCCGAAACGTCACCGAGAATTCTAGTTCGTCCGCCGAAGCGCCGCGGAGAAGCGCGCGGTGAATAGCCCGGTAATTGTTCAGATCGGCGCGGTCGCGATAGATCGATTGCTGGAAATCGCCGACCATGCAGAAATGGCCGGGCTGCGGTGGCGCGGTTTCGGTCTCGAGCCATCGGCCAGTTGCATCTGGCGGACGAGTGATTCCCGTGAGGACGGAGAATTGGGCTGGATCTGTATCCGGAGCTTCGTCCAGGATAACGCGGAAGTTTTCTTCGCGCAGACGACGGGACGCGGTGGGATGTTGCAGCAATTCATCCGCAAGTGCGACCTGATCTGGGTAAGTGACTAGGGCGCGTTCGATCCGAAAATCGCGGAAATCACGTTGCACTTCAGCGGCAACACAGAGCGCGGCTTCCGCCACCCAAGTGCGCAGCGGTGCGAAGGCATCACTCCAACGCTGCACAAAATCTCGCGCGTTACAGGAGCGAACAGGCCAACGGACGAATTCCCATCCGGCTTGAAATCGTTTCTCCCAGTCGAGGAGTTCCGCCTTCGAATTCGCCATGGTTTCTTCCGATCGGGGTGGAGGAATCGCCGCGTACACTTGGGCAAAATCGACCGATGGGCATGGGCCGATGCCGCCCGTGCCCGTGAGAATGGAGCGCGCGTTCCGCCCGAGTTCCATTAACTGGCGAGGCGGCGCCAACCGAAAAAGAGCCATGCGCGTTTCCGCGCTCAGATTCCGGCCGACATGAGGATGTTCCTTGATAAACGCTTCCCAGAGTTCTTCATCATCCTCCGTGACGAGATCGAGCGGCGAGGGAAGACCCAGATAATGGCCGTAGTTTGTCAGCAGCTTCATGCAGAAGCTGTGAATCGTGCCAAAGAAAGCACGATTAAAGGCCGCCTGAATCGCGGGCGAACGATGCTCTTCGAGAATGCGCTGTCGTGTTCGCTGCTGCATCTCGTCGGCCGCGCGATGGGTAAACGTGACCACGACAAGCTTCGGCAGTATATCGAGAGCATTTCTGGACCCGGCGAGTTGGACGATGCGCTCGGTAATTGCCTGGGTTTTGCCCGAACCGGCGGAGGCAACCACCGAGAAATTGCGGTCGAGTTCTTCGGCGAACCGGCGTCGGGCGGAATGGTCGCGCGGCTTGTTCACCAAAATATATCCTCCTCATCGCGGACGAGTGCCGGATGCGTTAGCTCCCAACGTTGCTCGAGGATGTCGGGATCGATCGCGAGCGTCGCGAGAGGATACTCGTCTGTGAACCGATAAGAGGAGCGCAACGGACCGTGCATTCCGAAGATGCCCGTTTGCTGCATCCTGGCCAGCTCGGCAAAGATATCCGCTTCGCTGGAGAATTCGTCGCCGCAGATCTGCGGCTCGAGTTGCCTAACGAGCGGGGAAAGTAGACTAACTTCGGTCCGCTGGGCGCCGAGCGCGCTTACGGCGAGCGAGTAAAGACCGAGTTGCAAGGCGGAACCATCGAGCAGTTTTTTCTTTAAGGCGGGCCTCCGCCCAGAGGCATCCTCCTTCGCGGTGGCGAGCGCTTTCTTTGCGCCGGTCTTGTAGTCGATGATCCAAAGATCTTCGGTGGCCAGCGAGCCATCGCTTGGCGCCTTACGCGCGAGCAGTAAGTCGATCCGTCCGCGCAAGGAAAGTGCCGCGTTCTCGGTCGTCTTAACGGCGAAGTCGCCGTCGATAGTCCGCTCGGTTGCCATCCACGGCCAATCCGTGACGGTCCCAAGTTTTTCGGCTAGGGCCCGCGCGAGAAAGATAGCGTTGCGCCAGCCTCCGGACCACCAATCAGGCAACGGTTTTCTGGCGGCCTGGCAAAGATGCGCTACATCCGAGCGTTTGGCTTCCGCGGCGGCGCAAACGCACCGTTCGATTTCGGCGGGATCCGGCAGGCGGGTAAATGTTTTCGCTGATCCCGCGGCGATCGCGGCGAGCCAGTCATGCACCCACTTTCCACTCGCGCTGTTCCAGAGATTGTCGCTTTTGTCGGCCGCACTGACGCCGAGATATTTTTTTAACCAGACGAGAGCGGGCACGGCAATGAGTTGCTCGAATTCGCTAACGCTCAGAATTGGAACAAGGAACGGCTTTGAACGGAACGCAAAATCATATTCGCCGGACGAAACGTTAGGATCGCGCCGAGCATCATAGGCAATGCGTGTCGATTGGATTTCTCGTGACGCCGTGAGGTTGCTCCTCTTTGGATCGCGCACTTTATCGAGCCTGCTCCGAGTCCGCGCTTGCAGCTGATTCATGGCTTTCTGCGTCAGGGGACTGTTATTCGCCTCTTGATAATGCCGCGTGAATAGCTCGCTCGGATTCCAGAGCCGTTCCGGTGCGTCCTCCTGAACGAGGCTGGCGGTGAAAGCGATTTGTTGAGTCGCCAATTCAACGAGAGTCTCGAATTGTCGGAGCGCGATCTGGCGTTGCTGTGCAGGGCCGAGATAGAGCGTGTGATTCTCGCGAATCGCGGTATGGCCTTCGCCCTGGCGACCTTGGCGCGAAGCGCGCCGATTTAGTTTTTGGATGCTGCTGTTGAATGCATCGATCTCATCTTGCCGTGCGAATTCACCGGTCTCGCGAGGGGGCCAGGATCCTTCATTCCAGCCTGCGAAAATGAGATGCGACCATTCCTGGCCCTGGGCCTGCGGAATGGTGAGAAGCTGAACGCGGGCGTACGGATGATCGCCGATCGTTTCTCGCGCGGCGGTAAAGCTGAACGCTATTTCGCCGAGCCAACGCAGATAAAGCGCGCGGGAAAATTCGATATCCAGTTTACCAACCCAATCGCCGGTACGTCGCGAAATCTCCATCCAATGCGACTTCCAACCGAGTCGGTTAAGCGCCGTTTTTGTTGTACGAAGGAATTCGGAGAAACGAGCACGCGGGGGGAGAAATGGAATTGCGTCCAGCGCCGCGGCCACCTTTTCTTTTTTGCCTCCGGATTCCTGCGCGCAGAAGCGTCGCAAAATGTCCAGATCGTCGATCAGCACCTCCGCGTATGCGGAGCGCAAAGTTCGCTCAAAGGCGTTCAAGCTGAGATCAGAAAACAGTTCAGCGGGGTCAGAGAGGGCGTTAACGAAATGAAGGAGCGAGTTAATCCGCGGGCTTTCCTGAAGCCGAAGCCATGCGCGCCAATCAGCCGCCTCGAAAATTCCCGGTAGAAAATGTGCTACACCGTCGTGGTGCGGAATATCCAGTCGAGCGAGCGCATTTGCGACAAGACGGGGCAGGGCACCCGCGCCGGAGAAAACGATGCCGACGCGATCGCAGGCCGGGTCTGCGAGAAAATCCAGGCATTGCTGCGCGACGGCCTCGGCTTGCTCCGTTGTGTCTGCACCAACCACAAACGATCGATCTATGGAACCAACGGATGCACCTCGCATTTCTTCCTCACTGAACAGGCTGTCGGTAATTCGATTCATCGGCAGCGATATCGGCTTCGCTTCGCCAAATGCTTCCTCCCAGGTGCCGACCCAACTTTCGTCAATGTCACGTGCTACATCGCGGGGATCATCCAGAAGAACGGTCGCCTCCTTCGAGGAAACGACGGCCGCTCGGAGCAAAGGCCAGAGCGGCCAGTGGGCGCCATTAAATCCCGTCACCAGAATATTGGTAAAAGTCGGGGGACTCGCGAGGGCCTGACTGAGTGCCCGCCGATCCGCAGTGTGAATCAATTCGAAGCCGCAATCCGCGAGCCGCTGTTGAAATCGCGTCGCGATCTCTCGTAAAGCTGGAAGCTCAACCGCGGAAAAATTCCAGCCCGCGGCTCCGAGTTGATCGATCGTGCGAAGCAAATGGTCCGGCGCTCGCGCCACAGATTTTGCAGCGAGAAAGTCGGCTTCCAACATTCGTTTTTCCCGTAACGCCGAATCTTCCGGGAGCTTCATGCATTTCTCCGCGGCAATCGAAAGGAGAAGGCGCAAATGCTCACGCAGCGCAAGGTGCATCTCGCTTCGCGCAGCCAGCAGCTCCCGCAGTTCGGCCGGAGAGACGAATCGGATGCCGAGCAGCGACACCTCCCGATCAAGCAGCAGCCCTTTGATTGCGTAAGCCTGACTGCGAAAGGGCACTGCGACTAAAGTCGGTTGTCGTTGCTGCCAGGAGACGCGCCCGGCGGCTTGAAACCATGGCAGGAGAACAGTCTCCCACGCCGCGTGAAACGACGCGCCGGTGTGCAACGAGACCTGTGTTGAAGGTCGGTCAGCCTCAACGCGCTTTTTCGGCATCTTTCAATCTAGCGCGCCGCTCACCGTCGTCATCGATTGGTTCGCTAGCGTCCGCTTGTCACCCATTCGCCGTGTGAACCCTTCGCGATCGAGTCTTTCAAGAAACGGAACCATGATTCGCCTCGAGCTTCCCAGCGCCTGTCGTAGTTCGCTCACTGTAGCCGGTCCGTTTTTGGAGATGAAATCACCGACTGCACCTTTCATGCGTTCAAAGTTCTCGCGCAACAACACCACGTCCGGGGAGATTTCAGTCACCTTTTCGCTCTCTATCAAAAATTTAAGAGCTCGTTGCTCCTGCGGGTTCCCCTCAAGTTCTCGACGTGGTGGCGGATCGAACGGTTTCCTGGACAAGCATTCGTGAATTTTCTCTGCGAGAGGCTGCAGATTTCCTGGCAAAGCTGGCCGATGTGAGCGTCGCGTAACTGTTGATTCTTTCCGAATGAAATCAGACGAATACAGATCGGCCATCAGCGCCTCGAAAACGTCTGTTGCTTTGTCGCGCAGCGCGGCCCGGAGATCGTTCAAGTCGTAACCAACGCGTTCGGGATTCTTGCTCAGTGCGTCGTCGATCAGACCAGTGGCGCGGTCTCGCAAAGCCCGCCAGTGGCTTGGGTTGGCCGCGATTTTTTCATGTATGACAATCTCCTTATGGCGCTGCAGGTCCAGTAAGGCGTCAGAGATCTCGGTGCTACTGAAGCGAGATTTGCCAAGGAGACCTGGAATTGGCACAATTCCGCGCAGTCCAACTTCAGAGCGAACCCAAAGACGGACATCATCCGGGGCCACGGCCCGACCCATCAGCAATTTCCATTTCGCCTCAGCGCGAAATTCCGCGCTATTTGGATCAAGCACTATTCCGCCAGCGAGGGTATGTTGTTCAGACGGATCGCGAATAACAAAACGATCGCCGGCAAATGCAAAGATTGGCGATGCGAGTCCCAGCCGGGCAATTTCGTTTTTACCTGGTTCAAGAACCCGATTTTTCAGGAGCATGATCTTTGTCGCGATGCGCGATGTCCCATGATGGAGATAAACCGACGAACCGCTTTTCAGCGGCCGCGCGCCGGCATTTTCGTGAGAAAGTCGCGGTGATTTTTCCAGGAGAGCAATGAGCGTCGAATTTGACGGCTCGAAATCGGCAATCGTGACAACGTTTCCACGGGCAATCTGGTCGACGCTGACGTCCGGCAGATTAATTGCCGTCCGCGTTCCCGGTTCGGCGATCTCCAAATCGCGCCCGTGACTCTGAATCGACCGAATGCGCCCCTCGAGATTGCCGGGTTGAACAACAATTCTCTGTTCGCGACGCAGTTGGCCGCCCGTCAATGTTCCCGTGACAACGGTGCCGATTCCGCGCAGCGTAAACACCCGATCAATAAACAAGCGCGGCTTTCCGTAGTCGCGCGGTGTGTGCATGGTAGCGAACCCACTGGCGAGAGCGCTTTTCAAGGTTTCAATACCATCACCGTTGCGAATCGAGGTCGGGATGATTTGCGCATTTGGGAAGGAACTTTTGAGCAAGCGATCACGAATTTGCCGCGTGGCCGTATCGATCCCGCCGAGATCGCTTTTTGTGAGGGCCACCACAGCTCTTTCGACTCCGAGGTAATTCAGAATTTGCAGATGCTCCTCCGTTTGCTGCATCCAGCCATCGTCGACGGCAACAACCAAAAGCGCGAGATTGATCGAGCCGACACCAGCAATCATGTTTCGAACGAAATCTTCGTGACCGGGCACATCGACGATTCCTGCGTGTATTTTGTCGCCGTTCGGGGCGGTCAAATTTAATTCAGCAAACCCAAGATCGATTGTGATTTGCCTTTCCCTTTCCTCGGGCAGGCGATCAGGGTCCGTTCCCGTGAGCGCTTTCACCAACGCGCTCTTGCCGTGATCGACATGCCCGGCAGTCGCGAGGATGAAATGCTTCGTCATATTGCGCTACAGGGTTAGGAACGCAGAACCAACATCCCTACCGTGTCATCCAAGAGTCCTCTTTCCACTCGGAATGACAAAACCGGTGAATGCATTCAACCAGTTTCAGCGCACGCACTGCGAATTGTACTAACCACAAGACTATCCTGGTGCGGGAATATTGTGCGCATGTCGAGTTTTAAACGATCATTGGAGATATAACCGACGATTGGCGGCGTTGCGCTGCGCAAACGAGCGGCGAACTCCACTGGCGAACAATTTTTCGGCAGGATTTCAATCG
>DATHHK010000036.1:0-17134 GCA_035317225.1 Candidatus Udaeobacter sp. | reverse complement strand
GGTTTGGGCAACTGCATGTCCATCTCTTCCATCTGCCTGACGATGATCTGCGAAATAGCCAAATCGCGAAACCACTTATGATTCGATGGAATGATAAACCAGGGAGCATGCTCGGTGCTCGTTTTGTTAAGCACGTCCTCGAACGCTTCGACGTAATCCCCCCAATATTCGCGTTCTTTGTAATCCGAGTCACTGATCTTCCATTGGCGATCAGGATCATCCAGTCGCTTCTTGAACCGGGCGAGTTGTTCCTCTTTCGAAGTATGCAGGAAAAATTTGAGAATCGTTGTGTTGTTTTCAGTCGTGATTAGCCATTCAAACTCGTTTATTTGATCGTAACGTTTTGACCAGACCTTTTCCGGTGCCAGCCCGTGAACTCTTACTACCAGTACATCTTCATAATGGGAGCGATTAAAAATTGCGATTGAGCCTTTGGCTGGCACATGCGGATGTACTCGCCAGAGAAAATCGTGCGCTAACTCTTCTTTGGTCGGTTGCTTGAAGTTAGTAGAGATGCAACCCGATGGATTCATGCCAGTCAAAACGTGACGGACTACGCCGTCCTTGCCGGCAGCGTCGAGCCCCTGCAACACAATAAGAAGCGAATGCTTGTTCTCGGCGTACATCCGGTATTGCAACTGGTCCATCTTCTGCAGGTTCTCCTGAATCTCTAGCAAGGCCGACTTGTGCGACTCATCTTTGCCATGATATCCGGGATCAAAATGTTTTAGCCTGATCTTGGAGCCCGGTTTTACGATGAGTTTCTTTCCATAGTTAGACATGTTCTATTACTCCTAACTTAGCTAACCGCCGCTGGCCCGCGTGTCATTGGCACTCGGAGTGACTGGAAAATCGACCTCTTCCACGAGCGAGCAGGGTCCAGAACTCCATAAAGCCCCAGTTTGACGACGTCCTGCACGATCATCCAAACGAGATTGTAAGCCCAAACAAAGCCGATGATCCTCCACGAAAGTGGCGGCACCAGCCAACCCTGGCTGCACATGAGCACCGCAATGATTTGGGTCGCGACAATCGCAAAGAAGAGCTTGGGGTTTGGATAGGGCGGCTTCCACAAAGCTCCACGAGTGCGAGTCACAAATAACATGAGGTGACCGCCCGCTACCAACTGGAGGAACATCATTGTCCGCAGTTGTGGATAATCGAGGTGGTGAAGCGTGTCGCCCAGGTAGAGCAGACCGAAGCTTTGAATAACTCCAAGTAAGCCCAGTACGGACGAAATCACCAAGACACGGTCCAATTCCCATTTGACCGGTTGAGGCGGCACACTGGCATTATCGAAAGCGATAGTCATGATAGGCACGTCGTCCAGGAGAGCGAGCGCGATCAGCATGATCGCGGTCAACGGAAAGAAATGATAATAAATCGATGCAAGCACAACAAACACCATGATGGCGATTGTCATGGCGATGCGATATAACACGTAGCTCATCATCCGCTCGAAGATACGCCTTGCTTCCGCGATCCCTTCGATAATGACAGACAATCCGGGGGCAGTTAGAATCAAAGCTGCTGCTGCTCGAGCTGCTTCGGTCGCTCCGGAAACGGCGATACCCACATCTGCTTGCTTGAGAGCGGGAGCGTCATTGACGCCGTCACCGGTCATTCCCACGATGTGGCCATTCTCCTGCAGTATTTTTACGATGGCGTATTTATGTTCCGGGAAAACCTGGGCGAAACCATCGGCCTGATCGATTTTCTCCGCAGCATTCAACGGGATCTGGCCTTTTGTAACATCGCCAGGGAAAAGGTCCGTTGCTGGCTGGATATTTGTGCCCAGGTCCAACTCTGATGCGATCTGCCGGGCGATGGCGACGTTATCGCCAGTAACCATCTTTACCTTGACTCCGTAAGCGCGAGCTCTTGCTATGGTGCTCTTCGAATCCGGTCGAGGCGGATCCAGTAACGGTAGAATTCCCAGGAATACCCAGGGGCCATCGCCTTGGGAGACAGCGACGCCAATTGTGCGATAGCCGCGACTGGCTAAACTGTCTACGGTCTGGCTGGCTTTCATGAGGTCGCTCCCAGAAAGCTTTGTCAACGCCAGGATCACTTGCGGCGCCCCCTTGGTAACTCGAAAAAGCTTGCCGGAAGTATCCTTAATCGTTGCCTCGGTCCGTTTGTCTACCGGATCGAAAGGAACATACTTTTCCTGTTGATAGCTCTTAAGTATGGCAGGGTCCGCCAGCCCAGCCATCACTGCGAGATCGATCGGATCGTTATCTGCCGCGCGCGAGGCTAGTGATGCCATGAGAATCAATGTTGCCGGGTCGGTACCAGCCGAGGGCTCTGCTTCGCCGAGGGTTAGTTTGTTCTGGGTCAACGTGCCAGTCTTATCGGAGCAAAGCACATCAACGCCCGCCAATTCCTCGATCGACTCCAGTCGAGAAACGATTGCTTTACTCCTGGCAAGCATCCGGGCGCCCAAAGCCATGGTTACCGAGAGTACGGCAGGCATGGCCACGGGCACTGAGGCTACCAAAAGGATAAGAACGATTTCGGCGAGTCTTAACAAAGCAACCCGATCGTAATGCCCGCGCATGTCGAAAAGCCGGCTGGCTACCAGGATCACAACCAAAACCAGCGCCAGGATAATCAGGAAGTTACCGATCTTCATTACGGCTCTCTGAAAGTGGGAAACACTTCCGGCGCCTGCTACTAGTTTTGCAGTGCGCCCAAAAAACGTGTTCACTCCAGTCGCAGTAATCACTGCGACCATTTCTCCCTGTTTGACGACGGAACCCGCGTAGGCGTCCTCGCCGGATTTCTTCGAGACCGGAAGCGATTCCCCCGTGAGCGCGGATTGGTCGATACTGATGTAGTCGCCCTGGATGAGCTTACAGTCGGCGGGCACGACGTCGCCGAGATACAAGCGAACGATGTCTCCGGGCACGAGCGTCCGTGCATCGACTTGCTCCCATTTTCCACTGCGAAGCACGCGCGCCTTTAAAGCCAGAGAATTCTTCAAAGCGTCCAGCGCGTTGGAAGCTTCGTTTTCCTCCCAGAACCCTAACAAGGCGTTGAACAGCAGAAGCGAGGTAATGATCGTAAAATCCCCCCAGTCTCCGACAACCAGTGCCATCAGAGCGGCAGCCTCGATCATCCATGGTATGGGTCCCCAGAAATAAACGAGAAAGGCCGAAAGCGCGCTTTTCTTTTCCTCCGGCAGCGCATTTGGTCCGTATTTACTCAGCCGTTCCTGCAGTTGGCCGGGATTCAGACCGGTCTTGGGATCAGTCCCAAGCTTCGTCAGAATTTCGGCGACCGTGGGACTAGGGGATCCCCCGGCATTAGGCCCTGCCATGAACAACTCCTCGGCTCATTCGATTGGAGGACGTCATAACTGGTCCGGCGTTCGATGACTAGAAAAAATCCAACAAGCAGCGATGCCCAATGCGCGCTCCATGGCGACGCGGTCGTCTACATCGCCTTATAGTCAACCGTAATGGTGCGATAAAGCAGCGAGCCATGCTGCGCAGAGAAATAAAAAAGCTCCAGCATCGTCGCGCCGACCATCCATTGATAGCCAACCAGCGTCTGGATGACGTCGGTGTCAGTGTCGCGGGAACGTGACACAAGTTTTCCCGTCCCGTACTTCTCGTCGAAATATTTGCGAATTTCTCCCATCCGCTGGTTGTAGCGTTCAATCGACCAATCCGGGTATTCGTATTGCAACTCCACCGCCACAAGCGCTCTCTGCTTAAAAGTAAACAGCGTGCGCTTTAACCCGGGATGAAACAGCCCTTCCACTGTCCAGACGTCCCGGTTTTCCTTTTTGTCCCGCGAAGTGATTTTCGCTTTCGCGCCGCGCAGGACCGCTTCCACATGTGCCATCGAGTCGTTCCAGCGAAAGCCGAACGGCGGCAATAGTTCATCAACAGAATATGCCTGCGTCGCAGAAAGAAGAAGTCCAATGACGCTGATCAAAAGCTTTCGGCATATTGCGCCCCGGTTCCAATTAAGAACGCAATTGGCGTGGTTGTTTATCTTCGTGTGCGTAGCCCGCATTTTGGTCGCCATCCCAGTGGCACTCTGGAGGCGGGAAAAGTGCGTGCACGGGCTAATTCGGTCAAATCGGGAATGGCAGCCATCGCGATGTGAATCGATTGATCGCTTCGCTACAACGACGGCTTCCGTCAGGAACAAATCGGCGGCGAAATTCTTTTTTGTTTTTCCTCGGACACGTGTTTTTCTCTTTTCTAGTCAAGAAGAATTTTGTTTGTGATGAAAAATTAAATTCTTTTTTTTCATTTTTTTTCTTGTCGATTTTGAAAACGATTTCTAGTCTCAAGCCCGCTGGCGAGGCAGAAACAAGAGCGCATGTGAATAAGTTGTGAACATTTCTGAGAAACTTTTAGCAGCGAGAATGAACGAGACGAAAAACTTCCCGGAACAGCGATGGAACGCGCGAGTCTTCCCGGACGCATGCAAAGGATCGCCGAAGCGTGGCACAGCCTCTTTTCCCTCGTATCTACGCCCTTTTGACGTTTTTTTCCCGCATTTCTCCAGCGGAATAGGTTTGAGACCGGCCCTAGGCCGCTCCCCTTTTCCCGGACGATTTTCCGCGGTATCAGCGAGTGTGGCGATCGTGTAACACTGTTAACAAGTCGGCTATGGACAAGAAGTGTACGCAGCTGTGGCAGCAATTATCAGCCGCGCTCAAACCACAGATTAGCTCCGACAGCTTTAAACGCTGGTTCTCGGCCGTCGAACTTGTTGAGGCCAAAGAGAAATCGCTCACGCTCCGCGTTCCAAACAACATCTATCAGTTTTGGATAGAAAGTAATTACATGCCGGCACTGCAAACTGCGATCGTGACGACGTTTGGCAGCCCGCGCCCCGTGAAGTTTTGCTCACCGTCGGGAACTGGCACGCAAACGCCTACCGAGGATGCCGCACCGCTGGAAGAAATTTTGCCGGAGCCGCCGGCCGACACTAAACCAGGCGCGACCGTGCCCGGACTCAATCCACGGAACACGTTTGAATCTTTCGTGGTTGGTCCGAACAATGAAATTGCTCATGCCGCCGCTCTGGCCGTGGCGCAGGCGCCCGCACGCACGTACAACCCGCTGTTCGTTTATGGCGGTGTCGGTCTTGGCAAGACCCACCTGATGCAGGCTATCGGCCAGTACGTTTGGGCCAAGAAGAAAAACGTGAAGGTAATTTACGTCTCCAGTGAACTGTTCATCAACGAGTTCATCGATGCGATCCAGCACAGTAATCTGGTCAAGTTCCGGAAGCGTTATCGCCAGGTCGACCTTCTCCTGATCGACGACATCCAATTTCTCGGCGGCAAAGAGCGTTCCCAGGAAGAGTTCTTTCACACATTCAATACGCTTTTCGATGGACATAAGCAGATCGTCCTGTCCAGCGATCGGCCGGCTTCCGAGATTTCGAATCTGGAGCACCGCCTGGTTTCGCGCTTTGAGTGGGGGCTCACCGCTGAGCTTCAGCCTCCAGACATCGAGACGCGCATGGCGATCTTGCGGAAGAAAGCGCGTGGCATGCAGATCGTATTACACGACGAAGTTTTTCAATTTCTTGCGAGCCGCATTCGGACGAACGTGCGTCGATTGGAAGGCGCGCTCATGCGTGTGGCATCGTTTGCCTCACTCAGCGGCAGAGAACTGACGCAGGAGGTCGTGGAGCATTTGCTAAAGGATATTTTACAGGAGGAAGGACGCCATTCCATCACAATCGAACAGATTCAGCGGCGCGTGGCCGAACATTTCGATGTGCGCATCGCCGACATGACAAGCAAGCGGCGCCCGGCCAGCATCGCCTTTCCGCGGCAAGTGGCGATGTATCTCGCGCGCGAGCTTACCAAGGCGTCCTTGAATGAAATTGGCGATGCATTCGGGGGACGCGATCACGGCACGGTGCTGCACGCCTGCAAACTGGTAAAGAAACGAATGGTCGAACAAGACAACATTCGCCAGACGATATCCTTCATTGATAGTTCCCTTCAACGTTGAGTGGTGCGTTTCCAGCTTGCGATTCCGGCTGCCGCAGCTACAACATTCGGTCGCCACGACGACACGAGTCCGCCGTGGTAGACTTACCCCGACATTGGAGAGATTTGCGGTTGCCGAATAAAACCCAAAGCTTTACATCTTAGACCGTCATAATGAAATTTAGTGTTGCGAAAGAAAAACTGCTCGAAGGTCTGCAGCAGGTTCAAAACGTCGTCAGCACTCGCACTACTCTTCCTATTCTTTCCAACGTTCTTTTGCAGGCGCACGGTGAGGAAATTCACCTCACTACAACAGATCTTGATGTCGGTGTGCGCGGCAGTTGTGAAGCGGACGTAGAAAAAGAAGGAGCAACCACACTCCCCGCTCGTCGCCTCTTCAACATCGTCCGTGAACTGCCTTCGAGTGAGATTCAAATAGATGTTAACGGAAAAAACGCCGCCTCCATCCGGAGCGGCCAAAGTTTTTTCAAAATTCTCGGGCTGCCCGAGGAAGAATTTCCACCGCTGCCGAAATTCGAGGACGCGAAGGTTGTCACGATTCGACAAAAGGATTTGCGCGACGGTCTGCGCAAAACTTCTTATGCGATATCAACAGACGAGACCCGCTACGTGCTCAATGGCGTTCTGTTCAGCTTCAAGGAGAACAAGCTGACGCTGGTCGCGACAGACGGCCGGCGACTCGCCATGGTCGAAATCGAATTGGAATTCCCGCGCAGCCACGAGGCGGAATTTATTGTTCCAACCAAGGCGGTAACCGAATTGCAGCGCCTGCTTGCCGATGATGGCGATATCAAGGTCAGCATGGGCAGCGGGCAAATCGCTTTTGACCTCAACAAGACGCTGCTCGTCTCGAAATTGATCGAAGGCAATTATCCAAACTATCGCCAGGTCATTCCGTCCGAGGCAAAAGAGCGAATAAAACTCGAGCGCGAAACCTTTCTGAATTCGCTGCGACGCGTCTCGCTGCTCGCCAGCGACAAGTCGCATTCGGTCAAACTGAATTTCAGCAAAAACAATATCGATATTACCGCTACCACTCCGGAAGTTGGCGAAGCCAAGGAATCCCTCGCCGTTGCCTACAAAGGCCGCGATTTTTCCATCGCGTTTAATCCGGAATTTCTCATGGCGCCTCTACGAGCGCTCACTGAGGACGAAGTCTTTCTCGATCTCATCGACGAGATGAGCCCGGGTGTTTTGAAAATTCAGACTCCATTTCTCTACGTTCTGATGCCGATGCGCATCAACTCTTAGGCGTTTCGTGAAGGCTAGGGTCCACGTTGGCGCTTCCCGCGTCTACACCAAAAGGACGGCCTTTTAGAACCGTGGCTACAGCCTGTGGTTGTTAATTCGTTTCGGCTCGCAATACCCGGCGTTGCGGCATGGCGGATTGCACCATCATCAGTTCGGTGACGTTCTCCGGCGTGAGTAAACCGACCAGGCGCTTCATCCGGTCCAGCACTGGCAGCGCCGGGCAATTGCACTCCTGCATGATACGGAATGCGTCTTCGAAACGCGTTCCGGTGGTTACCGTAGGAATGTCCCGTCGCATCACGTCGCCGACGCGGAGCGCAGGATCATTCTTGCGCAACGCGGCGATCAGATCCTGACGTGTCAATAAACCGGCGACGCTGCCCGTGTCATCAACGATTGGAAAATCGTGCTGCGAAGTCGCAAGCAACGCGTCGACCGCTTCTTGCAAGCTGGCGTCTGCCGAGAGCGTGCGAAATTCGCGCACCATTGCGCTCGAGACCGGGAACCTACGTGAGATATCCTTCATCTGCGCCAGGGCTGCTTCCTGAGAGGCACCGATATAAACGAAAAGCGCGATGAAGAGGAGAAACGGATTCCAGAGCAAACCAATGAAACCAAAGACGAATGCAAAGCCCTGGCCGACGGTGGCGGCGACCTGTGTAGCGCGCGCATAACTCAGCCGTGTGGCGAGCAGAGCGCGTAGCACTCGCCCGCCATCCATTGGAAATGCCGGCAGCAAATTAAACAGCACCAGGATGATGTTAATCGTCAACAATTGGGCAACGAGACCGCCGCCTTCAACGCTCGAGGGATTCAGCAACGCTTGCGATCCGCCTGCGACGAACAAACCGAGCGCGATCACCACATTCACCAGGGGCCCCGCTACTGCGATGATTAATTCCTGCACCGGTTCCTCCGGCATGCGCTCCAGTCGCGCAACACCGCCGATCGGCAGCAAGGTGATGTCCGGCGTGTTGATCCCGAACGCCTTCGCAGCGAACGCGTGCCCGAACTCGTGCAACACCACGCAGAGGAAAAGAAGCAAAACAAATACGACGCGGCTCAACGCCGCCGCGGAACCGCCTTGCGCGTAATAGCCGAAGGCCAACCAGGCAATCAGCAGTAAAAAGGTAATGTGAATCCGCAATTGGATGCCAGCGATGCGGAAGATTGGGAGAGACCAGCTCATCTAAGTCAATTTGCTCTGGTATTGAATCGCGCGCCAGTGCCGCCAAAGCCCGACTGACTGCCGAGAGATTATAAACAGAAGAGAACAAAGAAAACAAAGAGACTGCGTGGAGGAGAAAAACTTCGTTGTCTTCGTTAGCTTCTGTGAAATTACGCCCGATGGAAATTTTTGATGTCGCAATTGTCGGTGGCGGCCCGGCTGGATCGAGTTGTGCGGCATTTTGTGCTCTGGCTGGTTTGCACGCGCTTGTCCTCGAGCGGGAAAGATTTCCGCGAGAAAAAGTGTGTGGCGATTGTATAAATCCATCGTGCTGGTCAGTATTGGAGCGCCTCGCGCTCTCGCCGCGGGTTTTGGACTTGCCGCATTCCAAACTCACCTCTGTCGAGTTCATCGCCATCGACGGTCGCAAAGTCACTGTCGATCTTCCAACTGGAGACAATTGCGAAATTTCGGTAAAGCGCAGTCTCTTCGATGATCTTTTGCTGAGACGCGCTCGCGAAGTTGGCGCGCTGGTTCGCGAGGAAACAATCGTCACGGTGTTGGAACACAATGGCGATTGGAAAATTGCCACGGCCGCCAGCGGGGATTTTCGCGCCCGCGCATTAATAGCCGCAGATGGACGCAACTCCACTGTTGCACGGCTGCGCAATTTGCTGCCGCGCCCTACGCGCGAACGCGTCGCATTGCAAACGCACATCCCGCTGCCGCAGGACTTCGGCAAGCGCATCGTACTGCAATTTCTTCGAGAAGGTTACTCCGGTCAGGCTCCAGTGAATAAAACCGAGCTCAATCTTTGCCTCGTGGGGACGCCGCCGACGATTTCCAGGCTGCGACAATGGGCGCAAACCCATTTCGAAATCGCCGCCAATCAGCCCTGGCGCACCATCGCTCCGCTCACACGTGCGCCCGTTCCCTGCGCACATGAAAATCTTCTTTTTATCGGCGACGCCGCCCGCGTGGTGGAGCCGTTTACCGGCGAAGGAATTTATTATGCACTCCGCTCGGGAGAACTCGCAGCAGACGCCATTGCAAAAATCGTCAGAGGCAAAGATCGACAATTAGCGCTGCGAGAATTCGCTCGCGACTGCGCCGAAATGTATCGGGGAAGACTCTGGATCAATCGGCTGGCGCGAGCGGCTGTTCTATCGCCTCGGCTGGCATCATTTTTTATCCAAGCTGCGCGAGTTGAACCCATTTTTCGCTCGCTAACTACAAAGATCGCTACACCTAAGTTGTAACCACGATCCTGTCGGTCGTGTGGGATAGATGTGCCTGAGCAACGAGCTACAGGGATTGTCTCGCCGCCTTTACCGTGTTGGACATCAGCATCGCGATGGTCATCGGTCCGACGCCGCCCGGTACCGGAGTGATTGCATTCGCTTTTTTTGATACCTCGTCAAACGCGACGTCGCCGACCAGTCGGTAACCACGCTCGGTCGCCGCGTCATCCACGCGATTAATCCCAACGTCAATGACGACGGCGCCCTCGCGCACGTGATCGGCTTTGACAAATCCGGCGCGACCAATTGCCGCGACAATAATGTCGGCCGAGCGAGTGATCTCCGCGAGATCGCGACTGCGTGAATGCACCACCGTGACTGTGGCATTGGCGTTTGCATTTTTCTGCATCAGAAGCAGAGCCAACGGTTTACCCACGATCATGCTGCGGCCAAGAACCACGACGTGCGCGCCGTTAATGTTGATCTTGCTCTCAATTATCAAGCGCTGGACGCCCAACGGCGTGCACGGAACGAAGCCGCTAGGATCATCCAGCACAAGTTTTGCGACGTTTTCTGGATGGAATCCGTCCACATCTTTGCGCGGATCAAGCGCGCGAACGATTGCCGCTTCGTCGATATGTGCAGGCGGTGGTGATTGAACAAGGATCCCATGAATGTTCGAGTCGGTGTTTAATTCTTCGACGCGGTTTAGAAGCTCGGTCTGAGTAGTCGATGCTGGTAATTCCAATTTCAATGAGTGCAGTCCCAGTTCGCGACACATCTTGTCTTTGGACCGCACATAAGCGCGCGAAGCGGGGTCGTCGCCCACGAGAACCACTGCAAGGCCCGGCGTGACGCGTTTTGCTTTTAGTTCGGTAATTTCACGGCGAAGATCCACATAGACTTTCTCGGCGATCGCGCGTCCATCGATCAGGTTGGGCATAAATTAAGATGTGGCCGAATGCGCGTGCTCCATTGTCGTTCCGAGCGGAGCAAGGAACCCCACAATCGAAGCGCTGATTACACAGGGTTCCATGTGTGATGCAAGAAACTTGTGTGAGGCCCTTCGCTTCGCTCAGGACGACAGTAAAAGGGCAAACGCGGCTACTCTACCAATTTGAATATTGAAAAAAGTTAAAGCTTCAACGCATTTCAACCAGCGACATCATGGCGTTCTGTAAACCCAGGCGTTCGGCTTCAAACTCCTCCGATGTATTAGTCGCGCCGACACGATGCAGCCGGCCAACCAGCACACGCACTTTGGAAAATGGTCGAGGCACAATGAAGCGGTCCCAACTTCCCAGCCGCCAGCAATGCGAGAATTCCAAGTTCATCGGCAACACTGCCGCACCTGATTTCTGGGCAAGAAAAATAATCCCTGGACCAAGTTCGTAAGCCGGGCCGCGCGGACCATCCGGAGTGATCACCACATCGCGACGTGAGGCCAGCACCTCCGTCAGTTGAAGAATTGCACTCGCTCCGAGTCGCGAGCTTGAACCGCGAACCACATCGTAGCCAAAGCGATGGATTGCGTCGGCCAGCAAATCTCCATCACGGCTGGCGCTAATGAGGGCTGCGCCATGGCGATTTGGCAAAAACCGCCGCAAAACCAATGGAAAGATAAGCAATCGGTTGTGCCAGAGCGCGCCGATATAATTTTCCGTGACCGGTTCGCCGACAACCCCCGATTGGTCATCTACCTCGTAGCGCAGCGTTCGCGCCCAAAGCTGCAAAAACCGAGATCCGAACGCGATCAACCACCGCGCGAGCCAGCCTTCGATCTTCAATTTTTCTTGCGTTTCGCCGCTACGCTGTTTTCTCCCCAACGATACGTGTGAGGGCTGGGCAGCCCAATTTGATCGAGAATACGCCAAACCACTGTATCGACGACTGCTGTTACGGACCCCGGACGGCTGTAGAACGAAGGAATCGCCGGCAGCACAATCGCCCCGGCCTCGAGCAAGGTCACAACATTCCGCGCGTGAATTAAATTCCACGGTGTCTCCCGCGGGACCACGATCAATTTCCGGCGTTCCTTCAGAAAAACATCGACCGCTCGCAATAGCGCGCTGTCGCTACAGCCGGAAGCGATTCGTCCCAGCGTAGCCATCGAGCAAGGGACAATCACCATCGCGTCAAAACGCGCCGAGCCGCTGACGAATGGCACGTTCATATCATTTTCAGAATGCTGCGAAACATTTGATGGGACCTTAAAATCTTTGAGCTCCTGCTTCGCAACCTGACCGGCATGCGCGCTCATGACCAGGTGAACCTCATTTGCAGCACAATCAATCTGCGTAAGCAATCTTTGCAGATAGATCGCTCCGCTGGCACCGGTTGCGGCAATTACAAGTTTCATAGTCTTCCCGCGCAGCAATCACACCTTCGACAGATAATAGGCAACATGTCGCGCCAGTAATTCCAATCGTGGCCGCGCCATTTCCCGTTGTCGAGCCAGTGCTTGATCCCCTTTGAATTCAAAATTTCCGACAGCCCATAGGTTTCATGGCGCGTGTTGTCCCACTCGCCAGTGCCGAGGACGATGCCCATGTGGTTGTATTTCCATGGATCGGGGGTGTTCGGCAGGTATTCGTAGGGACTGTTGAAATAAATATTGTCGTCGTGATAGCCGTCGAAAAATGAGCTGATGTCGAACGACCCGCTCAAGCTGATTAGATGACTGATGGTGTCCGGATGACGAAAAGCAATATTCGCCCCGTGATAGGCACCAAGACTGGCTCCACAGACTGCCACACGCTGACTGTTACATTCGCGGCGGGCGAGATCGAACACATCGCGTACGATCACATTTTCATACGCGTTATGTGTGCGCATCCGGTCGGCCGGAGGAATCGATTTATTGTAAAAACTTTCCAGATCGATCGCGTCCGGGCAATACACCGTCAACCTGCCTGCATCGATATGGCTGCTCACAGATCCGACCAGACCAAAATCTTTGTTTTGATAATAGCGGCCGAATGAGGTCGGGAAGAGAATGAGCGGCAGCCCGCCGCCGTTTCCGAAGACATTCATTTCAAATTCGCGGCTCAGCCACGGCGTGTACCATTTGATGTAACGTTCGTTCATTGAAAATAGCCCGTCCATCTTGGTTGTAGGATGGCCAAATCGCAAGCCCGGTAACGGACGGGCTGCTGGACCAGTGGATTTAAGAGGCTTGCGCTCTATTTGATCTTCGACGAACCGTCTGGTTTTTCGATGCCCAAACATACACTTACTGGAAACATCACGCGGCACCGGGGGATTCCGTCAAAGATCCTCGGAAACCGGCGTGACATCCTGGTTTATTTGCCGCGCGGCTACGGCCGTCTCTCGCGACGGCGTTATCCGGTGCTCTATTTGCAGGACGGTCAAAATGTTTTCGATGCGGCAACTTCGTTTGCAGGCGTGGAATGGGGCGTAGACGAATCCGCCGAGCGCTTAATCAAAGAGAATCTCATTGAGCCGCTCATCGTCGTTGCAGTTGCGAACACTGGCGAACAACGTATCCACGAATACGCTCCGACGCGGGGAGTGATCGATGCCCAGGCGAAACGCAAGAGACGCAGCAAAGGTCTGGCCCGAAAGTATGCGCGCTTTCTGATTGACGAACTGAAGCCTTACATCGACCGAAAATATCGAACAAACCCGGATGCGGAATTCACTGGATTAGGCGGTTCATCCCTCGGTGGTCTTGTGACGCTTGCGATTGGAATTTTATATCCGCAAGTCTTCAGCCGGCTCATCGTGATGTCGCCATCCATCTGGTGGGACGATTTCGCAATTTATCGACTCGTCGATTCGATCGAACAGAAGCCGCCGTTGAAAATCTGGCTCGACACGGGCACAGCCGAACCCGGCTGGGAACAAGCACGCGAATTACTCAATCGCCTCCTGGAAAAAGGCTGGAAGCTTCAGAAGGACGTTTTATACATGGAATCCCAAGGCGGCGATCACAGCGAAGCGGCTTGGGCTGCACGCGTCGAACCGGCGCTACGGTTTTTGTTTCCACCAGTAAGATAGAATTCTCACGTCTCCAGCGGAACCGGCGGCAATGGTTCAGGAGGCGGTGTGGGAGTCGGTGGAGTCGGCTTGCGGTGATGGGACTTCTGGCATTGGTTGGTTTTCGTGTCATGTCAAGCGAAGTCGAAACATTCTCTTGCTGCCGCCGGCGAACATAAACATAGGAGATTCCTCCAGCATTTCGCATAAAGCTGGTTGGCAAACAGCCTCGCCCGGAATGACAAACTACTGCAGCCACTTGTCATAAACTCGGTAAACACGAACGGAGCCCCCAATGAAATCCCAATCTTTTTCGTACGAAAAACTGCGAGCGCGCGGGGACCAGGTCAGCTCGCGCGGCGATTCCGGGTGATTGGGATCGTAAACGAAATAGCGCTCGACTCCAGGATTCGGAGAAAAAGACTTCTGTTTATAGATTAAAACGGCGTGATTGATGCTCATGCGAGGATAGGTAGTAATAAATCCGATAAAGACCTCCCCTCGCGCCAAGGCTGCATTCAAACGATTGTGAGTCTTCTCCTGATACCCGGGACCCTCCTGAAATATCATTCGCGCATTGCCAGGTCGGAAGTAACTGGGCCAGCCATGCCCAATGTTTAGTTGCAAAAGTTCGCGACGGGCCTCGCTCATTTCCCGCAGGTTCTTGTATCCTGGAAACACAATTCGTTGATTTTCGGGCAATGGCTCTGCCCACGCCGCTCGGTGTGTCACGGCACGAACGCGAGCAGCCAACGGCGTATCGTCCAAGGGAACGCCCTTGGGATCGAAGCGCGCGAACTTCCTAAATTGCATCGCGGTGCGGCATAACACGAAACAGTGGCGATTGTATGCGTCTCGTTTCACCGTCGAATTTTTCCGCAGAGAAGCGTGTCCGTCGTGATATTCGAACACGGTTTGATTTGCGAACGCGAATGTATCGCGGTCGAAACGAAAGTTTGGCTCGACACCTCTTGCAGGTGTCGCACTGATCGCGACGGCGCTGAGCCACGCAACGACATTCGCCAGTTTCCCCCAAGTCCCAAACATCACATCAAGAGCGAGCCGAGGTGGTAGCGGTTTTGGCTTCGCAGAAGACACCCATCCGGCGAAACTTTTGATACCGCTTTTCCAATAGTTCGTCGCTTGGAATCTTGGAAATCTCCTGCAGGACCCGGCGCAGCGCTGAACCTAGATTTGCAGCAACAGAATCATAGTCGCGATGCGCGCCGCCGTCCGGTTCAGAAATAATTTGGTCTACCACTTCCAGCTTCAATAAATCCTGTGCGGTCAACTTAAGCGCTTCGGCCGCTTCAGCAGCATGCTTACGGTCCCTCCATAAAATCGCTGAACACGCCTCCGGGCTGATTACGGAATAATAAGCGTTTTCCAAAATGAGCACATGGTCTGCCACGCCAATCCCCAACGCGCCGCCCGAGCCGCCTTCGCCAATGACTGCCGCTATGACCGGCACGCGAAGCCTCATCATTTCGAGAAGATTTACGGCAATGGCCTCCGAAATATGACGCTCCTCCGATCCGATCCCGGGAAAAGCGCCTGGCGTATCGATTAATGAGATGACCGGCACGCGAAATTTTTCGGCCAGTCGCATTAATCGCAGTGCTTTGCGATAACCTTCAGGATGCGCGCAGCCGAAATTGCGCATCACATTTTCTTTTGTGTTGCGACCTTTTTGATGAGTGATGACGACACAGCGCTGTGTGCCAAGGGTGGCCAAACCGCAAGGCATGGCTCGATCGTCAGCAAACCGGCGATCTCCATGCAGCTCAATCCAGTTTGTAAAGCACCGTTCGACATAGTCCATCGCGAATGGCCGCTGCGTATGCCGCGCAATTTGCACGCGCTGCCAGGCAGTGAGATTGCCATAAATTTTACGCCGTGTTTCACGAAGTTTTTCCTCAACGGCCTTAACGGCCGAATCAAGATCGACATCATGCGCGTCGGAGTGATTCTTTAAATCCTCGAGGCGCCGTTCCAGGTCAAAGATCGGTTTTTCAAAATCGAGCGGTTGCCAATCCATGGAAGTTAAAAAGCTACACGGTCAAAAGAGTTACAAGGTCCAGAAACTCGCGGTCATGTCCAATTCGTGTCCGTTCTAACATTGCAACTTTTTTAATTTTTTGACTCTGATTCAGTCGGTAATCGTGACAGCGGTGCTGTTGTTTACAAGGCTGCCCAGTTCCTCAAGGTCCGAAGCCGCCAGGCCAAGCCCCATTGGCGGCGGCGGTTGATCGAGATTGGGGTGCGCAGAATCCGGTACCGAATACAAGGTGTAACCTCCCGCCCCGGCGAACCGGATCCACCGGGTGCTGCTGAGGTACTCTTTACTGCCAATGCCCACACGTTTTCCGTCCTTCCAAGCCATGGTTTCGGCAACTTTTGCTGAGATTTTGGCTGGCTGTTTAGCCGGCAACTTTGCCTCGCGAACATGATACTGCTTGAAAAATGCCCCATGATTCAAAAGCACGACTGAATTCGCCTTCCGTTGAATAACCATCGAGAAATCTGGATGCGAGATGAGAAGATGGTCGCCAATGCGCAGCATGGTGCCGCTCATGTTGTTCATGCGCATGATCAGCTGGGGGGTCGTCTTAAGCTTCCGCGCAATCTTGGCCAGCACATCTCCCGATTTCACAACGTATTCCGTCTTTTCCGGAGATGGATAACGCGATAGCAGAATAGCAACGTTCGCTTCCCCGAGTAAATCCTTCGCTTCGTCGAGATGCTTTCCGGTGGGATATTTTTGAATAAGTGCAATGAGCGCATCGCGAGCTTCGGCTAATTTTCCATCCTGGCGGAGTTGCGCTGCGGCCTGAAACTCGGGAAGACTGATGTCCGGTACAGGCGCCGGTGTGACTTCTCCACGCTGCTCTTTTTTTACCGCGATTTCTTCTTTTACAAAGGTGTTGTAACCGAACCACGCGGCGCCACCGAAGATGATCAATGCCAGCAACAACACGAAGAGCCACTTCATGGCTGACAAAATGTGATCGAAACGCCGAGCGAAATCCCAGAGAGGCCCCGCAGCAGTAAACACCAAGGCAACCCGGGATCCATTACACGAAGAATAGTGTGCGAGGAATCGATCGCCGCCACTGAAATCGGCCTTGCCTATGAGGCCTCAGTGCTGGATTCGCTCCCTGGAAAGAAGCGATGCCAGAGCCGTCCGATTGTCGGCTCTTCCCGGTTGCTCCAGGTAAAATGGCAATCCTGGCAGTAAAACTCCTTGGGGATGATTTTGAGCGTGCAAAGCACACCAACGAGCGCAGGAGTCATAAATTTTCGAGTCATCTGTGGATATTCGATATTCGAAGAGCTGCATTGCGGGCAACGAACAAGGGCCGCGGAGATATCGGGATCAGTCGCTTCCCATTCGACCATGAGATTTTGGGCCTTTTCGAAATCGGCGTCGTCGACCATTACTTTCGCGTTCGCCTGAGGGCGCG
The DNA here is from genome assembly GCA_035317225.1 of Candidatus Udaeobacter sp. Lineage (GTDB taxonomy): Bacteria > Verrucomicrobiota > Verrucomicrobiia > Chthoniobacterales > UBA10450 > Udaeobacter. The sequence continues at coordinate 19 of DATHHK010000036.1, read as the reverse complement.
ACATGAAGCCAACCTGCTG
>DATHHK010000035.1:0-11950 GCA_035317225.1 Candidatus Udaeobacter sp. | reverse complement strand
ATAGCGGTACGGATAGTATCCGTAGTAACCTGGTCCTCCGAACCCAACTGAGAAGTAAACTTGAGCGTCAGAACGCTGCGCCGGAACGAAAGCCAGTACCCCTGTCACCAATCCAATTAAGAGAAGTTTTTTCATTGTTTTCCTCCTAATGATTAAACAGGAGAGCGAAGGCAAAGTTTTCCGATTTATTTGTGTCCAGAAATCTCCGGATATGCCGTGACGCAAACGCTTTGGCCGATCTGTTGGTACGAAACACGCCGAAGGCGAGGTGCATTTGCGGCAGTTTCAGCCCCGCGTCCCGGGAACGCGATTACCGGCCCTCCGGTTAAAATCGGACCCAGATAGAGCTGCAACTTATCAATGAGGCGCGCGTCGACCGCCTGACCCAGCACGTTGCCGCCGCCCTCAATCAATACGCTAGTGATCCCTCGCTTGCCTAGATCTTCAAGCACGGCGGCCAGAGGCTCGCGTCGATAAATCAGGGTCCGTGAACTGAACTCGTCAGAAAATAACTGTGCGCGACGCGGCAGCTTTCCGGAGCGAGTCAGCACGACGCGCCAGGGTTGTCGCGCTCCGCGAACGCCGCGCACGGTCAACCGCGGATTGTCCGCTCGGACTGTTTCCGCGCCAACCAAAATTGCGTCCACTTGGACGCGAAGTTGATGTGCGTGACGGCGGGCGGAACGTCCTGTGATCCAACTAGACTCACCGGCAGGCCGCGTCAATCGACCATCGAGCGACATTCCGCACTTTGCGATAACAAAAGGGCGCTCGGTAACAATCCACTTATTGAAAGCCTCATTAATTTGCGCGCAGTCATCGGCCAAAACGCCCTCTCGTACGCTGACGCCCGCATTTCGCAATTGCACAATGCCTTTTCCTGAGTGACGCGGATTTACGTCAATCGCGCCAATCACTACGTTTCTGATTCCCGCTTGAAGTATCGCATCTGTGCACGGAGCAGTGCGTCCTTCTGTGGAGCACGGTTCCAGAGTAACGTAAAGCGTGGCCCTGGCGGGCAATGGCGCACCAAAATTGTGAAGGCACTCAACCTCAGCGTGATCGCGGCCGGCCCCGCGATGATGTCCTCTCGACACGATTCGATTGTCGACGACCAGAACCGCACCAACGGCGGGATTAGGGCTAGTCTGCCCGAGCGCTTTCTTTGCCTCGCTAAGCGCCGCGCGCATGAACTTCTCATCTCGTGCTCTATTCATTGCTTCAGGAAATCAATAGTTGTTCCTGCCGGTCGAAGCAACGCGGCTTCCCCGGCATCCATGCGCTCGCCGCGTTGTCAGGACATCAATGCCGCGTGTAACACCGCAGTACGGCCGGAGGTGATCCGTGCCTGGAGGGATTCGAACCCCCAACCTTCTGATCCGAAGTCAGAAGCTCTATCCAGTTGAGCTACAGGCACTGCTGAGAACGTGATGGTGGTACGTGATTACTGAACAGGCGCAAGCCGCCATTCACGATCCATTATTCTCACCAGCGCCGGGGCCGGTCAAAATGCCAGGGATAAACCAGCGTAACCAGAGCGATGCGGTGCGGGCTCGATGCCGTTGGCGAACACGCGATCGTAGTATTTCTCGTCTGTGAGATTGGTGATGCCAGCAATCATCCGCAGATTTCTGGTAAGATAGAAATCCCCTGTAAGATTAAACACCTTGTAAGGTGCAATTTGCGCTTTCGGGATCTGGGCGTTCCCAACGTCCGTGTCCTGCCAGAATTGTTGTGAGACATAGATAGCTGAGAACGTGATGTCGAAACAATTATCTTTTCTCAACTGGAGTCCGCCTTTCATTAGAAATTCTGGCGCGAATGCCGGCGTATTGCCGACGATCGTTTTGTCGGTGTTGGGTATGAGGAGGGTGCTTTCCGTAAACTCCGCGTCGAGGAACTGAACATTGCTGAAAGCGATCAATTTGAGCGGGTGATAATCCTTCAGTGATATGCCAGGCACAGGTGTATTTTTGCTCGCGTCGACTACCCCTTTGCCGGACTCAGGTTGCACTTCGGGCATTGGCGGATGTTGGAAGGGGGCGAGAAAATCGTAGGAGAGCTCGCCTTCCAGACCGCGATGGCGACTACTGCCTGTATTCAGGATGATGAAATCCGTGTTACTGATATTTTGCGTCTCAGTTCGGTTGTCGAATAACATCCAAAAGAGTCCGACGTCATACCAAAATCCTTTGTAAGGCGTACCGTGCACACCTAATTCGAAGTCCAGCGAATGGAACGGGTCCGGTATCGATTCACCGAATGCGATGGTGCGGCTGGTTCCAGCAATATCGAAAAACCGTGTCGGCCGCCAGCCCGAAGACGCACTGAAATAAGTTTCGTTGCGGTTACCGAAATCGTTACCCATTCCAAAACCCCACAGGGGCACCCAGTGGTCGGCGCTAATGCTTGCCGGCCCGGTGGGAGGAACGGTCGCTAGCCACGGGGCGGCCGCTGAATCGACTTCGACGTCTTCATGGTCAAGGCGGAACGAGCCAACCATATGAAATTTCCCGATGCGGATAAGATCTTCGAAAAATATCGACTGATAATTGGAGGTCCTGGATTGATCGAGTGGGACGAGGTCCGAGGTGGTACCGCGGGGCGCGGTTAGAAAATCCGGGCCACTAGTTTCATCAGTAAGCGTGTATCGCTGAAACGGCGCATCGCCATGATAAACAACCCCGCCAAACGTGAGAGCGCTGCCTTTAAAGATAGTGCCGTCCCCCCATAACTTACGGAGGCGTATGTCGGCCCCACCATTATTGAACTCCTCGTAACTGAAAAGAGTACTTGAGGGAAATGGGTGTGGCGCTCCTGGATTGTTGTTCGCCGCGGTTCGCGCGTCGATCTCTTGATGAGTGAACCATCCTTTCGCCTGCAAAAGCCAGCCGTCTCCAAAATCGCGTTCGTATCGGAGAACAGTCGTGTAGCGATCGACCCAGTCATGATTGAACGGCGTGAAAGAAAAGTTCGGGTCATTTACCCATTGCTTATAGGTGATCCTTCCCGGATCACCGCCGGAAAACCGGCTGGAGTAGAAATCGAGTGCCAACAATTGGCGCTCGTCCGGCCTGTAACCTACGTAAAGATCGGTCTGCCACAGATCGTACGCGCTGTTATCCCGTTGCCCGTCCGAACGCACGTACCCGCCATCCAAACGAAATTCCAAAGGACCCACCGCCTCCTGAATTGCATTGAAAGTGGAATAGTATCCGTAAGCGCCACCAATCTGTTCAGTGTAGAAATTCCATGGCGATCCTGGCTCAGGATGTTTCGTCACAAAGTTCACTGCTGGCGCTGGCTCGGGTCCATACAGCAAGCTGCTACCTCCGCGGATGAATTGAATCTCGCTTATCGCTTGAGGCAGCGGCAGATAGTAAAGGGTCGGGAAACCAATCCAGTCACTCATGAGTGGCAGGCCGTCGCGAAGCACCAGGGTGAACTCGGATTCTTGCGGATTGCCCAAGCCTCGATAGTTGAAATTGAATTGCCCGGGCGTGTGCTGGTCGGTAATCTGAAAGCCCGGCGCCTTGAGAAAAAGATCCTGCAGGTCATTATTTTCGATAGGCGGTTGTTGGTCCAGCTTGATGACGGTTGCCTTTTTTGTGACCGTGATTTCCGTTCCCGACACTTCCGGCATGATGTGCTGTCGCATTTCACGCCAATTGTCATGAGGCGTCGGAGTCGGAACAGGTTCGCCCGTAACAGTGACCTGTCCTGCTTCCGCCGTCTGCGCCTTGCTGGGTTGTCTTGTGACGAGAAGCAGAGTCAACGTTGCGAAGGCAACGACCCATTGATAGTTGCTCAGTGATCGTGAATGCGCTGAAGATCGCCATGTGCCGCTGTGGTTTCTGACCATGGCGCGCGAAATTACAAATATGAAATGTTGCGTCAACAAAAAAATGACGATTTTGTAACATTTTGCCAGCAACGATGTCGTTGCGGTAAGACAGCAACTGCGCCACCCACGTCTTTGTCGAGCGAGGCGGGTGGCCGACGGGACTCGAACCCGCAACAACCAGAACCACAATCTGGGGCTCTACCATTGAGCTACGGCCACCATCGCTGATGCGGAAATAAGACCTTAAAATTCCAATTCTTTTTTGCAAACAAAGGACTCGACTTTTCCCGGTCACTCCACTAATTGTCAGCGCCGGTGGAACCAAAATCTACCTGGAGTCGGTTCACTCTCCCGCTTCACCAGGTGGCGCGGCGAGTTAGTCGAGCTTTGCTTGTTTGTCTTTTTTCTACGGTTTTCGTCTGCGTTCTTCCAGCGCAACAGGATGATCCGAGCGAGATCTTTCTTAAAGCTTATCTGTCCGCGCAGCAGGGCGAAAAGCTGGAGCACGAAAATCGATTTAAGGCTGCCCTGGCCAAATTTCGGTTCGCTGGAAGCCTGATCGAGGAGCTGAGGAGATCCCATTCGGATTGGCAGTCCGCGATCGTCGAATATCGCGGCCGCAAGATCGGCGAGGGAATCCTGCGAGTTCAGGAGCGCATATCGAGGCATAATGAACTTAACGCAGCTGCGAGTCCTCTGCCCGAGGTTGTTCCTTCGCTGCCCGAGACTGAGGCCTGGTCGGAGCCCGGCCCCGAAGTCGTAGCTCCGCAAGGATTCGAGGCGACTTCCGACGGGGCCAGCGATGGGGCAATTGAAGGAGCAACCCGAAGATTGCGCCGGAAGATCGATCAACTGCAGACGGCGGTTGAAAAATCTCACCGCGATCTCGAAACCGCGCGAAAAGAGAAGGAGGCCGTCAGCGCGCGTCTGGAGGAAACAAGTTCCAAGCTTGAGAATGCACAAAAGGAAATCCAGATGTCGAAGGAGTCAGAACGTCAAGCACGCGATCAGCTCGCGCAGACGCAGGCATCGCAGGAGAACAGTACTACCGGGCAGTTGCGGGTGCAGATTGCAGATTTGAGAAACGACGTTGCTCTCGCCGAAGGGGCGCGTGCAACAGCAGAAAAGCAAAGGGATGAGACCAACGCGAAACTGGCCGAGGCAAACAAGCAAATCGCTGCCGCAGAACAACAGCGCGACGAAGCGCTCATCCAGCTAAAAACAGGAAGCGCAACGGAACAACCCGCGCAGGCACTCCTTGCCGAGAATCTCGATCTCAGGCAGGTGCAGCAGCAACTGGCCGAGAGTCAGAAACAGAATCAGTATCTCGTAGCCAGAATTGCGGAGCTTTGGGTGCAGTTGGATACCGCTGGCGCGAAACTAACCGGGCAAAACAGCGAGGAGACGGACCGGGTGATGAGAGAAAACGAGCTCCTGCGAAACATCGTTGTGCGCGAACGTCACGAAGAAGCGCGTCGGGAAGACGCAAGAAAATTGATGCTGGCGGAGCTCGACAGGTTAAAAATCAAATCTGACGCGTTGAATAGAGAAATCGAATTCCTCACTCAGCCAGTTACAAAATTAAATAGCGAAGAGCTCAATCTGCTGCGACAGCCCGTGATTTCAGTTTTGGATAAGGGCCGCACCGCAGTGACCGCGAGTTTTATTTTTGCAAAAAAATCCGCGGGAGATTCAGTCGATGGCGAAGCTCCAACAAACAACTCGAGCGGGTTGAAAGGAGATGGACACGGGGATCCGCAGAGTGCTGAGCACGCTGCGAAGGAAAACTTTAGCGGCGCGCGTATCGGACGAGAGAAAGCACTAACGGAAAATTCTGACCAGAGCTCCGAATGACCTTTTGCGGTGGTTTGACCGCAAAATCTAAGGGCGAATTGCTCCACGCACTCAAAGCAAGCTACCGGCAAAAATCTTCATGCGCGTTCTTCGTGCTTCAGTCATCGCGCTTTTCACGGCGTTCTTCGGCTGCGTTCTGGCCTTTTTTGTCGGCGACTACTTAAGCAGGCTGGCGCATATGTCCAACATGGAAGGCGGTCGAGGAATGTTCGTCGTGTTTGTGTGCGCGCCGCTTGGAATTTTGGTGGGCTTGGTGATTGGAATCGTTTCGTCCATTCGGATCCGGCGGCAAGGACCCGCTGGATTTTTCGTTGCACAAGGCTGGTCGCTTCTGATTGTTTGCGGTCTCGCCGGTCTGCTGGCCGGCGTTCCCTATCTGGTGTCGGACAAACCTCCAACCGTCGATGGCAAGCGCCTCGAACTGCAATTCGAGCTTCGCGCGCCGGCAACATTTAAAATTCCAGACCAGCCCGACGGTTACAGCATCCGAGTCAGCCTTTACGCTGACAATCGGCAAGATCAGTACGCTTTCATTGACTGGAACGGGATTATAAAAGATCCAGAACATGCTACGATTCCGGGACATGTCCCGCTGTTGACGCATAGCAAAACCAGATCGCTGCTGGCCTCAATCGGCAATGAACTGGTGGCGTCGCAATTTATTGAATTAAGAATTCCACCCAAGCCACGGAAGGACGACGAAGCTTGGTCTGATTGGATTTTCGCCACGCAACGTGCCGATCTCAGTCCGGTGTCCGAGCCGGAGCGAATGTCCCTCCGCTATCGTGTCCGCCCAGTCACCGATTGATTCTGTAACGGCGAACCGTAACCCGCCTAACTGACGCGTGAAACCATTTCTCACCGCCAACTGGCGTTATCTGGCGATGCTGAATTACGTCGTCGATCCTGCTCTGACTGAACGGCTTGTTCCGGCGGGCACCGAGATCGATTATGAAAACGGCGAGACGTTCGTCAGCGTTGTCGGATTTCTGTTTCTCGATACTCGTCTTCTAGGCCTTCCAATCCCGCTGCATCGCGATTTCGAAGAAGTGAACCTGCGCTTCTACGTGAGGAGAAAATCGGCCGACACCTGGCGACGTGGCGTAGTTTTCATCCGGGAGCTTGTGCCTCGCCGCGCGATTGCCCTCGTGGCTCGTGCATTCTACGGAGAACGCTACTTCGCCCTCCCAATGAAACACAACATAGAGCACGTCGATGACAGCTTGAGTGTCGAATATTCGTGGCGACGTGGGAAGAAATGGGAATTTCTCAAGATCAGCGCATCCGGCGAACCGCAATCAATCTCTGTTGGGTCACACGCTGAGTTTATTACGGAACACTATTGGGGATACACTCGTCTGCGGGGGGGCTGCAGCGAATACCGCGTGGAACATCCGCGCTGGAAAATCTGGAACGCGAGCGGCTTGGAATTACACGCTGACGTAGCGTCTCTTTATGGCGAACAATTCGCCGAAACATTAAGTCAGTCACCGCGCTCAGCATTCATTGCAGAGGGTTCCCCAATTACTGTCCAAAGGCGCGAGATATTGTTATCTTGATAGCAGTTGCCGGAGGACAAACGGCAATATCCCGCCGTGCCGATAGTAATCGATTTCAATTGGCGTATCGATGCGAACCTTCACAGCCACCGAGCGCTTCTGTTGACCTTTGCCTTCGATCTCGAGCGTCGCGGTTTGTCCGGGCTTAATTGTGTCCGAGAGGCCAATAATCGAAAAGATCTCCGACCCGTCTAACCCCAAGGACTGCGCTGTCGTTCCATCGGGAAATTGCAGTGGCAACACCCCCATGCCGACGAGATTGGAGCGATGAATCCGTTCAAAGCTTGCAGCGACAACCGCCTTCACTCCTAACAAAAACGTCCCCTTCGCGGCCCAGTCTCGCGATGAACCGGTGCCGTACTCGTGCCCGGCGAGAATCACCAACGGAGTATTTGTTTCCTTATATTTCATCGCGGCATCGAAGATCGACATCTCTTCACCTTTACCGTTAGCAAAATATTTGGTTATGCCGCCTTCAGTTCCCGGCACCATCAAGTTCTTGATCCGCACGTTGGCGAATGTCCCGCGCGTCATCACCAGATCGTTGCCACGACGACTGCCATAACTATTGAAATCGCGCGGCTGAATTCCGCGCGACGTCAAATACTTTCCGGCGGGCGAACTCTCCTTGATTGCTCCCGCGGGAGAAATGTGATCGGTCGTCACTGTGTCGCCAAAAATGCCAAGGGCGTGAGCGCCTCGAATCTCTTCAATGTACCCGGCCTCCATTGAAAAATTTTGGAAAAACGGCGGCTCGTGAATGTAGTCGCTCTTCTCGTCCCATTGGTAAATGTCGCCGGTGCTCGAAGGGATGTCGTTCCACTTCGGGTTTTGATCGGCAAAATCGCGATAGAGTTTGCGGAAAGTCTCCGGCGAGAGCGCCGTTTGCATGGCCTGACGGATTTCACTGAGACTCGGCCACAAATCGCGCAGAAACGTCTTATTACCATCCTTATCTTTCCCCAGCGGTTCGCGCGAAAGATCAATGTGCACCCGGCCTGCGAGCGCGAACGCAACGACCAGCGGCGGCGACATCAGAAAGTTTGCCTTGATATGCTGGTGCACGCGGGCTTCGAAGTTGCGGTTTCCCGAAAGAACTGATGCGGCAACCAGATCGTGTTTGTGAATCGCCTTCTCAATATTCGGGTGCAGCGGTCCCGAGTTGCCGATGCAGGTTGTACAACCATAACCGACCAAGTTAAATCCGAGTTGATCGAGGTATTTCTGGAGACCTGTCTTATTGAGATAATCGGAAACAACACGCGAACCGGGCGCGAGCGATGTTTTAACACCAGGATCAACACGCAGACCCCGCTCGACTGCTTTCTTCGCGAGCAATCCGGCCGCGATCATCACGCTTGGATTGCTGGTGTTCGTGCAACTGGTGATCGCCGCGATGAGAACGCTGCCGTGCCCAACATGAGTCTGCCCGTGCGTAAAAACGTCGCTGGATTCAGCTTCAATTTCTTTGCCAGGATCGGGTGTTGGCCGGTTTGAAGTCATCTCAATCTTGTTGAGTTCGTCCCCAGGATTAATTCCCTGATCTTCCTTCGTATCGCTCGAAGCCATCGCGTCGTCGCGAGGAGCGCTGCCGTTCAATTCCACGAGATGCTTTTCGCGAAGATCGACATTTTGTTTGCCATACCCGCCATCACAGACTGGTTTTTCGAGCAACTCACGAAACGTTTTTTCCAAGTCCGGCAAATTGATTCTGTCCTGCGGCCTTTTGGGTCCGGCGACGCTCGGCTGCACGTCAGCTAGATCCAGGTCGATATCGATGCTGTAGTCAATTTCGCCCCTGAGCGGCATGCCGAACATTTTCTGGGCACGAAAATAATTTTCGAACGCAAGACATTGCTCTTCGCTGCGTCCCGTTGCCCTCAAGTAATTGACCGACTCTTCATCGATCGGGAAATATCCCATCGTCGCACCGTACTCGGGCGACATGTTTCCAATCGTCGCCCGATCAGGCACCGGCAGCGACGCGGCGCCTTCACCGTAAAACTCGACAAATTTGCCAACTACTTTTTGCGCGCGCAGCAATTGGGTGATGTGCAAAACGAGATCGGTCGCAGTGACGCCTTCGCGTAATTGGCCGCTCATGTGCACCCCCACCACTTCGGGTGTCAAAAAGTAAACTGGCTGACCGAGCATGCCGGCTTCCGCCTCGATTCCACCCACGCCCCAGCCAACGACGCCGAGACCGTTGATCATCGTCGTGTGGGAATCAGTGCCAACTAGTGTGTCGGGGAAATAGATAGTCGAAAGCTGATTCTCGATCGTGCCTTGAGCTGAAAGAACTCCTTTCGCGAGATATTCCAAGTTTACCTGGTGCACGATGCCAATGCCTGGCGGGATCAGCTGGAAAGTTTTGAACGCCTGCTGTCCCCATTTTAGGAACTGATAGCGCTCCCTGTTGCGTTTAAATTCCATGTCCAGGTTCAGTTCCAACGCTCGCGTCGAACCAAAGAAATCCACCTGGACGGAGTGATCGACCACCAGATCGACTGACACCAGCGGTTCAATGATCTTGGGATCGCCATCGAGACGTTTTACCGCGCTGCGCATTGCCGCGAGGTCGACCACCAGTGGTACTCCGGTGAAATCCTGCAAAACGATGCGCGCAACGACGAATGGAATTTCCTCGTTTGCCGGCGATTTCGCGTTCCAGCTCGCTAGCGCTTCGACATCTTTGCGCCGGACTTTTTGGCCATCGCAGTTGCGCAGCACTGATTCGAGAACAATCCGGATACTCACCGGCAACCGCGATATTTTCCCGATTCCCTGCTCTTCCAGGGCAGGGAGCGAACAGAAGAACCCTTCGCGGCCTTGACCGTCATCAAATTTTCTCAGTGTTTTGAATTCGTCGTTCATTTCAATGTCGTCATTCTGAGCGGCGCGAAGCGGAGTCGAGGAATCTCGCAGCAAAAATGGCCCGCTCGGCGATGGCCTGTCTCGACTTCGCTTGACTGATAACTCGCGTCATTTCAGTTCTTCCAGCTTTGCCTTGATTTGATCGAAATTTGGAAGCTGGCGCGCGTCGTCGTTGCTCTCCGCGTACTGGATCACGCCGTCCTTATCGATAACGAATGCAGATCGTTTCGGCACGCCTCTCATGCCAAGGTTCATTTGCGGCAGGAACGAGTCGTACATCACGCCGTAATCCTTCGCGACCTTGTGTTCGTAATCGCTTAGTAGTGGCACGATGATGTTTTCTTTTTGGGCCCATGCTTCCTGCGCAAAAGGATTGTCGCCACTGATCCCATAAACAGCGGCGTTCAGTCCGATGTACCCATTCAGGCCCGCACTGACTTCACACATTTCTGTTGTGCATGTGCCGGTGAACGCCATCGGAAAGAAAAGCAAAAGCGTGTTCTTGTGTCCGAAATTGTCGCTGAGCCGGATTTGCTTTGGTCCGGCAGGGACCTTGGTGGGCAACGTGAAATCTGGCGCTTTGGTTCCAATGGCAAGTGGCATAAATGACTCCTCCAGTTTGAATTCAATCAGGGGGGACTTTCACTATAGGAATCGAGATCGCTGGGTCAAAGGCTTCGTTGAACGTTAAAGTGTTTACTCGCGAAAACTTTCGGAGTTGAAGAACGAATCGTTAAATCCCTAAATCAGTAAAAAGGCGCGATGGAATTATTCTGGTGGTCGGTGGCGGTGATCCTGTTCGCCGTCGGTTTGATTGGCACGGTGCTCCCTGTGTTTCCGGGGACCATTATCATTCTTGCTGGCGCGCTCCTTCACCGGATGATGCTCGGTCCGGAGAAAAGCATCGGGTGGGGAACTGTCGCCGTCCTGGTGCTGTTGACTGCGGGGTCGTATGCGCTGGATTTTCTAAGCGGCTACTTCGGCGCTCGATATTTTGGAGCCACAAAGTGGGGAATGTTCGGCGCGCTGCTAGGAGCGCTGATCGGCATTTTCTTAGGGCTCGCCGGATTGTTTATTGGGCCGGTGATCGGCGCGGTGGCCGGTGAATTCATCGCCGGTAAGCGAATGATCGACGCCGGCCGGGCCGGCTGGGGCAGTTTGCTGGGGAATCTCGGTGCAATGATGGGCAAACTACTTATCGCGCTCGTAATGATCACGATTTTCTTTTTGACGGTGCCATCTCCGCTTTGAAACTCCTTCGCTTATTGCAGGATGCGCGCGTTTTGGGGTGCTCTGGTGCTTTTCGGAGTTTTCTTCTTCACCCTGTTGTGATAAATTATTGGCCGATGGCAGATGATCGCTGGCGAGCCGCTTGCGGCTTGTTAGAGGAAAGTCCGAACACCATACGGCGGCATGCCGCGTAAAACACGCGGGCATCGCAGTTGGAAAATTGCGGTGACGGAGAGTGTCACAGAAAAAACACCGCCGGTTCTTTGGCAACAAAGCACGGGCAAGGGTGAAAAGGCGAGGTAAGAGCTCACCGCTCGCGGAGTAATTCGCGAGGCATGAAAAACCCCATGCGGTGCAAGACAAAACAGAGGAAGGGCAGCCGGCCCCTTAGATCCTCGGGTATCGTCGCATCACGGTCCCGAATGCGGGATTGGGCTTTCGTCCCGCGACTGCGGGTCGGGAGAGATAAATGATCATCCTGGCTGAGAAATTGGCCAGACAGAATTCGGCTTATCGCCATCGAAAATATGAAGGGCGCTTTCGGAAACGAAGGCGCCCTTCGCTTTACGGTCGCAAGATAGCACACCCC
>DATHHK010000034.1:0-5091 GCA_035317225.1 Candidatus Udaeobacter sp. | reverse complement strand
CGGAAGGGTGTGATCAGTCGGGTAGCGGCAAGGAAGTGCGAGTGCCTTACACTGCCGTTTATTATTTCTATGCTTCTAAACCGTGACCGAGTCGCCTAACCAGACGATGCAGCGAACCGCGAGCAAGCTTGCGACTGAAGTTTGGTATGTTTGCCGTCAGCGCTTTTGCTGCGTGGCGTGCTTTACAGGGGTCGCGGTCGCTGATCTTGTGTCTCGTTGGATGCATGAGCGGTTGCTGATCAAGCGCTGCGGTCAATCCATCAGTCTTTTAGTTGGATTCGCTAATCAATTTTCGAATTGATCGAATGCGTCTGTTCTCGATAAAATAACGATATGAAAAAAGCACATCTCGCCTCCTGCTTCGCGCTTGTTAGTTTGATTGGGATAAACCAATTTGCCCGAGCTGCTGATTCCACTCATTCAGACCAACCGATCATGTCCCCCGCCGATGCAATCTCCAAACTCAAGGAAGGCAATGCGCGCTTCACTGCCGGCAACATGCAGCATCCGCATGAATCGAACGACGAGAGAAAGTACATGGCGGCGAACAGCTATGAAAATGCCGGCATGACGTTCCTGGGCATGAGTGCTGCCGAGGCGGAAAAACGGCGTACCGAACTGGCAAAGAGTCAGCATCCGTTTGCCGGCATTGTCAGTTGCTCCGATTCACGCGTTCCGCCCGAAATTGTCTTCGATCAGGGACTCGGTGACTTATTTGTTGTTCGCGTTGCGGGAAACGTGATCAACGATGAAGGCCTGGGAAGCATCGAATATACAGTCGATCATTTAGGTACGCGCTTAATTTTGGTGCTTGGTCACCAAAGTTGCGGCGCCGTCAAGGCAGCCAGAGAAACTATCGCTGCCAAAGGCAAAGCCCCCGGGCACATCGAATCGTTAGTGACAGCCATCAAGCCTGCGGTTGAAGCCACGGCGAAAGACGATCTCGAGACAACCGTAAAAGCGAACGTTAAAAACGTGGTGAAAGCGCTGCGTTCCTCGACGCCGATTCTCAAAGCTAAAGTTGATTCCGGCGAGATTCAGGTAATCGGCGGCTACTACAGTCTCGATACGGGGGCTGTCACTTTTCTCGAGCAGAAGTAAGAAATTCTGCTCGTACTGCGCTTTTGGTCGCGCGACCTAAGACCGCGCCTTGGTTTAGCTCGTGAACCTCCCATCTTATTGTCACGCTTCGAAAACTTGAACGGAAGAAATCATGGCTGAATCCAAGCAAACAGACGCAAACACGAATCTCATTCCCGCCAAAAACAATCTAAGCCAGCTTTGGGATGAACATGTGAAAAATGAGTTTTCCACACGCAACACCGAGGAGACGCTCGCAACAATGGTCGAAGACGCGTACGTAAATCACATACCAGTGCTGACCGGAGGCGTCGGCCGCGACCAATTGCGCGAGTTCTATTCAAAACGGTTTATTCCTCAGATGCCGCCTGATACGCAAATGACGCCGGTCTCGCGAACCATCGGCGAAGATCAACTGGTGGACGAAATGGTTTTCAAGTTCACGCACACAATTAGTATGGATTGGATATTACCGGGCGTCGCCCCCACCGGAAAGCGCGTGGAAGTTCCGTTAGTCGCCATCGTTCGATTCAGAGATGGCAAACTGGCTCACGAACACATTTACTGGGACCAGGCGTCCGTGCTGGTTCAGGTCGGATTGATCGATCCCGCAAATCTGCCTGTCACGGGCATTGAAAGCGCACGGAAGGTTCTCGATCCGACATTGCCAGCAAACGCGCTGATGAAACGCGGCGAATCAAACAAGTAGCTATTGAGTAGGACAGAAAAAACGGAATGCATCTCAGAAACGCTCTAGCCGCCTCGCTGTGTCGAGGCGCTCTGACGTTTTGCCGGCGGGCGCACGGCGACCCAGCGCCGTGGCTACAACTTCATGAGATAGGTTTGGGTTTATGAGCGTTGTCGGAAAGGTGGACAGCCTTTGGCGTTACCCCGTCAAGAGCATGCGCGGCGAGGAATTGGATGAAGCTTTTGCCAGTTATTCCGGAATCTATGGCGACCGGGTCTTTGCATTCAGAAGTTCTGCGAATCACAAGGGATTCCCGTATTTCACAGCTCGCGAGCAACGAAAGCTTTTGCAATATCGTCCGCGATTTCGTCATCCAGACAGAGCGTCGCGCCCTATCAACTTGATCGAGGCACAAAGCAGAAACGCGAATCCTCTTTTAGCCGATCTCGCAGAGTTAATTGTCGATGTTGAGACTCCCGATGGAAAAACTGTTGCGATTGATGATCCGGTTTTGATCGAAATGCTCCGAGACGACGTCGACCAAAAGCATCAGGTCACGCTGATGCAATCCCAGCGTGCCATGACCGATTGCCGTCCAGTGTCGATCTTCAGTCTGCAATCGGCCCGGCAACTTGCTGAAGAAACGCGCGTGCGCGTGGATAAACGGCGTTTTCGAGCAAATATCTACGTAGACTTAACATCTGCCGAAGGCTTCGCTGAAAACGAACTTGTCGGCAGATCGGTGCGCATCGGACCGAAAGCGGTCATCGCAATTCTGGAACGCGACTCGCGCTGCATGATTATCACGCTCGATCCCGATACCGGAGAACAAGCGCCGGCGATACTAAAAAAGGTAGCGCAAGCTCACGAGGGTATGGCGGGCGTTTATGGAGCTGTTTTGGTGGAAGGTATGCTGCATAAGGGGGATTCGATAGAGTTGTTAGACTAGAAGCCCTTCCATTGATCGGCTCAACGGCCTGAGGGGAGGCCGTCTCCAGCGTTCACCGCCGTTGCATGTCGATGGAGCCAGGCCACCCTCGGCTGAAAAAAAAGCGTTTGCCGGCGGACCGATTCGTTAGGCCAAAATATGGTTTTTGCGTCGCGCACTTCTTTGCGCGAAAGACTCACAAGATGGCAAACGGCGAAACGATCGAGTCGTATGTGCCTGCGCGGCTGGACGCCTTGCCGTGGAGTTCGTGGCACTGGCTGATCGTTCTCTCGCTGGGAGCCACTTGGATTCTCGATGGTCTGGAAGTGACTCTGGCAGGAGCGCTAGGCGGAGTTTTGACGCGACCGGAAACGCTCGGGTTAACACCTGCCCGGGTTGGAGCGAGCGCGACATCCTACCTAGCGGGCGCCGTATTGGGTGCACTCCTTTTCGGTTATGGCACCGACCGATTTGGCCGCAAGAAATTGTTCTTTATTACGGTCGCGGTTTATCTCATCGGCACAGCGCTATCGGCTTTCTCATGGAATTTTTGGAGCTACGCATTCTTTCGCGCGGTGACCGGCGCAGGAATTGGCGGCGAATACGCAGCGATCAATTCCGCAATCGACGAACTGATTCCCGCGCGCGTGCGAGGCCGTGTCGATTTGATGATCAACGGCTCATACTGGGTGGGCGCCGCACTCGGGGCAGCGGCTACGCTTTTCCTGCTCGATCCGCGGCGGATTCCAATCTGGCTTGGATGGCGACTCGCATTCGGAATCGGGGCGATACTGGGCCTTAGTGTGATCTTCTTTCGGCGCTGGATTCCCGAGAGCCCCCGTTGGTTAATGATTCATGGCCGCAATCCGGAAGCGGAACAGATTGTCGGCGAGGTAGAACGAAAGATCGGCGTTGCAAAAAGTTCGGCAGTCGCAGACCGCCGCAACAGAGACTTGTTCGCCACGCGTATTCGAACACGCACACACACGCCTTGGCACGAGATTTGGGACGCGATTGTGCGCGAGCATCGCCGGCGCTCGTTTCTCGGTTTCGTGCTGATGCTGACGCAGGCTTTCTTTTACAACGCAATCTTTTTCACTTACGCGCTGGTCCTGATGCGGTTCTACTCCGTGCCCGAGCAAAATGTGGGCAGTTATCTGTTGCCATTTGCCCTGGGGAACGTGCTCGGTCCCCTATTGCTCGGGCATCTCTTCGACACAGTCGGACGCAAAAAGATGATCACTATTACTTACGGACTCGCCGGGATCTTACTCGCGCTGACCGGCTGGCTTTTTCACGCCGGCGTGCTGACCGCACAAACGCAGACTCTCGCATGGACAATAATTTTCTTCATTGCGTCAGCTGCAGCCAGCTCAGCTTACTTGACTGTGAGCGAGATTTTTCCATTGGAAATCCGCGCGCTGGCAATCGCAATTTTCTACGCGATCGGAACGCTGACAGGCGGCGTCGGCGCGCCTCTGCTATTTGGATGGATCATCGGGACCGGATCGATTACCGCGCTTTTCATCGGATATCTGGTAGCGGCAGTTCTTATGATTTTCGGTGCAATCGTTGAAGCATGGATTGGCGTCCCAGCCGAGCGACAATCGCTGGAGCATGTGGCCGCGCCACTCTCGAGCAAAGGATTGTAGCCGCTGCCGTTCGCTGCGGCGCGCCGCGGTCAGCGCCCGCGGCTACAGCTGACCGTGAGTTCGCGCGTGTGAATTGGCCCCCCCAGTGTGAGCTTGCTCGAATAAAGATGGAACGCTTCGACGGGGACCATTCCGGCATCGAACTCGGCATTGGCCTGCAAAAACTTTCGGAGCGATTGGACGGGTACATCACGGCAGCGCGCGATCGTAATGTGCGGATGCCATGGCCGAAGCTCCGGCTCGAGGCCGGCAGCGAGCGCCGCCTCCTGCACCCGCTTGTAAATTTGAAACAAGTGCGGATGCGCCTTACCGACGCCGATCCAAATAATTTTCGGCGAACGTTTCGCAGAAAACGTTCCGACGCCAACAATGGGCAAAAAAAAAGCGCCAAACTGGATTAGGCTGAGTTTTTCTCGCAGGGCAGGGTCGGGTTCATCCGGGACGTCACCAAGGAAACTGAGCGTCAGATGCATCTGTAGCGGGTCGGTCCAGTGCACACCGCGAACGTGCGGATCAAGGGCCGCAAGCAATTGGCGCGTCGAATCGGGCAGATCGATCGCGACGAAGAGACGCTTGGTCATTTAGAAAACGAACGTCCAACGTCCAAGGCTCAATGCAATCCGGAACCTGATAAGATCGATTACGAACTACAACTACTGGCTTCGCTCTTCGTTGTTTTTCCGTGTCGCGCGATCGGCCAGACGCGTCAGCCATCTCGGTGTCAGGCGGTGCACGTGCGCGCC
>DATHHK010000033.1:0-2120 GCA_035317225.1 Candidatus Udaeobacter sp. | reverse complement strand
TGATACGAGTAATTTCACTTGTCCGAAACCGTTGCGCTCTGTGTTCGGCGCAGTGCGGCGATGTACCGATTTCAACACAACCAACATCGATGCCGATCTCGTGCATTGTCACACTTGGTATAGTCATTTCGGGGGGATTTTGGCGAAAAAGAATTATGGAATCCCGCTCGTGATCACGGTTCACTCGCTTGAACCGCTTCGACCCTGGAAGCGCGAACAACTTGCCGGTGGTTACGATTTCTCGCTTTGGGTTGAGAAGACTGCGCTGGAGATGGCGGACGCGATCGTTGCCGTCTCGCGCGAGACGAAAGGTGACATCGAGCGATTGTTCGATGTGGATCCCGCGCGAGTGCATGTGATCCACAACGGAATCGACCTGGATCAATACCGGAAGGTCGATTCCACCGCCGCGCTAAAGCGTTATGGCATCGATCCGGATAAACCGTATCTACTGTTTGTCGGTCGCATTACCCGGCAGAAAGGATTGGAACACCTGCTGCGCGCAATCGAATTCATGGATGGCGATTTCCAAATCGTTCTTTGCGCCGCTGCGCCCGATACGCCGCAGATGGGGGAAGAAATGAAAGGCGCAGTGGATCGCGCCAAAGCACAGCGGCCCGGAGTCATCTGGATCAATGAAATGGTGGATCAGACAGCTACGCGCGAGCTTTATTCCCACGCAGCCGTGTTCGTTTGTCCTTCGATCTACGAACCGTTTGGCATCATTAATCTTGAGGCAATGGCGTGTGAAACCGCGGTGGTCGCGAGCGCCGTCGGCGGAATCAAAGAGGTCGTTGTCGATGGCGAGACCGGATTTCTGGTTCCACTCGAACAAACAAAGGAAGGTTCGTTCGAGCCGACAGACCCGGAGAAATTCGCGCAAGGTCTTGCCGGGCGCATCAATCAGCTGATGAAAGATCGACAACTGCGAGAAAGATTCGGCAAGGCAGGACGCAAACGTGTGGAAGAACACTTTAGTTGGGCGTCAATCGCGCAAAAAACGAAAGCGCTTTATAAGTCGCTGTGTGAGGCGGAGCGTAGCGCATGGGAAGGGCCGGCTTCGTGAAGCAGCCCTCGTAGCAGCGCCTTTCTTTACGGCGTTCGCGCGATGACGACTAGAGCTGCTCTATATTATAACCGCGTTTTTGCAGCAGTGCGATGACGCCGCGCGGGCCGGCGAAATGCAGTGCGCCCGCGACAATCAATGTCGGTCTTCCCGATCTGATTGCTGTTTCGATCCTCGGGATCCACCGTGCGTTACGCCGATCTAGCAACCGCCACCAAACCGTGGGAGCTTCTTTCATTTCACCGGCGTGTATCGCGTAAAGTTGAGCAGCATCTCCGGCTTTCCATGCTGCCACGTCTTGTCGAAACTGCCCTGTCTGTTCCTTTGCGTGGATAATAGCTTGCAGCAGGACCACTTCGCCTTCTGCGTCGAACATGTCGGAAAAGACATGGATATGCTCGTCCACAGGTTCCAGGCCGCCAGTGAGCTTACCGTAGTAGCGCGCTCGCTGTGCGATATAGGAATCCACACCCCAGCGATAATCCGGGTTACCGAGTGTTGGATTTCGCAGGATCATCGCGATGGCCCACGGACGAAGATGATGCCAATCGTTCATCCCACTGAGTGTTATCTTGCGCAAATATTCGTAGGTCTTTGGATGTATTTTGCTCTGGACCAACTGGCCCCTGGGAAGTTTTGCAGCTTCCCTGAGTTTTTCTCCAAAGGACTCGTCTTTAGGATCGATCTCGAACCAGATTTGCTGGCATTGTTTGATTGCTTCTTCGATGACCGGAGTTCGAAAATAATCGGATGCCTGCAACGCATGAACGGAGCCGAGGAGATAAAATGGTGCCCGGGCGTTTGTGACGCGCCACAGGCAATGTTTACCGTTCGAAGCAACCTCAGCAGCCGCGAGCCGACAGACTGCAAGGACAAGGCATCCGCTGGCAGCAATAGTCGTCGCGATTCTCGATCGACGCGGCATCAAATACTTCTCCGGTTTTTCCGGGCTATAGTTGCTCGATTTTGTAACCGCGCTTCTCCAGCAATTTTATGACGCTGTTTGGACCGGAGAAGTGCAATGCGCCCGCGACAATTGCCGTGGGCTTACCGG
>DATHHK010000032.1:0-4821 GCA_035317225.1 Candidatus Udaeobacter sp. | reverse complement strand
ACGGTTGCCCCCGCGAACCCAAAGGTCCGGCGCGCCTGATAAAATCCCGGGTCTTCGATCCACGCGACCTCCCCTCGATTTACGAGAGCCATCGCGCTGATCATCATCGCCTGCTGCGTACCAGCGGTAATGATGATCTGGCCTGGATGACAGCGCGCACCTCTGTAATCGCACAAATACGTTGCGAGCGCTTTGCGCAGGTCGGGGTCGCCACGACTTGAAGCATACTGGAGTAAGTGGGCTCCCTTTTTTGCCAGCACTTCTGCTCTGAGTCGTTCCCATATTTCGATTGGAAACTCGTCCAGTGCTGCGACGGCGGGAACGAACGTGACGCCCGGTGGACCGGCGATTCCGAAATCGAACTGTTTTCCGGCTCGCCGATCCGGAATATCTTTTACCCGATCGGAAAGGCGAGGCGGGCGTTCTATATGTGGTTCTGCTTTTGCAGTCCGCGCACTCAGGAAAGTTTCGGGCAACGGTTCGGCGATGAACGTGCCCGATCCAATTTTGGACTGAAGGTAACCTTCCGAATGAAGTCTCGAAAAAGCGACGTTTACAGTGAATCGGGACACTCCCAGGTCGACCGCCAGTTCGCGGGAGGAGGGGAGGCGGGAAGAATTGTTATTGAAAGTTGCCGATGCTAATTCATCGCGAATCTGGCGATAAAGTTGTTCGTGGAGTGGTTCGTCCAAAGAGCGATCCAACCGAATCATTTCAAAAGCCATGATTGAATGCCGGCGGCGCTGGTTCTTACTTGATTTTTTAGCTGAAGTTGCTTTCACGATCCGAATTCTGCTCATTAGAGCAACTACTGCTGACCGCAAGCTCCCATCGAAGTGGTCTGGCCATTTCGGCCTAAGTGGATCGTTGACACTTTAGCACAAGGCCAGAATCTTTTTTCTATGCAGACTCAGACTCCTTGTAGCGATCACGTTGAAACAAAAGGCCTGATTTATTTTGCGCGGATGCTGGACAAGATCCGGCTAAAAGCCCGGGGTGAATTGCCGTCAGACTATTTTACCGGTGTCGATGAAGATCCGACGATGTTTGACGCACGTTGCACGAGATTTCTCGGGGTAAATTACGACGAGCTTGTCCAACGAACGCTCAAAGGCGGATCAGATGATGAAATTCTCGAATGGTGTTTCGAGCGCGGCCGGCGCCCTAATGAAGAGGAAATCGCGATCTGGAACGCGTTTCTGGGCAAACGTGGCTGGCGAGATGACGCAAGCGCGGACCTGCAGGCGGCTAAGGAGCGGTCAGGCATGGGAGATCGCGGCGACATTCAGACCTGGGTGGACCTTCACGACGCCGAGGAAGACAGAAAGCCGGTGGCGAGGTTCGCCGGCTAAGCGCGAACTTCGTCTCCCGTTTTGTAGTGCCTAATAGGTAACCATGTTCGGCAGATCTCATTCGTCCGAATAGGTGAACTGAACGATAAGCGCTGAATATCCGTCGCCCAGCCTGCCTAACAAGCATGCTGTTCGTTGGAGCCAGCGCGAGCTCAACTGGCCTGACAGCTTTAGGCCTTGAAGAAACGGGAAACCCAAGCGAAATCATCAACCCGAGGTGACGTAAGAACGTGGAAGCAGCGGATGACTTTTGCCAGGTAGCCAATCGCCAGAATCCGGATATGCGATCCGTTTGCTTGGAACGACACGGGTTCAGGCGTTTTCTTTGTAGCATGCCTGTATGCTTTGTCGTCACACATTGTAGTCTTGTGACATGGTCTGCATACGCTCTCGACCAGGCCGTATTGCCGACCACTCCGTATTCTGTCGGGATGAGACAGGTGGAATATGTTGACCCGACCGGTGGTGGTAGACCACTGGACTACATGTTGATCTATCCGGCTGCTCCGGAGGCCGCTGCTACTCCTTTCAAACTATTTTTGTCCACCAAGTTACATCTGTACAAAGACGCGCCGATTGTGGCCGATGGGCTGAAGCATCCGCTGGTCATGTTCTCGCACGGGGCTGGTGGGAACGGCTCGGGCTATGCTTGGTTCGGCGATTACCTGGCGTCGCGCGGCTACCTCGTCGCCATGGTTTACCACTATCGGGCCAATACCTTTGATTCGAGCGCACTGTATGTGCGTAACATGCTTTGGCAGCGACCACGCGATATCAGCCTCGACATCACTCATCTGCTTCGGGACAAGACTTGGGGACCACACATTGATCCAAATCAGATTGGCGTAGCAGGACATTCGCAAGGTGGATTTACCGCTCTGTGGATCGGAGGGGCCAAGGTTAATCCCGAACTGTTTCTGGCGTACCAACGCGGATGGAAGAACAACCAGGTGGTGCCGGCGTATCTGCGTGAGCAAATGCGCCTTGACGCGGAACCCGCGCGTGACGTGCGCGACGATCGGGTGAAAGCGGCATTTGCGATGGCTCCCGGAGACATTCAGGGCTTTGGTATGGACGAGGCCGGGCTTCGGCAAATGACGATTCCAGCCTATCTCATTGTCGGTGCCGCTGACACCGCAACGCCACCGAAGGAAAACGCCGAGTTTGCCGCGAAATATATCCCGCACGTTCAGCTCGACGTGCTGCCCGGTCCGGTTGGCCACGAGATCTTCGACAATGAGTGCGACCAGGTCGGACGAGACAACTATCCCGACGCCTGCATCGATGCGCCCGGCGTGGATCGGGCGAAACTGCACGAGCACATCGGGAACGCCGCGTTGAAGTTCTTCGATACGAACCTGAACGTAAAGAGACAAAAGCCGAACTGAGAAATTTTCTGCCTCCGAGTTCATCCATATTGGACAAGGCTTTCAAATTGCCGCTACCTGTGTTCGAAACATTCTCAAGGTGCCGAAGGCTCACCGATTGGATATTGCCCCATCGACGGTAGGACCATTGCAAAAAGTAAGACCAAGTTCCTGACGTAGGCTACGCCGCCCCAAAGCGGTGACCTTCACCAACCGAGGGTGATAATTGTCGCGTTCGAGCCAGCCGCGTTCACACCAACGTTTGAATAATCGCGCGCCGACAGGTCCAGCCAGGTGTGGGCGACGCTCCGTCCAATCGAGACATTGTCTGGCCGGACCGTACCGACCAGGTTTGATTGTTTGGAGATTGACTCCCTGGCAGGCAAACCACTTTTGCCCTGCCTCTTTTCCCATCTCGTAGCGTTTGCCTTCTCCGCGTACAAGCCAGCCCCGGTCTTCCAGAGCAGCGGCGATGGCGACCGCGAGTTCTCCGGCCAAATGATCATAACAACTGCGAGCGTGACGCAACGCTCGCGCGGCACGTGAAAGCGGCGGCGTGCGAAAAATCGCCGGTTCTTTGGTAAGCAGCGCCAGCTCCTCCATCACCTGAGCAACGCCGGTGTTAGCCAGTCGATAGTACCGATGCCGTCCCTCGACTTCTACCGCCAGGAGTCCGCCATCGATAAGTTTTGTTAAATGCGCGCTCGCGGCGGTCGGGCTCACTCCGGCCAGATTTGCGAGTTCACCTGCGGGCACGGCACGGCCATCCAGAAGCACGGACATGATCGCGGCGCGACTTGGCTCGGCGAAAAGCGCCGCGACCGGAGCTATGTTTGCTTCAATGCGCATGGTTTGCCGTTACCCAATGCGATAAAAATATGATCGCTCTTCAGTTAAAATACATTGTGAGTTTTCCGCCGCCTCCAAATTTGCCCGCGAGTCGGGATCATCACTAAGTCTGGCACGGTACTGTTCGTAATGAGCGAGACTTTCGAATCCGAGAAGGGCAACAGCGATGTTATCGGCCCCGCCCAAACCTCTCTTTGGCAGAAAATAGCCGAGGGGCTTGGCGCCGCATCGTCGAAGAATGTCACCCTCCATCCATCTACGAGCATAGGCTTCGAAGTCCGCGAGCTTGTGTCGATCGATCGTATAGCGAATGCAATGATAAATCATAAATCACGTTAGCGCCCCATTCGCGGTGAACAATTCAACCACGCGTGAAGTGTGCGTAGGACGCAAGAAAACTGGACCGAAAATTCAAGTGGGCGTCGCCGTGTCTTGTGCGGAGACACGCCATTCGTTTTTCGAGCGCGAAAAGCGGATTCTTATCCGTGTCTGGCACTCGAAGCGACTCGCCGCGAAGGGAAACTCACGATGAGAGGTTGCCCAATTTCAACTTCGAGCAAGCACGTTCGCTCACGCCTTTGCCACATTTCGCCGATGCTAACGGCTCACTGGACGCAAACAATTTGGCGACAAATGAAGCGTCCGTGACGAATAGGCGTTTCACTGCAGAGTAATTTGGGGCGAGCCGTAGATCGCACTGAGCTGACTTCGAATCAAGCGGAACTACGACGATGGTCGTGTAGATGGAAAACGAAATGCCGGATGTCGATTCTCAACGAGTCGTCATCCGGCATTGCAGTCGATGTGCAGCAAAGACTGAATTGTGCGTTACCGTGATCTCCTTTGAAGCTTTGGTTTCTTTCGATTCCAAAGTCTTCACGGCGTGTCCGGGAAGTGATCAATTGATTCACTCCGCGGATTTAGCCGTCGACCTATTCAACCGCTCTTCGAATCCGGAGACTCGAAGGCGATGAATATCTCCTTAGAAAGGAGGTGATCCAGCCGCAGGTTCCCCTACGGCTACCTTGTTACGACTTCATCCCAGTTACCACTCATAGCGTAGGCGGCTGCCTCCTTGCGGTTAGCGCGCCGACTTCGGCTACAAGCGACTTCCATGATGTGACGGGCGGTGTGTACAAGGCCCGGGAACGTATTCACGGCGCCGTAGCTGATGCGCCATTACTAGCGATTCCGGCTTCATGAAGTCGAGTTGCAGACTTCAATCTGAACTGGGCCCAGTTTTAGTGATTTCC
>DATHHK010000031.1:0-3375 GCA_035317225.1 Candidatus Udaeobacter sp. | reverse complement strand
GCAGCCATTTTTGTCGCCACGGAAATACCTACTGAGTTGCCGACTCCCTGTCCGAGCGGGCCTGTCGTGCATTCGACGCCCGGGGTCTCGCCGAATTCAGGGTGCCCCGGTGTCTTGGAATGCAGTTGCCGGAACCGTTTGATTTCCGACATCGGCAAGTCGTAGCCACTTATGTGCAGCCACGCGTACAAAAACATGCTGCCGTGCCCCGCCGAAAGGACGAAGATATCGCGATTGATCCAGCGCGGTTTGTCCGGATTGTACTTTAGGGCATACCCATAAAGCACAGCCCCCATATCGGCGCAGCCGAGTGGAAGTCCAAGGTGACCAGATTTTGAAGCTTCTACAGCGTCCATGCACAAACCACGTGCCTGGTCCGCCGCCTCCGAGAGAATTTTGATATTTAGACTCATGGAAAAGGAAGGAAGATTTTTAATTTCCGTTTAAAGATTAAAGACGTGAATCTCTATATGGCCGAACATTTGCGTTCGACAATGTATTTTCCACTGCTGAGCTATTGGACGCTTGTAAATGTGAAGATGGGAGGACGATTTCAGCCGTGAAGACGCCATCATTGCTCCAAGTTGTCGAGAGGCTGGAACGTCTCGCGGGCAGGCTGCCTTCCAAAATCCGGAACGCTGTTCTCAGCGAGCTCACGCCGCTGAAGCAATTATTTCTCCAACAGCGCCCACCGCGTTTTCTTTTTGCCGGTTCGGCGAGGGTGCCTGCCAGGAAAATCATCTCGGCCCTCTTTGGCTCTACTGAATTCGCGGCGCCAAGTGCTGCTGCTCCACTTTGCCGCTGGTTCGAGGTCGACTTTCCGGAGAGAGGAAAGATATCGATCATTGATGTTCGCGGGGTTTTCGATTCCGCGGCCATTCACGTCCGGGACGCACTCAAATATCGCGCTGCAGATGTCATTTTTTTCATTCGCGACGAGCAAATAGCGCAGGAGCTGGAGACGCGGGAATTCGCTGACTTAAATAGTTATCTTAACTGGAATGAGGCATTGGAATCGGATCGCAAGATAATCGAGGTGATCGTCCCGCCGCTGGAGACGATCGCTTCGCGCGATCACAACGCCTTCAGTGCGACACGCGACGACGGCGTCGCAGGATCAAGTCTTGCGAGACGCGGCACGTTTTTGGAAACGTTTCGGCTGGTTTCTGTGGATAACGATCGGGCATTTGAACTGACCCCTGCGGAAGCGCGGCGTCTGATGTCGATCCTCGCACGTGAGTTGCCGAATGAAGCGCGGATGGAAATAATCCGGATATCGCGAGATCGCGAAGCGCAGCGGGAAGTGGCGCAGCTTTTGGTAAAATCGACGACCGCAGTCTGTACGGCCATCGGCGCGCAGCCGATTCCGCTCGCTGATCTGCCCATTCTGACCAGCCTGCAACTGATGATGGTTTCAGGGATCATGTATGTAAGCGGGCGGGAACGCAGCCTGCGTGCTTCCGCAGAATTCGCCGGCGCCCTCGGGGCTAATGTCGGTGCAGCCATGCTTCTGCGCGAAGGCGCCCGTGCAGTCCTGAAATTCTTTCCGGGCTGGGGGAACGTCGTGTGCGGTCTGGTCGCAGGCTCAGGAACGTACGCGATTGGTCGCGCAACAACTGCGTACTTTATTGAAGGTGTCTCACTAAAGGACGCGCGTCGCACCTATCTGAAGAGCCGGAAAAAACGCGGGCGTCGAGAATTGGAAGAAGCTCAGTGAGCGGCGTATAGGCGTAGTCTCTCGACGGACTGATCCCATCAGGCTTATCCCTAGTAAATCTCCGGTGAATAACTTGTGAATAAAATTCATGGTTCCCGCATATTTTGTTCACATAATTTTGTGAACAAGAAACTGACTTCGCCGGGTTCGCTGTGTCTTTGCTAACTTTCCCATGAAGCTCTCCGATATACGGGCGACGCTTCAAGAAATACACGTCTCGCCGGTCAAAACGCTCGGTCAAAATTTCCTGCACGACCAAAACCTTGCGCGATGGATTGTCGATCAAGCGCAGATTACTGCGGACGATTACGTGCTCGAAATCGGTCCCGGTTTGGGAGCGTTGACAAAATTCCTTCTTGAGAAAGGCGCGCGCGTTCTCGCAATCGAAAAGGACACCCGCCTCGCCAATTTCTTACGCGAGCGTTTCAGTCGCGAACACCTGGAAGTGCTGAACATCGACGCGCTCAAGTTCGATGCCCGCATCTTGTTTTCGCATCGACGCGTGAAATTAGTTGGCAATCTTCCCTATAACATTTCGAGCGCATTGATCTTAAAGTTTCTTGCATATCCAAGTCCTATCTCACTATGGTTGTTTACATTACAAAAAGAGATGGCAATGCGTCTTTCTGCGAAGCCATCTATTCATGATTACGGCTCTCTCACGTTGCGCATCCAATTGCGGCATCACGTAAAATATCTCCGCAGCGTTGCAGCAACTGTATTCTTCCCGCGACCTGACGTGGATTCTGCAGTGGTGCGGCTCTTGCCGCGAGACCCGCAGGAATTGCCTCCGCACGATGAAGAGTTACTCCTAAAATTGATTCGCGTTGGTTTTTCTCAGAGGAGAAAGCAACTGAGAAAGTTGCTTCGGGACCGGGTCGACGACTGGGACCTTATTTCACGCCATCTCAACATTGATCCCAAGGCTCGAGCAGAAGAGCTCTCGTTACTTCAATGGATCGTCCTGGCCAATTTCATCGCGCCGCCGCCCTGTCCGGATGCCCCGCTAGTGAACGACGAGCGTTTTCCAGTCGTCGATCAAAACGACAAACTTCTGCGGGACGCCAGCCGCTCCGATGTGCATGGGAATAACTTGCGCCATCGCGCCGTTCACATCCTGATTTTCAACCCAGCGGGCGAGGTGTATTTGCAGCAACGGTCGCGCTGGAAAGATCGGCATCCTCTGAAATGGGACTCGAGCGCTGCTGGTCATGTAGGCGCTACGGAAAGCTACGATGAAACAGCCCGGCGCGAACTGGAGGAAGAATTAGGCATCAGTGTTCGTCTTGATAAAATTTCAAAGCTTCCTGCTTCAGAACGTACTGACCAGGAGTTCGTCTGGCTTTATCGAGGCGAAGTTGCGGGCAACTTGTCGCCAAATCGAACTGAGATTGAAGCAGGCGGGTTCTTTCCTGAGACGATCGTCGATGGTTGGGCCGCGGCGCGACCAGACGATTTTGCGCCAGGATTTATCGAATGCTGGAAAGTTTATCGTCGGAAAAACGGCGACGATTGTTGCGCGCTTACTTAAATCCGACAAACTTTCTTCGAGGCAAACGTCGCAGAGCCGCTTGCTTGAATTTTCGCGCGGCACGTCTCGCCTTCAGCTTGCCGCCATAGACGCTGTCGCTAAACATCTTGGTTACGATTTTATCTCC
>DATHHK010000030.1:0-2575 GCA_035317225.1 Candidatus Udaeobacter sp. | reverse complement strand
GAAATGGACGGAAACGAAAATCGCGTTGGCATAAGAGTTGGCGATCGCAACGCGCGTTCCGAGTGGCACGAACACGTCACTATCGCGGGTCATTACTACGCGATACCCGCTAGCTGCCAGCACCTTCTTCAATCGTTGCGCGACATCCAGCGTCATCTCTTTCTCGGCGACCCTCTGGCCTGGAATCCCGCCCCGGTCATAGCCACCATGACCGGCGTCGATTACTACGGTAGTCGATGAGCCGCTGTCTTTAGACGCTCGCCTCGCGTGAGCCGGAGAGAGAGTCCCCAGAAATGCAATCAGCAAACTGGAGGCAAACAGACTGAATCGGTAAAGATTTGTCGACATCACTAATCGTCCTTCGGCAGTTCAGGCGGGCGAGCTGATAGTTTCGGTGCTGTGCCACGGGAGCTTTGCGCGGCCGGCGATTCAATCGTGCCGCCACGCACGGCCACTTCGCCATTTCCGGAGCGAACGAGCTTTGGTCGCGTTTTGGTTTCCATGAAGGAGGAGTGTGCCAGCAATTCACCATTCAAGCCGATGCGCGAATACGCCCAGGCGCGAGGCGCGGAGCAATGCAGAACATGCAATTGATTCGCGTGATCGATCTCCGTCTGTGGTTCTTCAAAGGCGATGGCGCGGCCTAACGAATAAGTCGCATACACAACTCCACTGTCCTTGTCCTGCACGCGCACGTACAAAGAAGTATGGTCCGGAAACCGGTTTGTGAGAAGCGCGTAGGTGCGCGCGTTGCCAGGCGCCGCAACGCCGTCGGGAATGCCGACTGTCTGCTGCCAAATTGGCCGCGCGTCGGTTACTTCAAAAACTCGCGTTGGAGAATAAAAAAACTTCTCCAAGTCGGCAAAATAAACATTCGTCCGCACATGATAAGTGCCGAAATCATGCACAGGATAAAGTGGAGTCAGATTGACCTGATGCGTGACTCTCTGGCCGGCTTGGACCTTTAAGGGCGCCTGACCGCTTTCGGTACTCATCGGCGCAATGGGCTGACCTTCGCTTCCAGTTATCTCAAATCCCAGCCATGATTGCCCCAGGGCATTGTGAAGGTCGATGTCGCGTCCGGCCAAATTTGTGATGCTGAGTGTTGCCACGACCGGTTCGTAGGCGATGTACTGCAATCGCTTGAATTTCAGGTCGACCTGAATTTGCGCTTCGGATCTAGCGGCGAAAAAGAGAAGGCACGCGACCAACAGGATGCGCCCAATCACATTGCTACATGACGAGATCCGAATGACGCAGCTGGTTAAAACGTTAAAAGAGTTAACAAAGTTACAACGTTTACGCATCGCGACTCTTTTCAGTCAGTCTATTGTAACCCTTTTAACTTTGTAACGCTTGTAACTTTCGCTCTCGTTGCGTTCAGGGTGCCGAGCTGTTCTCAGCTGCAGGAAAAAGCTGCAAAAGGCGCGATGGTTCGGCCTGAACGGCCTGCAATTTATCATCGTAATAAATTCGGATCCGATATCCGAGATATTTTCGCTTTCCGCTGTCTGTGAAGGAACTCTTGGTTCTGCCTTTTTGCCCGGGTCGGACGCTTGCTGCCGCTTCAGAGAGCGATGATTCTGGCGATCCGACTCCTGTTTTCGGGCGGAGATAACTGACCGAGAGCACCTCGGGGTCCGCGCCGGCCCAATCATGCTTTGGCGTCAGCCATTCGTAATTTACGTCCGCGTCGGTGAGCTTCACATCCTTGTCGCCAACGGTGTCGTAAAACTCCACCAAGATCTTTACTTTGGTATGATCGACCGTTGTGCCGGTCTGTTTTTTTATGCCGATCCGTAGTGCGAGATTGGTCTCGGCGTCCGGATCCGGTGCCTCAGCAGCTTTGACCTCGGTGAGGCCCATGACGGAGCCCTCCGGATTACCGCCGACATCCCGGTGCGATGCGGCATCGAGCGGTGCGCTCGTAATGCCTGCGTCTGTTGTCGCTGGGGCCGACACTCCAAGCTTTAAGCGCTGATCAGCCAACTCATACGCCTGTCCGGCAGACGGGCCCATGTCGTGTAGTTTACGCCACACGTCGTTCGACTTGTCATACAGCTGCATGGAATCATATGTCTTGGCTATTTCTTCGAGCACCGTGACGTTACTGGGTTCACTCTCCAACGCTTCCTCGAAGCGGGCGAGCGCGTTTGTTGTATCGCCGCGGTCACGCAGCTCGTTACCCTCCCGCAACAGCTGATCGACAAGAGACGGAGGTGGCGTTTGGGCAACCGTTTCGGGTGAAGGAGCCGTCTGTGTCGCCGGCGGGGCCGATGTCGAGACGGGAGGAGCCGCGGGGCGTGCGATCGTCGTCGCGACTGCCTGCGCTGGCGTTCGCACAGGTCGGACCCGGCCTACATAATAGGAGGTGACGGCGAAGATTTCTGCCAATGCCAGGATCACAACCAAGCCGAGCCCGACATTAAAACTTGGATCGACCTGCGTAGCCCGTGAAAGAAGAGTCCGCATGCTGCAATAAAACCCCACTTCTGTAAGCGCGCCCTCGCCAAGCTGTCAACTCGGCTTCGCCGCGTGACTCGTTAGAGCGTTGAACCGTAAATCGGAATCGTTG
>DATHHK010000029.1:0-9694 GCA_035317225.1 Candidatus Udaeobacter sp. | reverse complement strand
GAATCCCCTTACCTCCAGTCTTCGCTAGCCGTCATGGACCACAGCGAAAGAGTGTCCCGCTGAAAGCTCGGCGAAGCCGGTCTTTGTTGATTTTGTGAATGCAAACGCGGCGAGCTACGACTCGGCAAGCCAATCGATAATACGAGCGGCGCGAAAGAACGATTGCAGGGAACGCTTTCGCGTTTAAGGTGCGCTCTCCAATTCTAAATATGTTCCAGACGTTTCTTGCTCAGGCGCAAAGTGCGGCTCCTCAACAGGTGCCGGGTGGCGGTATTGGCTCATTTTTCATACCGCTGATTTTCATTTTCGTCATCATGTACTTTGTGATGATCCGACCGCAGAAGAAGCGGCAGCAACAGCAACAGCAATTAGTGGCGAGTTTGAAAACCGGAGACCGGGTCGTGACCAATGCCGGCATCCACGGCTTAATCTCGAATGTGAAGGAAAATACTGTGCTGGTGAAAGTAGCCGACAACGTCAAAATCGAAATGGAGAAATCGGCCGTCACGACGGTGCTAAAAGAAAGCTGATAGTTAAAAGCTGATGGTCGATGAAAGTTGAATCGCTAAATCGTTAAAATCGGAATGACCCCTGGGATTACATTTATTGTCGGGCTCGCGATGCTCGTCCTTTTCGGGTGGTATTTCGCTACCGATCAAGGGTTGCGGAAACGCTTACTCGCCACCTCCCTCCTTCTGGTGCTCGTCGTCTTTAGCATCGCCACGATCTGGCCGCCCCAGAAGACGATCGCGCTCGGTCTCGACATCCAAGGCGGCACATCTTTCCTCATCCGACTGAAGGGCGGCGACAAAGAAGTGACCAAGAGCATGCTCGACCAGGCAGTCGAGGTGATTCGAAAGCGTATTGACGTTTTTGGAGTCAGCGAACCGATAATCAGTCCGGTCGGAAGCGATCGGATTCTGGTCCAGATTCCAGGTCTCGACACCGCCAAGATTCAGGAAGCACGCGATCAGCTATCGCGGGTAGCGAAGCTCGAGTTTCGCATGGTTTATCCGGATAACGGCGAGCGGTTACGCGAAATCGACCAGGGAAAACAAGTAATTCCGCCAGAGTTCAGGATCGAAACTCATAAACATCAGGCCGAGGGAGAAAAACCGGTCGAGGAACGATTGCTGGTAAAAAAGAAAGCCGACTTGGCCGGCGATCGAGTTTCGAACGCGGGCGCCTCTTATGAACGAGACGGTTGGGTAGTTCATTTGCGATTCGACAGCGAGGGCGCCAAGCAGTTCGGTAACATTACGGCTGCAAACGTTCACCATCGCTTCGCGATTGTGCTTGATGGGATCATCCAATCGGCGCCTGTGATTCAGGACGCCATTTATGGAGGCGACGCCCAAATCACGGGAAGATTCACCGAAGAAGAAGCGCGGGGTCTGGCGAGCGTATTGCAGAACCCACTGCAAACGCCTGTGAGCATTGAGGAAGAGCGCAGCATCTCGCCCACACTGGGTGCAGACTCTATTCGGGCCAGCATTCTCGCTGGTTTAGTCGGCCTGATCATCACCCTCGTGTGCGTGGGCATCTACTACAGAATTCCCGGTCTCGTCGCAAATCTCGCCCTGATCATCAATCTCATTTTGCTCGTCGGCGCGCTAACGATGTTTCATTTCGTCCTCACGTTGCCTGGCATTGCCGGCATTATTTTGACGATTGGACTTTCCGTGGACGCGAACGTCCTCATCTACGAGCGGTTGCGCGAGGAGATGGCTCTCGGAAAATCGCTCAAGGTGGCGCTCAACACTGCTTATGAGAAAGCGTTCAGTTCGATCTTTGATGCAAACGTCACGACGCTGATCACTGCGATTATTCTGTTCTGGCAGGCGCGAGGACCTGTAAGGGGCTTTGCGGTTTCACTCACCTTCGGTATTTTCGCATCGCTTTTTACAGCGCTCATCGTGGGCCGTAACGCGCTCGGCTGGCTGGTCGATACAGGCCGGCTCAAACACATCTCAATGCTGCACTTGATTTCAGCAAAGAATATCAATTTCCTCGGAAAAGGCTTTATCGCGTGCATGTGCTCGCTCGCGCTGCTGATCGCAGGTGCAGGTGCCTTTTATCTGCGGGGCGATCGAAATTTTGGCGTGGATTTCCGCGGTGGCGACCTGATCACACTGAGCGCGCCTGGCAAGATTGATATCGGGCAGGTCCGCCACGCGTTAGAGCCGCTCGGATTTGCCGATGCGTCAATTCAGGAGTCTACGCAAGCCGGCAAGGGCTATATCACCATCCGCACGCCATTGAACACCAGCGACAAGGTAGAAAAGCAAATCATGAAGACGCTTCCAAACGCTGGTTTTAAGGTGGAAGGCTCGGAACGCGTCGGTGCGCTGGTAGGAGGTGAGCTGGCAAAAAGCTCGTTGATTGCGCTCGGCCTGGGCATTCTTGGGATTTTGATTTTCGTGACGTTCCGCTTCGAACTTGCATTTGCCGTGGGAGCCATTGTTGCACTGTTGCACGACGTCTTCATGACGGTTGGCGTGTTCTCGCTTCTCGGCCGCGAACTTACGCTGACGATGGTTGGCGCCGTCCTGACAATCGCCGGCTATTCCATTAACGATACCATCGTCGTTTACGACCGGATCCGAGAGGGTCTGGCCAGCGGGAGGCGCGGGACCATCGACGAAATTATGAACTCGAGCATCAACCAGACTCTGAGCCGAACCATTCTTACGAGCACTGTGACGCTTATTCCGATCCTGTGCCTTTTCTTTTTTGGTGGCGCGGTGCTGCGGGATTTTTCGCTGGCAATCATCATTGGCGTAATTGTCGGTACTTACTCCTCCATCTTTATCGCCTCGCCCATCGTGCTTTGGTGGACACGCGCCCGCGGCGGTGGCGCGACGGCCCTGCGACGCGAAATTACCGAAAAAGCGTCAGCGGCCAATCCTCTTGCCCAGCGCTGAGCCATTTTGGAGCCCGGCTCTCGCGTCTATTGCTCCGTTGCAGGGGCAGTTGGGGTTTTTGGGCCCTTTTTCGGGCAGATTTGACGGGGACCCTTGGCCCGAGTAGGCTCCCGCTCGCCGATTAGGAATCTATCGTTCAAGTCAGGAGTGATTAATGATGCCAGAAGTGATCGTTCGCAAAGGTGAGCCCGTCGATCGCGCGTTGAAGCGGCTGAAAAACAAGCTGGATGCCGAGGGCATTCTCGAGGAAGTCCGCCGTTTGCGCGCCTTCGAGACGCCTTCGCAAAAGCACCGTCGCAAAGCGAAAGCCAACGCGAAGCGAGGCCGAACCAAGTTCCGATTCAATCCGTCGTAAGCCACAGTAAAAGCTAAAATGTTACGGAGGTAAGAGGGTAACCCAACGAAGCGGTGTTCGTCGTGGCGATTTACCTCTTTTAACTCTTCTCGGCAGGCTTTCTGGCAAAGAATACGCCGATCACGTCCACCAGACCGTCGATATCGTGTCGCTGAGCTTCGACGTCGATCTTCAAACCATGGTCGCGCGCAGTCTGCGACGTGATTGGACCGATGCTGGCAACTTGCATTCCTTTCGGCCACGGTAGCCCGAGGGCGAGAAAATTTTCCACCGTCGAAGAACTGGTGAACGTGATTAAATCCGCTCCGTCTTTCGCCAGCTGTCTGCGTGCACCGCTAATGTCGCGCGTCTCGGGCACGGTCCGATAAGCAAATGCTTCGTCCACGATTGCTCCCAGGCCCGAGAGCCCTTTCGGAAGGACATCCCGCGCTTTTTCTGCGCGTACCAAAAGAATCTTCAAATTTTCAACGCTTCCCTGTTTCTTGAACTCCCGCACTACCTCCTCGGCCACGAATTCTTTGGGCTGAAGATCAACGTGCAGATGAAAGTCTTTCACCCGTTGTGCGGTGGCCGGACCGATGGCGGCAATCCGAGGGCCGCCGATCTCGCGCGCATCGTCGTATAATTTAAAGAAGATATCGAAAAACCCGTCGACACCGTTTGCGCTGGTGAACACGATCCAGTCGTAAATGTGTGCGTCCTGCACAAGCTCTGCGAATTCGCGCAAATCACTCGGTGGCTCGATCCGAATAGTGGGCAGTTCGATGACGTGAGCACCCAGCGCGCGCAGTTTGCTGCTTAACACGCTGGCTTGTTTTCTTGTCCGCGTAACAACAATTCTTTTCCCAAGTAGCGGCCGTCTTTCGTACCAATTGAGCTTGTCTCGCAACGCGACAACTTCTCCAAATACTGCTACGGCAGGCGCCGCGAAATCATTCGCGACCGCTTTTTGAGCAATATCTGCAAGTGTTCCGGTGAGCGTTTCTTGCTGGCCGGTAGTCGCCCAGCGAATCAATGCCACCGGTAAATCGCTGCGCACACCGTGCTTCATCATTTCGCTCGTGATCGGTTCGAGCCGTTCCACGCCCATTAACATAACCTGGGTGCCGCCAAGTTTCGCCAGGGCAGCGTAATCGATTGCGCTTTTCATTTTCGCAGGGTCTTCGTGTCCCGTAAAAAATGTGACGTGAGAATTGTGCGCCCGGTGCGTGATGGGAATACCCGCATACGCCGGCCCGGCGATAGACGAAGTGATTCCAGGCACAATTTCGAATAATATACCCGCGTCGGCTATCACCTGCGCTTCCTCGGCGCCTCGACCAAACACAAATGGGTCCCCGCCCTTTAACCGAACGACCTGCTTTCCTTCTTGCGCTTTCTCGATCAGCAATTCATTAATTTCATTTTGGCTGATTCGCGATTCGCCAGGCGTTTTACCAGCGTCAATAATTTCGGCATCGTCCCGCGCCCAGCCGAGCGTCTCAGGATTCGCCAGATGGTCGTAAACGATCACATCCGCGTTCTCGATGCACTCCTTGGCGCGCAATGTTACTAAACCGAGGTCGCCCGGCCCGGCGCCAACCAGGTAAACCTTTCCGCTCCCAATCCTGGTCTTCCTCGAGCTCATGCTCGCAACAACTTCAACAAGTGCAATGCCAAACGTTCCCCCTCATCGCGAATGCCTTTCACTTCGGCTTCCCATGGCTCTGCTGATTGATCAGTAAACAATTGCCCCCTCAGTTTCATCCTGTCGTTCTCAATTGTCGCCAGCACGCCCACCGGACAATTACAGTCGCCCTGCAACAAACGGAGAAACTCTCGTTCGGCCCGCAAACAAAGCAATGTCTCGGGATCGTTCACAAAGTCGGCAATCACCTTCATGGTTTGATCATTAGCGCGAACTTGAATCGCAATGATTCCTTGACCGCCTGCGGGCAGGAAAATTTCGCGCGGAAGGATCTCAACAAAAAATTTGCCGCCGTTGAAGCTGATTTCGTCGAGAGCGGGCGACTCACTGAGGCGTTCAAGTCCCGCACGTGCCAGTACGATAGCGTCCCAATTGTTCTCGAGCAATTTGCGCAGCCGTGTCGGAACGTTCCCGCGAAGATCGACAACTTTGAGATCTGAGCGTTTCCAAAGCAACTGGCGCTTTCTTCTCACACTACCGGTGGCAACAATCGCGCCGTGCGGCAGCGAAACGAAACCGCTCGAATGTTTTGAAATCGCCACATCATCCACCGGTGCACGAGGAAGAACTGCGGCGATTTCTGCGTCTGGATTCATTTCACTAGGAAGATCTTTTGCGCTGTGGACCGCAATATCGATATCTTGGGCGAGAAGTGCTCGCTCGATTTCGGCCGTGAACAACCCTTTGCGACCAGCCTGGCCCTCGAGCAGCCTGGCTTTATCGCCTTGCGTGACGATGATTCTCGTCTCGATTCCCGTGTCCGGTCGCGCCGCTTGAATTGCCTTTTCAACCAACCGGGCTTGCGCACGTGCCAGCTCACTGCCGCGCGTGCCCAGGATGATTTTTTTTGTCATCGCAGGAATGTAGCCTGCGATAGAAGGCAGGGGAAGCGTCAGGGCACTACGGCTGCGATGCGCGCAGCGAACTGTCAGCGACCGGCGGATGTCCCGTGTTTTGCGAAGCGCGACCCAGTTCCCACGAAATTTTCTCGAGGAAATCTGAGACATGTTCGGCAATGATCGCTTCGGCGGAAGCCATTTGTTGGCGGCGCACGGCAAGCGACTGCTCCGCGACAGACCGCAACGCATCGATGTCGTAAAGGTACACGCCTTCCATTTCATTCACGGTAGGATGGACATCGCGTGGAACGGCGATATCGATGATGAAAAGTGGGCGATCGATCCGATCGGCCAACATGGGACCCAGGTTTGTCGGAGTCAGCAATGGAGCTTCCGAAGAAGTAGAGGTAATCAGGATATCGATCTCGCAGCATTGCTGTGGCCACTGATCGAAACGGACGGCCTGGCCACCTACGCGTTGTGCCAACTCCCGGGCGCGATCATTTGAACGATTGCTCACGCGCAGATCGATCACCCCTCGGGAAACCAGCGCGCGCGCGGTGCGCTCGCTTGTTTCACCTGCTCCTAAAACCAAAACTCTGCAATTGCCAAGCTCGCCGAAAATTTTCTGAGCCAGATCGACCGCGACCGAGCCAACCGAAACAGAACCGCGGGTGATTTCTGTATGCGTGCGGACTTGTTTCGCAACACGAAAGGCCTGTTGAAACAGCCGATGAAGGCAGGGCCCAACCGCGCCAGATGTGCGCGCAGATTGATAAGCTTTTTTTGTCTGACCGAGAATCTCCGTCTCGCCTACGATCATCGAATCAAGTCCGGAAGCGACTCGGAACAGATGTTGCACGCACTTTTCAGCTTCGTAGCGGTAAAACGGCAACGCTTCATTGTGGCCGCGGTCACTGACTTCATTGTTTTGCAACAAGCAATGAGCAATTTCATCCGTCGACACGCGTTTCTCTGACGCGCCATACACTTCCACGCGGTTACACGTCGCGAGCACCAGCGCTTCGGTGCAACCCGCCTCACGAAGGGTAGACTGAGCGCCGACGCCGCCAGCGAAACGTTCCCGCGTTTCGACGTTGGCAGTGTGATGACTGAGGCCGATGCAAAAAAGGTTCATGGGACCGAGTGTGTTTGCGCCGAAAACGTGATTCCCCAAAGAAGAGTCAGAGCCGCGCTAAATCCGATAATGCACAGCGCCGCAACCCGCTTTGGCGCGATTCGACGAAGATACCGACCTTGCAAAATAGCCGCGTAGAGCAACCAAACGCCAACGGCTGCCACCACTTGCACGCGTGGCAGAGGTCGCCCTGTAAAAAAGCCGCCGACAATTCCGATCGTATACAGAATGAAGCCCCACCAAAGCAGACGTGTGATTGCCGCAAAGAGATCAGTTAGCGGCGGCAGGTGATAAAAAATCGAATGCAATTGATGTGTCTTGAGCTGGCGCTCCTGCACCAGATACATTACCCCGGCGATGCAGGCGAGGGCGAACGCGCCATAGGCTATCAGCGAAACCGACGCATGAAACTCCAGCGCGGGATTGGCCGGGACCTTTACCAGATGACGAACGTCGATTGGCGCAATTAACGCGAAGCCTTGCAGTATGACCACCAGCGGCGCAGTGAACGCGCCCATAAGCGAGAGGCGGTAGGTTGGGCCGACCAGCATGTAGATCAGCGCTACAGACCAGGCGAGGAAGATAAAAACCTCAAACAAGTTCGTTAGCGGACAACGTCCCAGCGCATGACCGCGGATCGACAAAAACGCCGTTTGAAAAATAAAACCCAGTCCGATCGCCAGAAAATTAAATTTTCCCGGTCGAAAAATACCAGCACGCAGAGAGATCCCCGTGCGCACGACTGCCGCGAGGAAACAGATTGTCGAAACAATGAGAAGATCTCGATCCACTAGAACAAAGATACTGTAAGAGGTGGCTCTCCGCTTCGCAATCTGTGCTATGTCGCTTTGCTCTCAGAAGCCTCACGTGTTGGTAATGCATGCGTCGCGCACCTCATAGAGACGCGGCTACAGAAGCGAGCTGCGATTGACGTCTGCCCCAGGCCCGCTAGCGTTCGCGCCGATGGCTTTGGATACACTTGAAAAACTCCGCGCGGCCGTCCGCGATGTGCCCGACTTTCCAAAAAAAGGTATCGTATTCAGAGATATTACGCCGGTCTTGGGCGATCCTGTGCTTTTCCATGCGTCCATCGATCTGTTTTTGGATCGTTGCCGTGGGAGAAAAATCGATAAGATCGTTGGGATCGATGCGCGTGGATTTGTTTTCGGATCAGCGGTCGCCTATGAGCTCGGTGTCGGTTTCGTTCCGATTCGAAAGCGTGGCAAGCTTCCTTTCCAGACTGAGATCGCCAGTTACTCGCTTGAGTACGGCGAAGCGGAAATGGAGATGCACATCGATGCCATTGACGCCGGCGAACAAGTTGTGCTGGTAGATGATTTACTGGCCACGGGCGGAACCTCCTCTGCTGCGGCCGTCCTCATTCGCAAAGCCGGCGGACAGCTCCTCGAAGCGCAGTTTCTGATTGAGTTGGAACTTCTTCGCGGTCGTCAGCGACTTGAGCCGACGCCAGTTATCTCGTTCCTGAAGTACTGACGTCGGCAGGACATAAAGTCGGCCACCAGAATGCCGATAGCCCTTCTCCGTCTGAGATGAAATTTTGGATTTTGACGATCCAATTTTAGATTGGATAGCAATTCGGATTTGCAATGAAAACGTCTCGTCATCTGGAGCAAGTGTTGGCGCATGCCGCCAGCAGCCTTGCGGCGACGGGGACCAGACGTCCCACCGAAGTTCTCCCGCTTTACAAGAAGTTTCTAAAGGTCGAGGAACATCGATTGCGCCTGAAGCACCAGGCGGGTGGGGGCGGCCGCGAAATTTGTGGTCGGCGCGCTGAGCTGGTCGACGTTTTATTGCAATATGTTTTCGACGCTGCGGCGACTGCCGCTCGCAGAAACGGTACCGCTAAAGTCCCGCTTGCCTTGATCGCTCTTGGTGGATACGGCCGGGGCGAGCTCAACCCGTTTAGTGACATTGACGTGATGCTTTTGCATCATCAGGGAAAGAAGGGGATTTCGCCGCATCTGGAGGAGATGGTGCAGCAGGTTCTTTATCTCTTATGGGACAGCGGCTTCAAAGTTGGACATTCCACCCGCTCGATCAAGGAAGCGGTCGCTCAGGCGAAACAAGACATGCGCACAAAGACTGCCATGCTGGAATCCCGGTTTCTCTCGGGTGATGCCGAGCTGGCACAAGAATTTCGGCGGCAATTTCGTACGAAGTGCGTCAACGGATATGAACGCGAATACGTGGAACTGCGCATGCAGGATCAGGTCGCCCGGCACAAGAAATTCGGCGACAGTGTCTATTTGCAGGAGCCGAACCTGAAGAGCGGATGCGGCGGACTGCGCGATTATCAAAATCTTCTTTGGATGACATATTTCAAAGAAGGTTCATTGAGCACGAACCAGCTAGTAGGAAAAGACTGGCTGAGTGAAAGCGACCAGCGGCGAATAGAAAAGGCGTACGATTTTCTCCTGCGCTTGCGCACGGCCTTGCATTACGCGACGGGACGCGCGACGGACATACTTCACATTAACTTGCAGGAAGAGATCGCAAAACGGCTCGATTATTCTTCTGGGAACGGCCAACTCCGCAGCGAGGAGCTGATGCGGGATTATTACGAGCACACACGAAACATCTTCCGGGTCACGGAACGTATTACGGAGCAGTTTGTCAGCGGATATGTCACAAGCAAGACCCGTTCTCTGTTCAGTTTTCTTCCTCTGATACGACCGGATAAAACTCCTGTCGGAAATTTTTTCTTTGTTCGCAATAAGCAATTGCACCCGG
>DATHHK010000028.1:0-7788 GCA_035317225.1 Candidatus Udaeobacter sp. | reverse complement strand
TAGATTTGCCACTTACCCTTATTACAGAACGTTCAGTCTCTCCTTCGGGAGAGGAACAAGCGCGGGGTAAGTTTCCAGCGGCTTAAGCGATCCGCCACTGCGGCTAGTAGCGTCCTGCGGTGAAAACGGATTCCCGATTCGAAACCGGAGACTTTGCTTACTGCAATCCAGCCGAAGCGACTAATCAGAGCCCCCGATTAGCAATGCAAACACCGCGAACAGAACGAAGCCGCGGACCGGTCAGGAGTTCGCCGATGCGAATGAGCCAGTCCGAACCCGAAGGGCTGCGTTAATAACGGAGTGGCCTTGGGCATTGAAACGAGAGGGAGATCATGTCGTGGCTTTCTGTTCCACGAACCGCTTGAAGTTCTTGAGATAGGCCCGCAGCGCTCCGGTAAGCATCACCGGTTCGATGATGGAACGAACTTTCACAGTCACTCGTGTAGTGCCGTCGTCGAGCGGGTCGAGAAACACGACACCGACGCGAAAATGATCGGACACCGCTTGCCATGCGATCCGGCGGTCAGAAACACGCATGATTATCCTGATCTCGCTTGTCACTTTTTCGCTATTGATGACCGACGTGCATGAGAGGCGCGTTTCATCAATGCGCTCCACCGTTCTAATGGACGTGATGAACCGCGGAAGGTCTTCGAAACGTAAACAACGGCGATAAACCTCCGCCGCTGACGCATTCACCACGATGGATTGGCAATCGGCATTCACGTCGATCAACATCGGTGCAGGCTTTTGCGGATTGTTGCCGATGCGAGGCAGTTCATCTTGCGCGGTTTTCATCTGGTGAACGGCTGCGCTTGTTCCTTCGCAAGGAGTTGGCTCCGGCCGGCCGCGAAATTGAAAAGCTTTAAGTTGAGGACGAGCCACGGGTCATGGCGAGGAGTGGATCGCCGAGAAAAAATTCGCCAGAGATTCGCGCGCTCGGATTTGTTGGTGTTCATACACGTTTTCTTCGTTCGTAGACGTTACGAGCTACGGAAAACGCTCGCCATGAAGCAGTCGATAGATTTGTTCCTGTACCCATCGTGGTAGCTCGTCGCACCTCTTTCGAGAGAAAGGAAACGAACTCGACAAGGTCGGGCGGCGGTCAGATATTTGCTGCAAAAGTCATGGATTCCGCGGCCAACAGGTTGGTTGATTTAGGGGAGCGCGATCGCGTGAAGTCGGCCACTGAAACTCAAACCCCCGCTACTAAGTTTGTTGCGCCTCGGCACTCGTCTAGGCGAATCATTTTTCGGTGTGGCCTGGCGCTCGGTTCTGTCGCTGCCGCAACGGCACTCGGGGTCTTAGCGGATCGCTGCGACCTTCACGAGTCGGTATTTACACTTTTCGTTTTGGCTGTTGCCCTAACAAGCTGGTACGCCGGCGTCTGGCCGGCGGTCGTCGCATTTGGATTTGGGGTACTCGCTTTTAATTATTATTTCACGGGACCGTCCTACAGCATCTCGTTCACGCGGGAGGATTTCGCATACTTCTCCGTATTCGCCCTTTTTTCCGGGCTACTGATTTGGTTCGGGATCGTGCGGCGACGGGCCGAGGCAGATCTTCGGCAATCGCGCGATGAATTAGAGATCAAAGTTGCCGGGCGGACGGCGGAACTCCGAAAAACGAACGAACAGTTGCAGCAGCAAGTAGCCCAACGAATGCGAGCAGAAGAAACTCTGCGGGAGCGCGCCAGCCTGCTCGACCTCACGCACGACACGGTTTTTGTGCGCGACATGATTGACGTGATCACTTACTGGAATCGAGGTGCCGAAGAGCTGTACGGCTGGTCAAGTCAGGAGGCGGTCGGTCAGATATCGCACCAACTCATGCACACGATCTTTCCGGAACCGCTCGATGAGATTAATGCAAACCTGCTCCGCACCGGTCGCTGGGAAGGCGAACTTATCCACGCGACACGCGACGGCACGCGAGTGGTGGTGGCAAGCCGCTGGTCGTTGCAGCGGGACGAGCGTGGCAATCCCAATGCGATTCTGGAGACAAACAACAATATCACCGAGCGTAAACAAGCCGAGGAAGCTCTTCGCCGATCGCGCGACGAGTTGGAAATCAAAGTGAAAGAGCGGACTGGCGAGTTAAGAAAAATGAATGACGACTTGCAGTCCGTTAACAAGGAATTGGAAGCGTTCGCCTATTCCGTCTCTCACGATCTGCGCGCGCCGGTTCGGCATATTGCCGGATTCACGCAGCTCTTGCAGAAACACGCTGATCCCGTTCTCGACGACAAAAGCCGGCACCACGTTAACATGATTCTGGACTCAGCCACCCGGATGGGCAACCTAGTGGACGATCTTCTGGCCTTCTCGCGGATCGGCCGCGCTGAGCCGCAAAAGACAACCATCCATCTGGACCAGCTCGTGAAAGACGCAATCGGCGAAATTGCCCCTGACACGCAGGGCCGCAAAATCATCTGGCGGATAGGGACTTTGCCCATTTGCTACGGCGATCCTTCCCTGCTCCGGTTGGTGTTCAGTAATCTCGTTTCGAACGCGGTGAAATTCACTCGAACGCGTCCTCAAGCGGAGATTGAAATTGGCTCGTTAAACCACACACAGAATGAAGCGGTCGTGTTTGTTAAAGATAACGGAGTCGGTTTTGACATGAAGTACAACAACAAGCTCTACGGTGTGTTCCAACGCTTGCACTCGCAGGAAGCGTTCGAAGGTACCGGGATTGGGCTCGCGACAGTCCAGCGGATTATCCATCGGCACGGCGGTCGAGTGTGGGCAGAAGCTTCAGTCGATAACGGTGCTACCTTTTTCGTTGCACTGCCAAAACCGTGAAGGTCAAAACATGAATGGTCTAAAACGCATATTGTTAGTCGAAGATGATCCGAAGGATGTGGAGCTTACCCTCACCGGTCTTGCCGAGTACAACCTCGTTAATGAAGTAGTGATCGCGCGCGACGGCGAACAGGCGCTCGATTACTTGTATCGCCGGGGCGATCACCAGACGCGCCCCAACGGTAATCCCGCAGTGATGCTGCTCGACTTGAAATTGCCGAAGGTCAATGGCTTCGAGGTGCTCGAGCAGGTTCGAGCTGATGAAAACCTAAAGATGATCCCCGTCGTGGTCCTTACCTCTTCGCACGAAGAGCGCGATCTGGTGAAAAGCTACAAGTTAGGCGTGAACGGCTATGTCGTTAAACCGGTTGATTTCCACCAATTCGTCAACGCCGTGAAAGAGCTAGGCGTGTTTTGGGCGGTGATCAACGAGCCTCCGCCCGGCAGCGTCAAAAAAAGATAAGAGATGAATTTTCCGCTCCAAGTTCTGCACCTTGAAGACGACGCCAGGGACACAGAACTGGTCCAAGCCGCTCTCGAAGGAGAAGGAATACAGAGCGAACTGACGAGAGTCGAAAGGGAACAGGATTTTCTCGCGGCGCTCAAACGGGAGAGGTTGG
Organism: Candidatus Udaeobacter sp.; assembly: GCA_035317225.1. Classification (GTDB taxonomy): domain Bacteria; phylum Verrucomicrobiota; class Verrucomicrobiia; order Chthoniobacterales; family UBA10450; genus Udaeobacter. The sequence continues at coordinate 4,364 of DATHHK010000028.1, read as the reverse complement.
ATCTCATTCTCGCAGATTACACATTGCCGTCCTTTGACGGGTTATCCGCCCTGAGAATCGCGCAGCAGCACTCGCCGGATGTGCCATTCATATTTGTTTCCGGGACACTGGGTGAAGATGTCGCCATTGAAGCTCTTAAGACCGGCGCCACCGATTATGTCCTTAAGACGCGTTTGGCCCGGCTGGGACCAGCGATCAATCGCGCGTTGCGCGAAGCCCGGGAAAGGGCAGACCGCAAACGGGCCGAAGCTTTGCTGGCCGGAGAGAGACGCATTCTCGAGATGATCGCCAAAGGCGATTTGTTGCCTGCGATTTTCGATACGCTTTGCCAGTTGGTCGAAGAACAGCTGCCTAATGTTATCTCTTCCGTTTTGCTCGTGGAGGGAGATCGGTTGCGGCATGGCGGAGCGCCCAGCCTGCCCAAGAGTTATAACGGCGCAATTGATGGTCTCGTTATCGGACCGTCGGAAGGTTCATGTGGGACGGCTGCCTATCGCGGCGAATCGGTTATTGTTTCGGACATCGCTACCGATCCGCTCTGGGCGAAATATCGCGATCTGGCTCTCTCACATTCGCTGCGCGCCTGTTGGTCCACGCCGATTATTTCGTCCGCAAACAAAGTGTTGGGGACTTTTGCCATGTACTATCGTGAGCCGCGAAGTCCCACTTCCCAAGATTTCGGCCTGATTGAGCTGGCGACGCACCTGGTGCGGATAGCTGTCGAACGCGATCGTGCGGAGGAAGCTTTGCGTACGTCCGAACAACTCGCGCGTAGCCATGTGGAAGTGATGATGCGCAGCCTCGATGTCCTGGCAACTGAAGCCGCTCCAGAGAAGTTCATCGCAGAGATGCTGCGAACAATTGGTCAGCACCTGCACGCGCGTGGCGTCTTGCTGTGGCTGCGGAACCAGAAGGACGACTCGCTGCGCTTGCATCTCGTGATCGAAGACGACCAACAGGTCGCGCCGGATCCGCAGCATCCATTCCTCAAGGACCCGCAGGCATGGAAAAGAAGTCTTCAGGAGATGCTGTTTACGAAGGGTCCGGTGGTGTGCGACGACATCGAACAGGACTCCCGCATTGGTGCAGAATTCCGGGAATACCTGATGAATAGAGGGCGCAAGAAGTTTTTGGCTATCCCCATGTTTGTATTGGGAGAAGTGCGCGGCTTCATTGGTATTCAGCATGATGAACGGGGGGCGTATCGCCCTGAGGAGATCGAACTCGCGCAGGCGCTGGCCCATCACGTGATGCTAGCAACCCACGGCGCCGAGCTCGGTGAGCAGCGCCGGCACGCCGTGGTGTTGGAAGAGCGGACGCGCATGGCGCGCGATATTCACGATACCCTGGCACAAGGATTCACCGGCGTGATTATCCAGTTGGACACATCGGTCGAAGCCCTGCGGGACGAAGAACCCGAAGCAGCGGCAAAGCATATCGGCCGGGCACGTGAACTCGCGCGCGAAAGTCTAACCGAGGCGCGTCGTTCAGTGCACGCGCTCCGCCCACAGGCACTCGAGAAGGCAACGTTCGCTGACGCGCTTAGGGCGATAATAACAAATACGACGGCGGGCACTTCGCTTCACAGTGATTTTCAGCTCAAGGGTGAGCCGCATGAACTGCAACCAGCTGTCGAGGAAAATCTGTTACACATAGGGCAGGAAGCCTTGAGCAATGCGCTGAAACACGCGTTTGCAACCAAGTTTCGGGCGCGGCTGTCTTTCGATTCCGATGCGGTTCGTCTCGAGCTTCGCGACAACGGCAAAGGATTTGTTGTCGACTCCGCAAACGGAGGAGGTATCGGGTTAATCGGAATGAGGGAGCGCGCCCAACAGATCGGCGCGACCCTTGCAGTAACAAGTAAACCTGGTAGGGGGACAAAGGTCATTGCTGTTTCTTCATATCAACAGCCAGTAACAAAATGAAACCATCAGACGATAAAAAGAAACCGAAGGCAAAGAAGGAACGCATTCGTATTTTGATTGCAGACGATCACAGCGTGGTCCGCGAAGGCCTCGTCTCGTTAGTTAAACGTAAGTCCGACATGGTCGTAGTCGCCGAGGCCAGCAATGGACGTGAGGCGGTCCAACTTTGGAAAGAGCATCGCCCCGACGTGACGTTGCTCGACTTACGCATGCCTGAATTAGATGGTGTCGGCGCGATCAAGGAAATCCGGGAGCTGGACGAAAATGCGCACATCGTCGTGCTTACCACTTATGACGGGGATGAAGACATCTATCGCGCCATCAAATCTGGCGCGAAAGCTTACCTGTTAAAAGACACTGCGCGCGATGCACTGGTGGAAACCGTTCGCAGAGTGCACGCCGGCGAAACCTACTTGCCGCCCCAACTGGCCGCGAAACTAGCTGAGCGCGTTAGCGGCGAAGCATTAAGCCCGCGCGAGATCGACGTGCTGCGGCGCATGGCGGTAGGCAAGAGTAACAAAGAGATTGGCACCGAGTTGTTCATCAGTGAAGGAACGGTTAAAACTCACATCAAAAGTATTTTCAATAAACTCGACGTGGTGAGTCGGACCGAGGCGGTAGCAACGGCCAATCGCCGCGGCTTGATTCAACTCTGAGCGATCGGCTTCGTAAACTTCCCTGACCGAATTACTTTCGGCAACGGTCGGCGTCGACAAGGACCGCGCTATAGAAAGGGGGCCAACGACGCATGAGACGGCCGCCTAATGCGAGCTCCGTCACAGCGTTCGCGCTGTGTTCTCGATACGACCAGGACCTGACTCATACTGGAATCGGTGCGTTTTGCTCGATCAGATTATGACTCTTCAGGTCCGCCCAGAACTCAGCCGGGATCTTAGTCTGCATCGAGGTGTAGTCTTCCACGATCTGATGTTCTCTACTGACGCCGACCACCAGGGCTGCAGCAACATCAGGCGCGGCAGAAAACTGCAGGGCGGCCGTTCGCAGATCGACCCCATGATTGGCCGCAATGTCACGTAGCTTCTTGCGTTTCTCAATATATGCAGCGGGGATTTGGTAGGAGTCCTTTCCGTAGTTGTACCTCGGACTGCCCGATATGAATCCGGCATTAAGCGAAGACCCGATCACCAAAGAGACGTTCTTTTGCCTTACCGCTGGGAAGACGTTATTGAGCGCGTTCTCGTGATCGATCAACGAATACTGCGAGGCCAAAAGGCATACATCTGGATCAGCCAACTCGAGAACTCGCAGAATGGGTTCGGGCCTGTTTACGCCCAGTCCCCAGCCCTTGATGATGCCCTCTTCGCGCATGCGAGTGAGCTCAGGGAAAGCTCCTGTCGTCGCAATCTTAAACTGTTCGTCCCAGGGAGTCGGGAGCAGTTTATTGTCAGGCGAAAGGTCATGGACGAAAGCAATATCGAGGCTGTCGATTCCTAGTCTTTGCAGGCTGTCTTCGATCGAACGCCGGATCCCCGGACCTGTATAATCGAACACAACATCGTTCGGCGAGGGCGAAAAGGGGAATAGATCACGATTGTGTGCTGTCTTTGATGCTTTCAGCAGTTTGCCGACCTTCGATGATATGATGTAATCGCTTCTTTTCTTGTTATGAAGAAAGTAGCCGAATCTTCGCTCTGCTAGGCCTAATCCATACCAGGGAGATACGTCGTAGTAACGGACACCGGCAGACCATGCTCCCTCCAGGATAGCGTTCGCGTCTTCATCTGTTACTATAGAAAACTCATTCCCTAATGGTACACCTCCCATACCAAACTTGAATGGAGGCTTGTAATGACCCTGAGGGAAGGTATTGACTGCATTCTCCCCGGCATTTGTCGCTTCCTTCTCGTCGGCATTGCGTGCAGCTAATGCGCCACCAGGCATCAAAGCTGCGGCTGCGGTAAGCGCCGATCCTTTCATTGCCAAGGTCAGGAAGTCTCTCCGTGAAGTCATGGTAAGCTCGCCTTTCTTTTGTTAGCTTCGTACTTGTTTGAAGAACCATCACGTTCCGCGGCTAATCCTCCTCTCGGCGCTCCGCCGCCTGAGCGCTGTCCATTACTGGAGGAGTGAGGTGACGCCTGTGACTGTTGCGGTGTGTTGGCAAGACGGCCCCGACTCGTTGCGGCGTCACCACCGCTCGCCAGGTACACGTAGATAGCCGAGAAATCCTGGACGGCATGTCCCTCCATCATAGCGAGACGATACAATTCTTTCGCAGAATTCGTTACCGGCATGGCTACGCCAGACTCGTACGCGCTCACTGACGCGAGGTGCATGTCCTTTTGCATCCAACGCAACGGAAATTCGGGTTCGTAATTTCCTCTCTCAATTTTTTCCCGTTTCAACGCGATAAACGGCGCGACCGCAGGCATACCAAGTAATGAGTCGAACAACACGTCGCGCGAAATGCCGAGGCCTTCG
>DATHHK010000027.1:0-2496 GCA_035317225.1 Candidatus Udaeobacter sp. | reverse complement strand
TGTTTCCGATCTCATCGATCAAGTTGGAAAGAAGCCGCTGAATCTGCTCGTGAACAACGCGGGCATCGCAATTGTAAAGCCCTTTTGCGAAATCACATCGGTTGAATGGGAGCAAACCGTCGGCGTTAATATCACTGCGCCATTCATGCTGATGCAGCACTTCTCGCCGCACATGCCGCCCGGCTCCAGCATCGTTAACATTCTTTCCATCGCAGCGAAGACGGGTTTTGCGAACTGGAGCGCCTATTGCATGAGCAAGTTTGCGCTCGAAGGCTGCTCGCAATGTGTGCGCGAAGAATTGCGCGACCGCAGAATCCGGATGATCAACGTTTATCCCGCCGCAACAGACACCCACATCTGGACTCACATCGAAGGGAAATGGCCGCGCCACAAAATGATCTCCCCAGAGGAAGTCGCCAGCGCTGTCGCGTACGCGCTTTCCCGGCCAGCGAACGTCGCGTTGGAGAATATCACTATTTCCAGCTTGGCTGGAAATCTCTGATCCGTTAGTCTTCCCGCCATCAGAACGTTGTAGCCACGGCTCTGTGAGCCGTTTTCCCAGGGACTGCGCTCCGGAAGACATCGGCCGCAGGCCCGTGGCTAAAGCAGCAGGAACGATGTTTGTCCCATAACCAAGGCCGTGCAAAGTGAACTCAGTGTCAACGTTATCGCGTCGATCATTGTATCACTGCTGTTTTTAGCGACGGGCTTTCTGTGGGGCAAATACAAGGAACAACGCCGCAAGTTTGGGAGGAACCTGGAAGAGTACGATTTCTATCCGTTCATCGTCACTCGCGAGAATTTTGGAGAGTTCAGCCTGAAAGATTTTCGACTGGGCATGCATTACTTCCTCAAGAACCAGGATCACACGGCGGCACGGCAGCTCATTTTCATTGGTGAACAAAACAATGTACGGGCACAACTCGAGCCCACTGAGCAAAAGGTATACGCACAGTTATTCGAGAAATATGATGGCAAGACAATTGCCGACGACACGCAAGAATTTCTTGAAAACTACGAACGGATTGTTCGCCTGATCGGAAAATCCTTTCCCAATACAGGAGTCGAAATCCTCCTGCACAACCTGGCCGATCCCGCACACTCGCTTATTACGCTCGAAAACAATGTTACCGGCAGGCATTTGCGCGACGGCACAACGAATCTCCTGATTGATCTCAAACGCCGGCAGCTCCTGAACGAAGAGAAATTGAATTACGAACTGAACATTGGAAGCCGGAAATTCAAATGCACGACGATCCCGATCAAACGAAAGGAATTTGGAATCGTTGGTGCGATCTGCATCAACATCGACGCTAATTATATTACCGAAGAAGTGCTGCAAGATCGGCAACGAATCGAAACATGGTTCCGAAACTTTCTTCGGACCGACATGCAGCTGGACGAAAACATCCTTAGCAAGGACGAATACGCGAAGGCGTTAAAAGGCAAACGCCATTTCAAGGACGAAGCTTTTTAATTTGTCATCTCTAGCGCAGTCGAGAGATCTCTTGTTCAGATCTCGGTTTCAGCTGGACCCGATGATGGCCGCTTGTTCCCGCTACGGAGAACTGATCGCATGAACGACAAATTTCGAATCCAAATTGGTAAGGAAATACGTCCTAAGTAGGGATGTCGTGGTTTGAAATTCATTTGATGTCGCGGCAATTGATCGTCTGCGTGCTTTCAGCCGTTTGTATCGGCGCCGTTATTGCCAGTGAATCTAAAACCGCGGGGCCTGGTGATTGCCAAATCGGCACGTATCGCTTTTCGGATGGAGAGATTGTCGATATCGCGCGATCCGAAGGCGACACATTCCGCTGGCGTAAATTCGATGGCACAACCGGGGTTTTGCATAAGAAGGGCGACGGCTCGTGGACAAGCACATTGGGATGGACGGATCATCCAGATGGACACACGGCGTCTTTTACTCATTGCGCAGCGGGTGAACTCGAATTCGATGGTAAGAAAGCCGACCGGATTCCATTCGATACGACTGACACGATGTTTGAAGGTCGTGGCGGAATTAAGCTCGCTGGCAGATTAGTCCTGCCGAAGACCAATGATCCGGTTTCGATTGTGATTCTCGTTCACGGTGCGGAAAGGGATTCTGCACGCGATTCGTACGCGCTCCAACGACTGTTACCGGCAGAGAATGTTGGCGCATTCGTCTACGACAAACGCGGAACCGGTGGGTCGGCAGGCAAATACACGCAGGATTTCGAGACGCTCGCGGATGACGCCGTCGCTGCCATGCGAGAAGCGAAGCGAATCGCCGGCACGCGCTGTGCCAGGATTGGATATCAGGGAGGTAGTCAGGGCGGCTGGGTCGCGCCCATTGCCGCAACGCGCGCGCCGGTCGATTTCGTTATCGTCAGTTTCGGGTTGGCCGTTTCCGTTATTGACGAAGACCAGGAGGAGGTGGCGCTTGAGATGCGCCTCAAGGGTCATAACCAGGAGGAGATTTCCAAGGCGCTGGAGGTTGCATCTGCGGCCGAG
>DATHHK010000026.1:0-9026 GCA_035317225.1 Candidatus Udaeobacter sp. | reverse complement strand
GGACAGATCCGCACCGCATCGGTCCTTACAATCCCGACGCCTGGGTTTGGAAACACGGTCAACTCGCCCGTGTTGGAGAACTTGAGACGGTCAGATTTCGAAAATACGGCCGTCGTTTCAGACGCAAGGATGTCGCATCCGTGGTTGAACTGATTCGTCCACTTGTTCCCATCGATCCGATGGCTGCCTAGTTAATTTCTCAGACGAAGCGCAGAAGTCGCTACAAAACCCTGATCGTGCTCTCTCCACACCTTTAACGCAACCGTTGCTCCAGAACAAATTCGGCAAGCGCCAGGTCTCGCGGATAAGTGATTTTGAAATTCAGATCTTTGTTTGGAACCAGAATAATCTTGCGACCGAGCCGCTCGACTGATGAAACCTCGTCAGTGACTGACGCGTTCTCTTCATAGACAGCTCGATAGGCGTCCTCGATCAACCGCCGTTCGAAAATTTGCGGCGTTTGCATGGCATAGAGCTGATGTCGATCTACTGCGCCGGTAACGAAGAATGCTGTGTCAGCGTATTTAAGCGTGTCACTGATTGGCTCAGCCAGACTGGCAGCGGCATGCATCCGGCATTGCTCGAGAACCGATTCGATTTGTTCCACAGTGATCAACGGCCGCGCTGCATCATGGATAGCAACGTATCTTGCCGCTGGCTTGAGATGATTCAGTCCGGCGCGGACGGAATCCTGACGATGTTTGCCACCGGGAATGATCGACTGAACTTTTTTGAAATTTTCATCGCGGACGAGCGCTTTGATTTCAGCGTGTCGATCTTCACGTGCAACCACAATGATTTCGTCGACACAGCCGGACCGCTCAAATGCGCGGATGGTATGGGCGATGACCGGTCTATTGGCGATCGTCGCAAACAATTTGTCGAAACCCATGCGGCGACTGTCACCGGCGGCGACGAGGATGGCTGTAAGCACAGGCAAAAGTTAAAAGGTTACAAGGCTGGAGCAGGCGAAAAGAATTCCCTTTTTTAACTTTATAACTTTTTAACCGCTCAACTGCTTTTGCACTTCCGCACTCAGCGCTTTGCCGTCAACGCGACCGGCTACTTTCGTCTGCAACGCTTTCATCACTGCGCCCATTTGGGCTCGCGAGTTAGCGCCGGTCTCGGCGATTGTTTCGCGCACAACTTTCGAAATTTCATCAGCGCTCATCGGCTGCGGCAAATATCCGTTTAAGATCGAGAGTTCCTTTTTCTCCTTTTCCACCAGTTCCGCGCGGCCAGCTTTCTCGAAGCTTTCAATGGAATCCTGGCGTTGCTTTACCTGCTTGCGGATGACCTGCACGGCCTCGGCGTCGCTCAACTCTGCATCCGCGTCTGATTTTGCAATGGCCGCGTATTTCAAGGCGGATTTGAGCATTCGCATGACGGCGAGCTTTGTCGTGTCCTTGGCGCGCATCGCCTCTTTCAGGTCCGAGTCCACACGTTCCTGTAGTGTCATGTGGGGGAAACTACGTAGCTACAGGCGATTGTCGATTTGTAGCCACGACAAAGCCTTCCCGCAGTGGCGGGTGTCGACGTGCTTTTGATGCCCTGGGAAACGCCTCGACGCAGCGACGCGGCTACAGCACCTCGGCGCATTTACGCACGGACTCCGCATCGGAAACCGACACCACGTCGACGCCTTTAAGAGTGCGTCGCATTAAGCCTGCAAGCACTCCACCCGGTCCCAATTCAATGAAGAAATCGCACCCGAGCGCAACAAGCCGCTCCATGCAATCGAGCCAACGCACTGTGCCGGTGACCTGGTCCTGAAGGGTGCGACGAACTTCATTCGGCGTTTTTACTTCCTCGCCTGTCACGTTGCTTATGACTGGAAAACGAGGTGGCTGCATCGGAACATGTTGGAGTACAGCGCCCAGTTTCTCATATGCGCTTTCCATGAGCCGCGAGTGATATGCCCCAGCGACGTTCAACATCGTGGCACGACGAATTCCGCGCGCCTTTGCCAGACCCACTGCAATCTCCACTTTTGCCCTCTCGCCCGAAATCACAATCTGTCCCGGCGCGTTGATATTTGCGATATCAACATCGGCATCAGCTGCGAGAGCGCGTACCGTGTTTTCATCCGCGCCGATCATTGCCGCCATAGCCCCGGAGGTCGCCGCGCAGGCCTCATCCATTAGTTGCCCGCGCCTCTCTACAAGCTTGAGCCCCGTTGCGAAATCGAATGTTTCCGCCGCGGCGTGTGCGGTCATTTCGCCTAATGACAAGCCCGCCGCGCCGCCGATGGGAAAATTGCCGGCGCGTTCACGCAAGACCGACAGGCATGCGAGCCCGTGGACGAAAAGCGCTGGCTGACAATTCGACGTCTTAGTCAGATCTTCAATCGGTCCGTTCCATGCAATCTCGCTCAACTTCCGCTCAAGAACGTCGTCCGCTTTCTGAAACAGGTCGGCTGCGATCGGAAACTGTTCCGCCAAGTCGCTTCCCATCCCGACGGCTTGTGCGCCCTGGCCAGCGAAAAGCAGCGCGATTTTCTTCATGCGAATTTCACCATCGGTGTCTGCTTCGAGCGATTCAAATGCCAAATGGTGGGTAGGGATCGCCGAGCCGTCCGTTCAACGTTACGGCGCGGTCAGCGGTCGCGTGCTACCACCCCCGGCACCGAAATTTCTTGCACACGTTGGTTCACTCGCCAGCGTAAATATTGTCGTTTTACTTTGTAGCGTTGTAACCTTGTAACTTCTTCCATGCCCTTCACGACGCGTGAGATTGAGTCGCCTGATCCCGTGACACGAGTAGTCGCAGCGGACGCAGAGGTGGATCATGCCGATGGCGATATTGGCGAAAAGATGGTCCTCAATATGGGGCCCTCGCATCCGGCAACTCACGGCGTTTTGCGACTCGTGCTCGAGCTCGACGGCGAGATCATTACTAAAGCCACACCAGACATCGGCTTCTTGCATCGCGGCGACGAAAAAATCGCCGAGAACATGCAATATAATCAGTTCGTGCCTTACACCGATCGGCTGGATTATCTTGCGCCACTCTCGAACAACGTTGCTTACGCGCTTGCCGTTGAAAAATTGATGGACTGGGAAATCCCGCCGCGCGGGAAAGCAATCCGCGTCATTTGTTGCGAAACTTCCCGGATCTCCTCGCATTTGCTGGGCCTGGGAGCCATGGCGCTCGATCTGGGCGCGATGACGGTCTTTTTATACACGTTCACCGAGCGCGAAAAACTTTATAATCTTTTCGAGCTCTTAACCGGAGCCCGCTTTACGACGTCCTACACGCGCGTGGGCGGACAGATCCGGGACCTTCCGGAAACTTTCATCCCGCAACTTAAAAAATTCCTCGACGAATTCATTCCGAGCTTGGACGAATGCGATAAACTGCTCACGCGTAATCGCATCTTTGTCGATCGAACGAAAGACATTGGTGTGATCTCAAAGGAACGCGCAATTGCTTATGCCATTTCGGGCCCAAATTTGCGCGGCAGCGGGATCGAGCACGATTTGCGGCGCAAACATCCCTACCTCGACTATGAGCAATATGATTTCGACGTAGTGATCGGTAGCGCTGGAGATTGTTACGATCGCTACCTGGTACGAATTGAGGAAATGCGACAGAGCGTCCGGATCCTGCGTCAGGCGATAGATAAATTGCCGGACGGCCCCATCAACGTCGCCGATTGGAAAAACATGGTGCCACCCAAATCGCATGTCATGACCAAGATGGAAGAATTGATCCATCATTTTATCGTGGTGACCGAGGGACTCGATGCGCCTCCGGGCGAGGTCTATTTCGCGGCGGAAAACCCAAAGGGCGAGCTAGGCTTTTACATCAACAGCAGAGGCGGGGGTGTACCTTATCGCCTGAAGATTCGAGCGCCGTCATTTGTGAACCTAAGTATCCTGCCTGAGCTCCTGCCGGGTTGCATGGTGAGCGACGTACCAGCCGTTCTAGGGAGTCTGGACTTCGTCATGGGGGAGTGCGACAGATGAACATGCTGCGATCCATATCTCGATTTTTGCTCGTAGTCGTGCTTGCGCTCGGCGTTTCGTGCACTCCTGGCAAACGCATCACGAAAGCCAATGTGGAAGAGGTAGAAGAGGGAATGTCGAAGAAACAGGTGGAATCAATACTGGGGCACCCGACCTCCGTCACTAATGAAGATCCCGTTATCATGAAAAAAACGACTTACGTTTACCGACAGGGCAAAGACTCGGTGACGATTGTTTTCAAAGACGACAAGGTGCAGTCGAAGGAAAGCACATTGTCTAATTAGATCTCGGCTATCGTGGTCTCGACGAACACGCGTGTTCCCGCCGAGTTGGAGCGGAAAATGGACGCGGCAATCGCGCGCTACCCGCATGAGCACCGGCGCAGCGCGGCGATGCCGCTGCTTCACTTATGGCAGGAACACTTCGAGTTCATCAACGATGACGCGGTAACCTGGATCGCGGCGAAGCTCGGCCTCCAGCCGATCAACATTCTCGAGCTGGTCACCTTTTACCCGATGTTTCGCCAGGAATTGGTGGGCAAGACGCACATCCGCGTTTGTCGTACGCTTAGCTGCGCAATGGCCGGCGGCTTTCAGTTGATGGAAAATCTATGCGCGGCAACTGGAATTAAACGCGAACGCCAAGGCGAGGGAATGCACAATCCCATTTCGGTCAGCGCCGATGGAAATTACAGCGTCGAGTTCGTTGAATGCCTTGCAAGCTGCGGCACGGCGCCCGTATGCATGGTCAACGAGGATCTGCACGAAAACATAAAGCCCGATTCCGTCACGGAGCTTCTCCGAAATCAAACCGACAAGATCGGGCATCGAACAACTCCGCACCCCCTGGAACGCCGAATGATTTTCAAGAACCTCGGACGCGACGATTGGACCACAGACATCGACTGTTATCTGCGTGCGGGCGGTTACGAACAATTGAAGCAAGCGCTGGCCATGTCCCGTGCGGAGATTGTCAACAAAGTCAAGAATTCGGGGTTGCGTGGCCGCGGCGGCGCCGGTTTTTCGTGCGGGCTAAAATGGAGCTTCATCAAACCTGACGAAAAACGGCCGGTGTATCTGATCTGTAACGCCGATGAATCCGAGCCAGGCACGTTCAAGGACCGCTACATCATCCACGAGGATCCACATCAGCTGTTGGAGGGAATTCTGATCTCCTGTTTCGCGTTGAATGCGCGCACAGCCTACATCTATATCAGAGGTGAATTCCCGGAAGGCGCGAAAATCCTCGAACGCGCCATCGAAGAAGCGCGCGAACACAATTTCCTTGGAAAAAACATTCTTGACTCCGGATTTGACGCCGAGGTTTATGTTCATCGCGGGGCAGGCGCTTACATCTGCGGCGAAGAAACTGGCTTGATCGAATCGCTGGAAGGCAAACGCGGCTATCCACGGATCAAGCCGCCCTATTTCCCCGCCGTGCTGGGTCTCTACATGTGTCCAACGATCGTCAATAACGTGGAAACGCTTTGCCACGTGAAACACATCATAGCGATGGGCGGCGCGGAATATGCCCGGCTGGGCCGCCCCAACAACACCGGCACAAGGATCGTATGCGTCAGCGGAGATGTACAGCGGCCGGGTTATTTCGAAATTGAAGTCGGCGCCGTGACCATGGGCCAACTTATTTATGAAATGGCTGGCGGATTACGGGCGGGTCGAAAACTCAAGGCTATCATTCCAGGCGGAAGCTCTGCGAAGGTCCTGCGGGCCGATGAGCGATTCAAACTGAAACAGCATCAGCCCGACGGATCAACGATCGAACAAGAGATGTCCATCGATGAGATCCCGATGGATTTCGATTCGCTCGCCGCCGCGGGTTCGATGGCCGGTTCTGGCGGTGTCATCGTGCTCGACGATTCCCGCGACGTAGTTTGGGTGCTCAATAACATCAACGAATTCTATGCGCATGAGAGCTGCGGTCAGTGCACACCTTGCCGGGAAGGTTCTCTTTGGATGAAGAAAATTACCGACCGTATGCTGCGTGGCGGCGGTGTCACGGAAGATCCAAACACACTAAAGACTATTGGCGATAATATCGCCGGGCGCACGATCTGCGCGTTTGGCGAGGCTTGCGCCTGGCCAACGCAGAGCTTTGTCCAGAAATTTCCGGAGGAATTCGCTGCTCGCGCTCAAAAACCGATGCCACCGCCGCTTCCGCCGGAATACACGGCCGAAGAGCTGATTGAAGAGGAAACGATCCCTACGGTTTCGATGGCGCGTGATCCAGGATGGGAGAAAGCCGGAGCGAAAGGAACGATTTAAAATCTAATGTCGGATCCAGTTTCATCGCCGCAGATGCTAAACGTCCAGATCGACGGCGTGTGGCATCAGTTCCCCAAGGGCACCCGCGTGATCGAAGCGTGCGAACAGGCGGGAAGTTACGTGCCGCGCTATTGCTATCACAAAGAGCTCAGCTCACCGGGCAATTGCCGGATGTGTCTGATCGAGATGGGATTTCCAAGGTTCGGACCGGATCGCAAACCAGAGCTTGGCTCTGACAACAAACCAATCATCAACTGGATGCCGCGTCCTCAAATCTCCTGCGCACAGGATATCGCTGAAGGAATGGGCGTGAGGACTAATTCTCCTCTGGTGAAGGAATGCCAGCGCGGCGTGATGGAATTCCTACTCATCAATCATCCGCTTGATTGCCCGATCTGCGATCAAGCCGGCGAATGTCGCTTACAGGAGTTCAGCGTCGATTTCGGCATGAGTAAATCGCGTTTTCTCGAACAAAAAGTCAAGAAACCGAAAAACGTCGTGCTCGGGCCGCGTGTTACGCTGGATGATGAACGCTGCATTCTCTGCTCGCGCTGCATTCGTTTTTGCCAGGAGATCGCGCACGACGACGTGCTTGGGTTTGTCGATCGCGGCAGTTACACAGAGCTGGCCGCCCATCCCGGGAAGAACCTGGAAAATAATTATTCGCTTAACACGGTCGATATTTGCCCGGTCGGCGCGCTGACTTCCACCGATTTTCGCTTTAAGATGCGCGTCTGGTTCCTGAAGGAAACCAAAAGCATCTGCACCAGTTGCGCGACAGGCTGCAACACCATCGTCGGCACGCGAGAGGATGTGATCTACCGGCAGACCCCGCGTGAGAACGACCATGTCAACTCATGCTGGATGTGTGATTACGGACGACTCAATTTTAAATATCTCGAAGCCGAGAACCGTTTGCTTGAGCCACAGATATTTCTTGAGGGACAACTCGCCTACGCCGATTGGGCGACCGCAATTTCACAGGCGGCCCTTCAGCTAAAACAGTTCCCCGGTCCGGAAATCGCCATCATTGCTTCCGCGCGCATGACCAACGAGGAGCTTTGGCTCACGGCGCAACTGGCAAAGTCGTTAGGCACGGAATGGATCGACATCGTCCCACGCCGCGAGCCAGGTGACAACATCCTGCTCAGCGAAGATCGCAACCCCAATACAAACGGCGCACGACTGATTCTTGGATCGAAATCTGAACCAGGCGCAAACCTGCTTGCGATTTCAGAAGCTGTGAAATCAGGAAAAATCAAGGCGCTGCTGATTTTGAAGGAAAACACGATGCATTTGGGCGTACCGGTTGAGCAACTGGCGAAACTCCCTGTGTTGATCATGATGAATATCTTGTCGAACGAAGCCACCGAAAAAGCGACGATCGTTCTGCCCGCGTGCGGGTTTGCCGAAAAACGCGGCTCAATGGTCAATGGCAAAGGACGATTGCAACGATTGAATCGCGCCGTGCGCCCGCCGGGTAACGTGCGCGATGATTGGGAAATCTTGCGCGATTTGCTCCAGGCAGTCGGCGGTGGTGATTCCATTCTCTCCATCGATGACGTTTTTCGCCGAATCAGCGAGACGGTGCCGCAATTTGCCGGACTGAGTTTAAACAAGCTCGGCGACCTCGGCATGCACATTTTACAAATGGAAGAATTGCCGCCGGTCCATCCCAGCGACGAAGAAAAAATCGCGCAAGCGGTCGCGATGCAGGCCCGCCGCCGCGCTGTCGGGCGACAGGTCGACGAAGTCCGTAAAGCCGCAGCTGCGGGAACCCACTAGGCTGCAAGATCACGATGGATTCCTTTTTTGTAATCACGTCGCTACTCAAGATCGTCGGGATCCTTTTTCTGGTAATCCTTCCGATGGTTTCCTACGCCGTGTATGCCGAACGGAAAGTCAGCGCGGCAATTCAGGACCGGCTTGGACCGAATCGCGTCGGACCGGCTGGCCTTCTTCAGCCGATTGCCGACATGTTCAAATTGTTGTTGAAAGAAGATTTCACGCCGCGCGCCGCGAACACATTTTATTACTGGCTCGCGCCGTGTCTGGCCGTAATGCCGGCCATCATTACCATCGCCGTTGTGCCTTTTGGCAGCACGCTTTTCGGAGTCCCGATGATCATCGCAGATGTGAACATCGGCATTTTGTTTGTGTTCGCTATCGCTTCGCTTGGCGTTTACGGAATAGTCATTGGCGGCTGGGCGTCGAATTCCAAGTATCCATTTCTCGGCGGTATCCGTTCGAGTGCGCAGATGCTCTCTTACGAGCTTTCGCTCGGTCTTGCAGTCATTCCCGTTTTTCTGCTCGTTGGTAATTTGCGTTTGACCAGTGTGGTGCAGTACCAGATCGACCACGGCTGGTTCATCGCGCCGTTTATCGGCGACTGGACAAACCCATGGAAATGGCTGCTCACCATTCCCATGATTATTTCGTTCCTCGTTTTCACGATCGCCATTTTTGCCGAGACAAACCGGCTGCCATTTGATCTTCCCGAGGCCGAGCAGGAGCTCGCTGGGGGTTACAACACCGAATACAGCTCGATGAAGTTTTCTCTTTTTTTCCTGGGTGAATACGCGGCCATGATCACTGGATCGGCGGTGATCGTGACATTATTTTTCGGCGGCTGGCATTTCCCGGGAATTCCCGATGGCTCCCACGGGTGGATTTTCGGCCTGATAAACATCGCAGTCTTCTTCACAAAAGTCGCCATGGTCATTTTTGTTTTCATGTGGGTGCGATGGACCCTGCCCCGATTTCGCTATGACCAACT
>DATHHK010000025.1:0-5422 GCA_035317225.1 Candidatus Udaeobacter sp. | reverse complement strand
CCACGGGTACTTCTGGTCGCCAACGAAATTTTTCCAGTATTGGATTGGGTTTTCCCTCGACGGCATCGGCAATAATTTCGCCCAGCACCGGGGCAAACTTAAATCCATGTCCGCTATCACCTGCAGCGATGACGAGACCTTTGCGTTCCGGATCGCGCGCGATCCAGAAATTTCCATCATGCGTTTCGCAATACATGCACACGCGGGTATAAACAATTGGAGCATCGGCCAGCGCGGGAAATGCCCATGACAAAAACTTCCGCAGGCTCGCTTTTTCCCCAGAAGTAACGACCCGCTGGGGAGATTCGGGCGACATCTCACGGCCGGGTCCGTGGTTTGCGATCTTCACGATCCCGTCGCGGTTGAGGGGGAATCCGTAATAGCCTGTCGTTGTAATGTCCGCGCCAAAGACAGGGAAACGCTCGGGTGCGAAAAGGTCAGGGCGCGGAGGTTTCAAATGAAACACCGGCTGCCCGCTGGCGCGAAAGATGTTTTTTGTGAAAGGCAACAGATATGGCGTCCACGCCCCGACCGCCATTACAGCACGATCGCCCGCAATGCGCTCGCCATCGTTGAGTACGATTCCTTTCACGCGACCATCGTTTTCATCTAAATGAGAAAATCGGGAGTTTTCGCGAAGGTGGACGCCGGCGGATTTCGCGCGCTCAATCAGCGCCGCAACAACGCGCCCGCTTTCCGCATAACCCGCTTCGAACTCAAGAACACCATCTCGGAACAATTCAGGATTCCAGGCTGGAAATCGCGTTAACCGTTGCGCTGAATTCATGCGCTCAATCTTGTGCCCGCGCCGTTGCAGTGTTTTGAAGCTTTCGTATTCGAAATCGCCCGGCTTCATTTCGCGTTGGCGCACGAACATCACGCCAGTCTCGTGATACAACTCAACTCCGAATTCTTCATTCCACTTGCGCCAGAGTTTAATCGAGCGTTCCGCGAGCTCGGTGTAGTCTTCATCTGCTCCATAAGCTGCGCGAACGGCTTTGCTGATGTCGGTAGATGCCGCGAGGGCATGCGGTAATGGTCCCGGATCGACCAGGATGACTCCGTGGCCCCGTTTCGTTAGCTCGATTGCGGCGGTAACCCCATTAATTCCCGCCCCAACAACGATGACGCTCGACATTTCACAACAGCGCACTTTGTGGCGGCACTTGTGTCAAGCGCCGATGTTGCTAAGCGGCTGCTCGCAGCGCACGCTCCCGTTCCAGCAACGTCGGATGGGAGTAATAAAAGCTGCTGTAGAACGGGTGCGGGGTGAGATTGCTCAGGTTTTTTTCGCTCAGTTTGCGCAGCGCTTGAATCAATGACTGCGGCTCTCCCATTGTCGCGCCTGCGAATGCGTCCGCGTCGTACTCAAAACGGCGCGACCAGATATGAATGAACGGCGAGACCCAAAAAGTTATCGTTCCCGCCAGCAGCGCAAACAGCAGCATCGCAGGAATGACATTTGTAGCGGTAAACCCTACCCGATACTCAAAACTGAATGCATGATAAAACCATTGCTGACGCGCAAGCCAGGCGATGGCGGCTAACGCCATAACAATGCCGGCGATGGAAACGCCGAGCAGTTTCACTATATGGCGCTTTTTGTAATGGCCAATTTCATGCGCAAGGACGGATTCGAGTTCCAGGTCAGTGAGCTGCGCGATCAGTGTGTCGAACAGAACGATTTTTCGAAATCGTCCGAATCCGGTGAAGAAAGCGTTGGAGTGATGCGAACGTTTGCTGCCATCCATCACCTCGATACTACGGGTGGGAAAACTTGTGCGTCGCGCCAGCGCAAACAGGCGTTCGCGCAAGGCTCCTTCCCCCAGCGGCGTAAACTTGTTGAAGAGCGGCATGATGATCGCCGGCGCGATGAGCAGGACAAGCAATTGAAACGCAACAACAACTGCCGTAGCCCAAAGCCACCAGTTGGCGCCCGTCCATTCGATCAGTTTCAACACCAGCACAAGTAAGGGATATCCAAACACCACAGCGAGCAGCAACCCTTTGAGACGATCCACGATCCACATCTTCATGCTTGTGGTGTTGAAACCGAATCGCTCTTCGATTTTGAATTGCGCGTACCAGTCGAATGGCAATCCGGGTATGCTCAAGGTGATCCCCGCGAGGAAGAGGAAGCCAGCCATCGCCGAGATCGAAGTACCGAAACTTGCACCGAATTTTCCAAGCGCCCATGGCAGCAGCCCGCTAAAAAGCACTGCGATCAACACCAATGCATCAAATACGTTGACGATGTTTCCAAGGCGATTCTTGGCCAGCGTGTAATCAATCGAACGGCGATACGTCGATTCGTCCATGATCCCTCGAATTGCAGGCGGCACTTCATTCCTGTGTGCGCATACGTGACGTCGATTTAGTCGACTGAGCCACAGTTCAGCGACCGCGCGCGCGAGAATTAAAACCAGCGCAATGACGGCGAAGGTCTGCATGAAAGGATCGAGCTAATGCTTCTCCCAAACATCAGCCCGTGAATAGCTTCCGGTAGTACCGGTACCAATCGCTCTGAAAGCACTCAGCCCGATCGTACTTTCTTTTCAGCTCGAGAAATTCTTTGAACTGCGGGTAACACGCCATGACCTGCTCTGGCTTCGCGAATTTATGGTAAGTCAGATAATAACTTCCGCCGCGGGCTATCGCTAAATCGATCAATCCGCGGAAGGCGCGCCCGGACGCGTCAATGCCTGTCGGTGTGTGAAACGTGAGTAAATTAAAAATGATGCACGCGTAAGGTTTCCTGGCCCAAGCCAAAAAGCTTTCACTATCTCTTTCGGTTAACCGGACTGTGCCGTAAATGACGATTGTTCGCTTCGAGCGCAGGAGTTCCGCGGCTTGTGTTAAAAAGTCAGGAAGTTCCGCTCGCGGAACATAAATTTCCGTTATGATAAGGCTCGATTCGTCTCCTCCGATCTGCGTCCGAATCTGCTGCGCATAATCCGGAAGGTACGGGCTAAGTTGATTTGTATCGGACCAATAAGTCTGTCCGTTCGTCGATAAATAGTAATCGCTGTAACGCTTGAAAGCTTTTTCGCGGTCAGTGTAGGCCAATCGCAAAAGCTCCAGCCAATCGTCATCGCGTAGCTGCCTTTTGGCGACTGTTGGTTCGTCTTCATCAATATGCTGGTAGCAAGAAAACACCCCGCGTTCGAGAAAGTCCGGCGATTTCTCATCGACTGAAAACTGGAAATCCCCATAAAGAAACGTTTCCTCAATTCGCTCTTCAAACCGCCTGGGCAGGTCGCTCACGCGAATTATCTCGACTACACGTCGCAGTTTTTGCCGGGGAACAAGCCGAAGCGTGACGCTGTCGATTAATCCAAACAGTCCGTAACCCCCGATCGCAAGTCGGAACAATTCGTTGTTTTCGTCCCGGGAACAGCGCATCGATTTTCCCTCGGCGTTGATCAAGCTGAATGATTCAACATTGGAAATAAGCGGCTTCATCGCCAGCCCGCGTCCGTGCACATTCGAGGCGAGGCTCCCGCCAAGGGTAAATGTGTCTGCGCCGGTTTGCTTTTGCGCGATACCCCATTGCTTTGCGCTACCTGCCTGGGCGTCCAGATAAGTGCGAATTAATTTCGGCCATTGGATGCCCGCTTCCGCTTCGATCAAACCACGCTCTCGATCGAAGGAAATTACGCGATCGAGTGAACGCGTATCGATGCAAATACTGTCTTTGGCGAATTGCTGACCACCCATCGAATGTCGGCATCCAGAAACGGAGATGGGCAAAGATTTTTGTGACGCGGAACGCACAATCTGTACGAGTTCGTCTCGGGTACGCGGCGTCAAAAGCTCACGGACGCGGGTGGGATTGAGCTGTGAATGAACGTCATTGACCCAAATCTTTCGTTCGGGTTCTGCCAGTATGCGCGGCGCCAGCGCGAAGAGCGCCGCGGTGCGTATGAAGTCGCGCCGGGTAAGCACGTGAAAGTATAATCGGTCCGGTTAACTCTCAGCCAGGCAAATTACCTCGCCTTTGGCGATACGTTCGTTGGTTAATCCAGATCCCAGATTGCGCAAATCATTGATCGTTTTGCACGCAAGACGCGCCGACCGGTTTCTATTCGCGCACGCTGACGTTACTTGGACCCTTTGCTTTAGCTTCGGTGGTAAGGAATTCGCGAGCGTGATTCAATTCATCTCGTGAGCTGGCAGCTTTCGCTGATTGCGAGGCCAGTTTCGCGTAGTAACGGCGTGCATTCTCTTTGTCCCCGTTTTGCTCGGCGGCTCGCGCTGCTCCATATAGTCCTCTGAATCGCCCCGGATAGATTTTGAGCGCAGCTTCAAATTCTTGCTGCGCTTCTTTTGGTTGGCCAATTTCGAGGAGGAGACCGCCGAGTTGTTCCCGAATGGGAACAAACGCTCCGGGTGAAACTGGGTGCTTGCCCAGAATGTCTTCGGCATCCGCAGCGCGCCGCAGCATCTCAATGGCTTCGTTCTTTTTTCCCTCCGCTGCTGCCACCCAGGCCGAAGCCGCTTGCATCTGCAGATCGAGATGGTTCTTGAAATAGTCGAACTTAGGATCCTTCGTCGCGTCACGCAGTTGCTGCATTCGGGCGATTGCTTTTCGCGCACCGTCGAGATCGCCAGTATGCGCTCGTCCGAGCGCGTGGCCATATTCGATCAGGGCCTCCATGAATGGGAACAAGGACCAGTGCGGGAGATTTGGAACGGTCAATGTCGCCGCCGTCGCCCAGTCATTTCGCTCAAACGCGTAACGTGTCGGAATGGCTGCCAGAGCGTAAGCCGCGCTGAATTCCATTTCGGGATTTGTCTTCCGCACCTTGGCGACACGATCGACAATCTTCTTCGCCTCGGTGTCCTGGGCCTCCTGCAAATAGGAATAGGCCATGTAATCGAGCGCGTGTAATTCTTCGGCTTCAGTGGCGTCGCGATGGCGCATGGCTGCGTATGCGCGCGAAGCTTCAGCCGAAACTCGATTCGCCGCGATTGATTCATCCCACATACCCAGACGCGTGAAGATGTGCGACGGCATGTGCAGCGCATGAGGTACCCACGGCGCAATGGAATCATAACTTTGTGCCGGAGCGAGTCCACGTTGAGCGAGTGCAGGGTAGTCGTAACAATGGATCAGGTAATGAACGACACCGGGATGGTTTGCATTTTGTTTCCACAGCTTCTCAAAAATGGCAGCTGCCTCGAGCTGTTTCGACAGGCTCGTGTCATTGGGCGTGGCATAACCGACACCCAGGACCGCGAAGGCGTGGAAAGCTTGGATTTCGAAATCGTCCGGATACTTGTCGCGCAGCTGGTGCATCGCTTTTTCGTAGGCGACCACACGGTCGCGCGGTCCAACTGGACCATGACATGATTGTCCAACCGCGGCTGCATTCGAACTGTCCGGCGTTTTGTAATACACATTGAGCGCCGTGATGAATCT
>DATHHK010000024.1:0-26334 GCA_035317225.1 Candidatus Udaeobacter sp. | reverse complement strand
TCGATCTCGTGATGTGGACGATTTCATGCGAGCTATCCGTTCGCTGGCTACAGATACTGCGTTGCGAGAACGCATGGGCGCAGCCGCCAGAAAAAGCGTCGTCGATCGGAGCTGGCCAAACGCGTTTCGCAAATTCTGGGCGACGACCGATATCTAGACGTCAATTGCGCCGATGCAGATAGAAAGACAGCTCCGATCTACACCGGTCCGCGCTTCGCAGTCGCAATGCGGACACCGGGATTTCACTTTCAAGTGACCAGTGGATCGGGTCGCTGCGGGAATGAAACATGTTCCGCAAATTCCTCTCGCCCTTTTAACATGTCCGAACCAATGTGCCCGCATGATGACCACTAAGATTTGCGCACTCACAATCGCATCGCTGACTGTTGCGTTCGCTTGCTTCGCAGAGACAAACGCTACGGGCACGAAAGGCAGCAGCGCACCTTATAACGAAGGTCCAGTGTGGACTCTAACGATGATAAAAACCAAGACCGGTCTGGGCGATGAATACCTCAAACAGATCACTCAAACCGTGAAGCCTGTCTACGAAGAGGAGAAAAAGCAAAAAATCATCCTCGACTACAAAATTCTGAACGGCGAGGCCTCCGGGCCTCAGGATTTCAACATCATAATCCTGGTGCAATATCCTAACTGGGCCGCATTCGATAATCTGCGGGACAAAATGGATCCTATCGTGGAGAAAGTCATGGGCACCGAGGAGCAACGCCTCACCACAGCTACGAAGCGGCTCGATATCCGCGAAATTCTGGGAACAAAAACAATGCGGGAGATTACTCTTAAGTAATCCAGGCTGTTTTTCTGTTTAGCAATTCTTAGCGGTGCAGACTGCCCTCTGGCTTCTGAATTCTCGCCTACTCGCCACCTACGTGCGTCAGCCCCTGGCCGTACAACTTCCAGAAGTAATACGCTGACACGGCAAGACCAAGCCCGATAACGATTGAGCGAACAACCGTGCGATTTGCGCGATGCGACACGATTCCCCCGATGTAGCCGCCAACCAAACCGCCGATGGCCATCGGCGCGCCGTACTTCCAATTCACATTGCCCCCGAGTACGAGCACAAGCACCGCCACTCCCCGCATCCAGCCGTTCAAGAAATTTTTCAACGCGACGACGTGCCGAATATCGCCGGGCGAAATGAAGGTCAAAGCGCCGATCATCAAGATACCGATACCTCCGCCGAAATAGCCGCCATAGAGTGCCACCACGAAAATGGCGGCCATTGCAATAGGCCATAATATCGGCGCGATGTGCGGTTGCACGCTCCCCGACTCTCTTCCTCGGACCAGGGTCGGACGCAGCACAATGATTATGGTCGCCAATAACACCAGCCACGGTACGAACTTCATGAAGTTGCGGTTGCCAGTGTGACTCAGAAGCAGTGCTCCAATCAATCCGCCGAGCACGCTGGGAATCAGAAGCAACCATAACCACCCGCTACCCAGAACTCCGGTTAACAGGTTACGGGTACGCCAGACTGCCGCAGGATATGCGGGAAATAGGGCGATCGCGCTTGTGGCATCGGCCGTCACCGGCCCGACAACCAGCATTAACAGTGGGAACGTGATCAATCCTCCGCCACCAGCTAACGCGTTAATCACTCCCCCAACGATACTGGCGATAAAAAACAAGAGATAAGTTTCCACAATTCACGCATCGATTCTCTTACTCATGCTCAGCCGACATCCGCCTGAGTCGGATCACTACAGATTCCACGGCAATGCACCAAGATTGGAATTGCTGTAGCCGGCATGGCTGACGCCGGATCGCCTGGATCATCGATCCGCCTGCAGCCACGGCAACGCGTCGAGATCGACATTTCCTCCGGTGAGAATAATGCCGACCCGTTTCTCAGCGACATCGATCTTCCCTTCCTGAATTGCGGCAAATGAAACAGCTGCTGATGGCTCGACAATGATTTTCATCGTCTCCCAAATCGTGCGCATCGCCGAGATAATTGCTTTCTCACTTACGGTCACAATGTCGTCCACGTGCCGCTTGATGATCGCAAAGTTTGGTTCGCCGACATTTGTTCGCAGACCATCGGCAACGGTGAATTTCTTTTCGGTTTGAATCACTCGCCCCGCGCGAAATGATTGCGCTGCATCGTCCGCATTTTCCGGTTCAGCCGCAATGACTCTGATGTTTAGTCGCATCGATTTTGCGGCGATCGCTGTCCCGGATAGCAATCCTCCTCCGCCGACTGGACACATCACAAGATCGAGATCCGGAAAGTCTTCCAGTAATTCCACCACCGCCGTCCCCTGCCCCGCTATTACGTCTGGATTTTCGAAAGAGTGAATCAGTGTTGCGCCCGTCTTCGCGATCACATCCGCGCATACCGTTTCACGTGCCTCTTCCGTGGGCGCGCAAAACACAACGCGTGCTCCGTAGCTTTCTACTGCGCGAATCTTCACCTTCGCCGAGTTCGACGGCATGACGATGTGGGCAGGAATACCGCGAAGGTTCGCCGCTCGCGCCACGGCAGCTCCATGGTTTCCCGACGAATGCGTGGCCACGCCGTGCCGGGCTATCGCATCATCGAGCGAAAAAACGGCATTTGTCGCGCCACGCGCCTTGAACGCGCCAATCTTCTGGAAATTTTCGCACTTAAAGAATAGTGAGGCTCCGCTGGCGTCGTCCAGTCGCGAGCTCGTGAGCACAAGCGTACGATGAATATGTGGTTGAATCCGCTCGTGGGCTGAAAGGATAGTCCGAAAATCGAGGGTCATATCTACGTTGACCATCCAAAAAAAGCGTCGATGACCGCAAATGTGTCAATAAATCCGTGAGTCAAAATGCAGGCCCAAAGATTTCGGCCCCCCAGCATGTAAGCCGCTCCCAAGATTACGCCGGCAATCCCAGAATCAATGATTCCTGATGGCCCTTTATAATAGTGGCCGTAGCCAAACAAAATCGAGACAAACACAATCCCAATCCAATAAGCCGTTGTCGATCGCTTTCCAATGTCGGCTGCGCGCGTAAGGAGATATCCTCGATACGCGATTTCTTCACCGAACGCGGCAAACGTCCAGACTAATAACAGAGCAAACAGCGCAATTTTCGCATTGCCGGCGATTTCATTTGCCAACTCGGGCGCCTTCGGCGCCGCCCAGAAAAATCCAGTAATCGGTTCGATGACGAATTGCCCAAGGACGATGCGCACGCCAGCAGCCACCAATGCGATCAGAAAGATCCGCCGCCACGATACAGGCCGCTTGAATCCCATCGACGACAATCTGCCATCTCGCAGCCAGATCGACGCCAAGCCTAAGATAGACAAAATAATCACTTCATTCGGCACGATGTGAAAAACATTGTGACCGATCACGATGAATGCACCGAACAGCAGCTCAAACGCGCTGAGCGTTCGTGAGACAACTGGATTAGTACAAGGAAATGGGGTTTTTGTTTCGAGTGCCATCGAACATCTCGAACTTGTTCGTTGGATGTGCGGTGTGTCCAGAATGGATTCGAGAATTTGAAAAATTACCGGCCTTTAGACTGCGGTCGGACTGCGGACATGTTCAGGCCGCGGCCCGAGTCCGATAAAACGTGCGGGCAGTTGTCGCAGAATTGGAAACCAGTTCAACAAACGGAGCACGAATGGAAGAGAGGTCTTCTTGTCCCCCGGTGACCGGCCGGTGACAACGCGACGGTGAATGAAGATTTGCATTGCCTGGATCAGACGTGTGGGCCATTCACGGCGCGCCTGCACCGTTCGCAAGTCGTCAACGCGAACGGGGCCGCGCAGGAGTTTTTCCGCCAGCAAGTTTGCAGTCGCGATTGCGTCCTGAATAGCAAGGTTGATTCCGACACCACCCGCTGGTGACATGGCGTGCGCAGAATCGCCAATGCAAAGCAATCCTTCGCAGCACCAATCGCGCAGGCGATTCACTTGCACAGTTAGCAATCTGATCTTCGACCAGTCATCCAGTTCGGCTACCCTGTCGCGTAAAAAACCCGCGAAGCTGGCGATGTCTTCTTGAAATTCTTTCAGCCCACGGACTTTGATCTCTTCAAACTGCCCCTTGGGGATGACAAATCCGCACTGCCAATAATCATCGCGGTCGAGTAACACCAGCAGTTGGCCATGTTGGAAAAAACCGAGCGTTTGTTTCGGATCTCCGTCCTTCTTAGAAATTCTCATCCAAAGAGCGTCAATCGGCACACCGAACTGCAATTGTTCAAGGTGGGCGCGGGTTTGAGTGATCGAATGGCGCCCGTCCGCGCCAATGACAAGGTCAGCGTGAATTTCTAGTTCGCCTTCTGGCGTCTTTGCCCGCACTCCGGTCACGCGCGAATCCTTCATTAATAGATCCACGACTTCCGTTTCCATGTACAATTGGAACGTCGGAAACCGTTTGGCGTGACTTGAAAGGAAATTTAGAAAATCCCACTGCGGCATAAAGGCGATGAATTTGCAACGGGTGGGAAGCTTCGTGAAATCGGCAACCGGGACGACCTGGCCGTTAACTACAGCACGCAATTCGCGCAGTTCCTGGTGCGGCAACTTGAGGAATTCATCGAGCAATCCAAGCTCATACATCAGTTCCAAGGTTGACGGATGAATTGTGTCGCCGCGGAAGTCGCGGTTGAAATCGGCGTGTTTTTCAAGCACAACCACGGGCACGCCCGCCCGTGCAAGCAAATAACCGGCCATCATACCTGCCGGACCGCCACCTACGATTACGCAACGTGTCTGTAATTTCTCAGATCCGTTCATCTGGACGCAGTTTGGATTCAATCATCTGTCGTGTCACATCGACATCCGAATGCGAAAAGATCGAAGAAGCCTGGAAAAGATTCTTGAATAAAGATAAACACAATTAACTGCAGTCTTCGAACCAAATCGAAAAACAGACATGGGAAACGATGCACAGCGTCGCGCTGCTTTCGCATACAACGCAGCGGCTGATTTCTACGACGCATCCCCGCTCGGCTTTTGGAATTATTTCGGGCGCAAAACAATTGAGCACCTCTCATTACAATATGGATCGCGAGTACTCGACGCTTGCTGCGGGGCCGGAGCTTCTGCGCTCTCAGCTGCTGAAGTAATCGGACCTAAAGGAAAGGTCATAGGAGTTGATCTCGCTCAAGCGCTTTTGGAATTGGCACAGGCGAAAGCAGCGCAACGACGCCTTGGCAACACGCAGTTCGAGCTGGGCGATTTGCTCTCTCTCAGGTTTCCAAATGAAAGCTTCGATGCCGCAGTATGCGTTTTCGGAATTTTCTTCGTTCCCGATATGGCCGCGGGAGTGCAGGAACTTTGGCGTTGCGTACGACCCGGCGGGCAGTTGGCTGTCACAACGTGGGGGCCAAACCTGTTCGAGCCGGCAAATAGCGCATTTTGGGCGGCGATTAAGGATGTGCGGGCTGATCTGTACAAGGGTTTCAATCCATGGGACCGGATCAACGATCCATCAAGCCTTACAGTGATCATGAGGGACGGTGGTGTCGAATCGGCGAAAATAACTGACGAAAATCGCCTTCACCCGATTAGCTCGGTTGAGGATTGGTGGGCGATCGTTTTAGGGTCAGGTTACCGGGGAACAATCGAACAGTTAAACCCGTCGGAGCGTGAAAGAGTCAAAGAAGGTAATTTCGCTTTCATTCGCGACGAAAAGATTTCCGCCATTGAGACGAATGTTCTTTATGCACTCGCGACAAAGCCTGGTTGAGTCAGAGCTGTTGCGGACTAGACACTTGAACAACCAATGAAGAGCGACGGGCCAATTTTTCTAAACGAACAACAGGTGCGTCACCATCTGCGGATGGCGGATTTGATTCCCGCGATGGAGAAAGCATTGATCGTTTTCTCTGCCGGCAAAGTGACGCAGCCAGTGCGCTCGGTCATCAAAGTCGATCCTCCAGGTGGATTTCTCGGCCTGATGCCCGCGTCAACTCCAGAGGGACTCGGTTTGAAGGCAGTGACATTCTATCCATCCAACACCGAGCGTGGAATCCCAACCCATATGGCGACGATTTTTCTTGTCGATCCGCGGACTGGCACGCCGCTCGCAATCATGGACGGAAGATTGATTACAGAGATGCGCACTGCCGCAGTCTCAGCAGCTGCGACGAAACTTCTCGCGTCGCCTGATTCGAAAATCCTGGCGATCCTCGGAAGCGGCGTGCAAGCGCGCAGTCACATGGAAGCGTTGCGACTTGTTAGGCAATTCGAAGAAGTTCGTGTGTGGAGTCCGACGAAGGAACACGCAAAGCAATTCGCCGAAGAAATTGGTGCAAAAGCGGTCTCTCCTGAAGAGGCAGTGCGCGGGGCAGACGTTGTGGTCACAGTGACAAGCTCGAAAACACCAGTCTTAAAGGGATCGTGGCTAAAGCCCGGTTGCCACGTGAACGCGATTGGCGCGTGCCGCCCCGACTGGCGCGAACTGGATGACGAAGCGATGGGAACGATTGTGTTTGTCGATTCGCGCGAAGGCGCGTTGAAAGAATCCGGTGACCTGATCCTTTCCGGAGGGAAAATCTACGCGGAGCTCGGCGAAGCACTTGCTGGCAAGGCGCCGTCCCATGCAGACGAAACGACGATCTTTAAGTCGTTAGGCATGGCCGTGGAAGATATTGCCGCCGCAATGCTGGTCTATCGAGCGGTTACAGAAGAGTCGCGGTCTTCAATCCGGTAGATTGCAGAACGACCGCTTCGGTTGTCCAGTGTACGGGCAAGCGAAGCGCTTGCTCTACCACCGCAGATGGCGGAACAGTTCGCTGCGATGCCTGGCCATTCTGAACAACTTGATTCGAAAATCTCTCGCGCGGTTGCTGATGGACAATTGATGGAGCCGGCGGCGAAAAACATTCACGCGTTGCTGGGCGGCGCACCGTCTGATCTCTATTTGCGCTCTGTCAGCGAACTTGTTGATGCCGGTAAGTGGTCCGAACTGAACGATCGCTTCTATCGGACGCTGGCATTTGGAACAGGCGGTCTGCGGGGCCGCACCATTGGCAAAATTGTCACCAGTGCCGAGCGAGGGAACGCGCGCGAAGGCGAACGACCAGAATTCCCATGCGTTGGAACAAATGCGATGAACTTCTTCAACATCAGTCGCGCAACGCGGGGACTGGTTACATATCTTCACGATTGCCACCGAGACCAAAGAATCTCAGTGAAACCCACAATTGTGATCGCCCATGACCCGCGATTTTTCTCGAAGGAGTTTGCTGAGCTTGCTGGCAAAGTTGCATCCGAAACCGGTTGCGACGCATTTGTATTCGACGGGCCGCGGTCCGTCCCGGAACTTTCGTTTGCGGTTCGTTATCTCAGGGCAAATGCCGGCGTCGTGATCACGGCGAGTCATAACCCACCGCACGATAACGGCTACAAAGTTTACTTCAGCGACGGCGCGCAGGTGATCGAGCCCGACGCGAGTGGGATTATTGCAAAAGTGAACGCAATCGTCTCCGAAGCGTACGAGCCGGTAGCAAAGGATCGACAGGGCAAGATAACTCTCATTGGCAAGGACATCGACGACGCATACATGCATCGACTCGAAACGCTCGTTCTGGATCCAAGGGTCGTTCACGAAGCGAAATCACTGAAGATTGTCTACACCCCTCTGCATGGAACCGGCAGCGTGATCATCAAGCCGATGCTCAAACGGCTGGGTTTCAATTTCACAGTAGTGCCGGAACAAGACCATTTCGATGGACGATTTCCAACGGTGAAATCGCCGAATCCGGAAAATGCCGAAGGATTAACAATGGCAATCAATTTGGCAGAAAAGGACGATGCGGACGTGGTGGTCGCGACTGATCCAGATTGTGATCGGATGGGCGCCGCAGTTCGTGCAAGCGACGGAAAAATGAAATTGCTTACCGGGAATCAAATCGGGTCGTTGATTGCCTGGTACCGAACTAAAACGCTATTTGAGAAAGGCGTGCTGAATAAACAGAACGCTTCGCGCGGAGTCATCATTAAAACCTTTGTTACTACTGATCTGCAAAAAGCGATCGCTGCACACTACGGTCTGCGCTGCATCGAAACGTTGACCGGCTTCAAATACATCGGCGCAAAGCTGGGCAAGTATGAAGGCTCAATTCCGGAACGGCTGCGACGCGACTATGTCGATCTTTCCGAAGACGAAACGCGGAAGCTACGTCTCGAACGCTCTTCATTTTATGTGTTCGGCGGCGAAGAGAGTTATGGCTATAGCGGCGCGGATTTTGTGCGCGACAAAGACGGCAACGGCGCCGTGATCATGTTTTGCGAAGTGGCCGCTTACGCAAAAGCGCACGGCAAAAACGTCGATCAATTACTCGATGACATTTATTCTGAGTTTGGTTATTTCGTCGAGGAAAACGGCTCCCTCGTTTTTGAGGGTGCAGAAGGCGCAACAAAAATCGCGCGCCTGATCAAGTCTTACGCCACGAATCCGTTCCAGGAAGTGCTCGGCTCAAAAGTCGCCAACATTAGAAACTTCGAGACCGACGAGATTAAGGATGTGGAAGGCGACCAAATCCCAAAGGAAAAAATGTTGATGTTCGAGTTACAAGATGGAACACGCATCGCAGTGCGCCCGTCGGGGACGGAACCAAAGATCAAGTATTACCTTTTTGCGCAGCGCCGGCCAGAGAGCGGAAAATTCAATTCCGCGGAGCTCAATCAAATCAAAACTGAAGGCAAAGAGAAACTCGATCGTCTCTGGGAGTGGCTGCAGAGGGACGCGCAGTCACGCCTGACCGAATAATGGAGGTTAAGCCGTTACCAAGGGTGCTGCGGCTTTGGCCATGGCTGGCAGCGATCTGTAGCGGGCTTCTCTACACAGGTTGTTTTGCGCCGTTTAATTTTACGTGGCTGTGCTGGATTGCTCTGACACCGCTCATCGCCGCAATTTGGTTTTCAGAAGCAGGGTCGCGACATCGCTGGCTTCGTAATCTTCTGCTCGGTTACGTTGCCGGATTGACATTTTTTTGGACGGCTTTCTCCTGGCTGACAACTGTCACTATTCCCGGCTGGTTTGTTCTTGCATTCTACATGGCGATTTATTTCGCCATTTGGGCGTGGTTTTGCGGGCTGCTCCAGCCACGCGAAAAAAGGAGGGAATCACGTTCGACGAAATGGGACCGGATGCTGGCTCAGGCCCGCAGCGGCGCGGCTCCTTCGCAATCGCGGTGGATAAAATCAACAAATAATCTGCTCCTCGCCTTTCTTGTCGCTGCTGCGTGGGTAACGCAGGAATGGTTCCGCGGCTGGGTGTTCTCCGGTTTCGGCTGGAACGGCCTGGGCGTCGCGCTGCATGGCAACTGGCCGCTGATTCAGATCGCGGAGTTTACCGGCGTTGCCGGTTTATCATTCATGGTCGCGTTTGCGAACGTCATTGCCGTCACAACCGTGCGCCGTTTGGTTCTTGAGGTGAGTACACGCACGGTGCGCCCACACTTTGACCTGACATTAACATTGGCAACAATCGTGGGCGTCCTCACTTTCGGCCTGCGCGCGACCCAGGTTTCTCCACCTACAAAGCCGCTCCGGGTTGCCGCCGTGCAATCGAATGTGCCCCAAAATCAAAAGTTCGATCCGCAGTTTACACGCAAGATTTTCGATCAATTCAGACGCCTGAGCGAAATTGCGCTGCGCTCGACTCCTCCACCGGATTTATTGATCTGGCCGGAAAGCTCCATGCCCGGGCCGGTTCTTGGAGACCGGGAAAGCTATCAATTCGTCATGGATCTTGCGGCATCGGCCGAGACCGACATCCTTTTGGGCACAATCGACGAAGAAAACGGTGATGTGTATAACGCCGCGCTGCTTGTTTCCGATGGAGGTGAGCAAGTCCAGGTTTATAGAAAGCTGCATCTCGTCCCGTTTGGCGAATATGTTCCGGGGCGGCACTCCGTTCCCCTGCTTGCGCGAATTGTTGGCGAACAGGTGCCTGGCGATTTCAAAGCGGGCAAGAACCACACAGTATTCGAGCTGACAAATAGGGATGTGAAAGTAGCGCCGTTGATCTGTTTCGAAGACACAGTCGGCGAGCTGACCCGACGCTTTGTGCTTCCGAGCGAGACGAATCCCGGCGCAAATCTACTGGCAGACATAACAAACGACGGATGGTTTTTGCATTCCGCCGCTTCACACCAGCACCTGGCAAACGCCATTTTTCGCTGTGTAGAAACACGCCGTCCGATGATTCGCGCCGCGAACACCGGGGTAACTTGTTTTGTAAACGAATTCGGACGTGTCACCCAAAAATTGCAGGACGATACGGGCAGCACATTTACCGAAGGCGTGCTCACTGGCGAGGTAAAGATCCCGACCGAGAATGACCTAACGTTTTATACGCGCCATGGTGAATTGTTCGCCAAGTTGTGCGCAGTTCTCAGTGCGATAGCCACTCTGGCAGCGTTCGCATTGCGCAGAAAGTTGTAGAGGTGCTTGTGCCGGGCACCTAACTTTAGTTCCGGCGTTTGACACAACGCCACTACAAGGCTTTCCACAAACTACCTCCAATGGCCGTCGAACTTCCACTCGATCATTTGAGCGAACTCTGGCCAGAGAAATTTCGCGGCGCGCGCATCGGTGCGCTGCTGCATCCCGCCTCGGTCTCTGCGAAGCTCCAGCACGCGTGGCGAATTCTCGAGCGACATGCTGGCGATCTTTTTCGTCTCTCAGTGTTCTTTGGTCCGCAACACGGGTTCCTCGGCCAGACGCAGGACAACATGGTGGAATGGAAAAGTTACGAGCATCCCCGTTTGCGCATTCCTGTTTACAGTCTGTACGGCGAACATCGCGAGCCGACTGCGGACATGCTGAAAGACGTCGACGTTTTGCTCGTAGATCTCCAGGAGATCGGGGCGCGCTACTATACTTTCATCTGGACGATGTATCTCTGCATGCGCGCCTGCGAGAAAGCGGGCATAGACGTTGTCGTTCTCGATCGGCCGAATCCGATCAATGGCGTGACGAACGAAGGGCCGCTGCTCGATCCTAATTACAAATCGTTCGTCGGTCTCCATCCGATTCCAGTGCGCCATGCAAAAACCATCGGTGAACTTGCTCGGCAATTTCGAGACGAGGCCTTCCCGCAATGTCGAGTGTCGATCCTGCCGATGAAAAGCTGGGAGCGCCAAATGTGGTTGGATCAAACCGGTCTGCCATGGGTGATGCCGTCACCCAACATGCCCACGCTCGATACTGCGGTTGTTTATCCAGGCATGTGTCTTCTGGAAGGAACAAATATTTCGGAAGGCCGCGGCACAACACGTCCATTCGAGATTTTCGGCGCACCGTTTATCGAAGCCGAAAGACTCTCCGGCGAACTCAACGCATCAAAGTTGCCCGGAGTTTTCTTCCGCGAAAACTATTTCCAGCCGACCTTTCAGAAGTTCGCCGGTGAACTTTGTAACGGTGCGCAGTTACACGTTACGGATCGAAATGTGTTTCAACCGTTTCAAACAGGCGTTGAAATCATTCGGATGCTCCGAAAATTGTACCCAGAGCAGTTCGCGTGGAAGCAACCGCCCTACGAATACGAATGGAAACGACTCCCCATCGAAGTTTTGATCGGCGGTTCGATCGAATCCCTTTTCGGCACCTGATCACTGGGATCGCGGCCCTCAGTATTCTCGCCTGTTCCGAACTCCGAGCCGACATTCCGTGGCCTGAAGTTGTCCAGCGGCTTGCGTATGAGAACGAAAGGTTGGCGCGGCGCCCTCAAGGACATAACGGTGAATACTTTGTAGTCTGCACTCTCTATTACACCCCGAAAGAATCTGGCTTCACATTCGAACGCGGATTTGATGCAACCCCGGTCACAAAACGTGGTTTGCGCGGGCGAAAATATCCGCGCGATTTTCTTCGCTCGGTGAAGAAGGAAGGCTTCGGCCGGATCGTTACACCGGTGAACGGGCGCAATTACATTCGTTACAACGGTGGAGATTCATATGCATTCGCTTCGGCCCCTACAGGCGGGGGCGGGGTTTTAGTTCCACGCTTTTCCGCTGCGATGAAGTCAACGCAGGGCATTCTGCGCCATGGTGCAATTATCGAGACTAAGTCTTCGGATTTGCAGAACGTGTTTCGCAGTAATCTGTGGAAGATCATGGATACCGGCGGCGGTCTGCGCCGCTGGCAGATCGACTGTTATTACGGAGAAGATGAGCCTCTGGGACCGGGCAAGCTGATGGGGCGGCCGCGCGCGGCTACCTTCGAGTACGCTTACGCCAACGCGCGAATCACAAAATAATGTGAAGCCGTTTACGGTTCAGCTCAATTTGCACGGAGATCTTGATTTTTTCGTGCGATCGGGAGCGTATGGCCGAAGGATCGAACGCGGTCTGGGCGAAAAGACGTCGGTGAAAGATGTCATCGAAGGGTGTGGCGTTCCGCATCCGGAAGTCGATTTGATCCTGGTTAATGGGCAGCCGGTCGATTTTGATTACGCGATCTCCACTGATGGGACTGTTGAGCTTTACCCAGTGAAAACAGGTCCTACGAATTTTAATGAAAAACGATTACAAGTTACTAACACTACTTGCTTTGTCGTGGATGGCCACCTCGGAAAACTAGCGCGTGATTTGCGCTTGCTCGGGTTTGATGTCGCCTACGATCCTCTAGCGGAAGATCGGCAATTGATCGACATAATGGAACGCGAAAACCGGGCCCTCCTCACACGCGACCGGCGTTTGCTCATGCATCGGGTGGTAAAAACCGGTTACTACCCGCGTTCACAGAACGCTGACGAACAAACCGTCGAAGTAATCCGCCGTTTTGATCTTCTTAACTCCCCCGCTCCGTTTACGCGGTGCCTTCGTTGCAACGCGCCCCTGCGAAAGGTTTCCAAGGCTGAAATAATTGAGAGACTGGAACCGCTTACGAAAATCTATTACGAACAATTCCGGCGTTGCGCTGGCTGCGGGCAGATTTATTGGTCCGGGTCCCACTTCTTAAAACTCCAGAAACGCCTTGAGAAAATTCGTGCGACCTTCGCCGGTTGAGCCAGGGTGCACCGAAACTTTTGCAGGCACGAGCGAATTCAATCGTATTGTCGCCCAATTCTGACATGAAATCTGCATGGCGCCACGCTCTCTGCTTGATTTTTTTAACTCTTCAATTCTCAAATCCGGCGCAAGCGTACAGCCCGCTTGGCCATGAGATTGTCGGCGCGATCGCAGACGAAAGATTGGCTAATACACCCACCGCCACAAAAATCCGCGAATTGCTGGACGGACTGACTCTGGAAAAAGCAGCCCTCATTGCTGACGAAATCAAAGGTTGGGACAAGAAAGGTGTTGATGATCCTAGATCATTCCATATTTCAGGACCTCGAAACATTGACAGCCAGTTGCGCGATTTCTGGCGAGCAAATCCGCCGACACCCGGCGCCAATCCAGGCGCGCCTTCGCATCATTGGTTCCACTATACAGACGTTCCAGTCGTGCCGGCTCAAAGATACCGGGACGGTTCCGTCGGCCGCAGTAAATGGGATGTAGTCCACATAATTCCGTTTTGCATCCAAGTCTTGCAGGGACGAGTGGCTGAACATAATGAGCGCAGAATTACAAGGCCCGTAGCACTTATTTTGCTGGCTCATTACGTTGCCGACATTCATCAGCCGCTGCATGTAGGCGCGGAATATTTTGATCAGCAGGGGCGAGTGGTGGATCCTAATGAAGATAAGTCGGCACTTGGAAACGAAGGCGGAAATACGTTTACGCTTGAGCTGGGCGACGAACCGCCACGCAAGCGCGGAATTCACAGGAAGAAATTGCACGGCTTTTGGGACTATGACGCAGTAAACGCGCTTTTCCTCCAGTGGCCCGTTGCGCTACGGAAAAGCGAATTGCAGGCGCTCATCGAGCCGCACAAGAGAGAGCTGGTCTTCGAGATGGCGACTCATGAACCCAACAATTGGCGAATGCCGCCGAATGTTCCCGTCGATGGTTATGCCGAGATATGGGCGAACGAAATTTTGCCAATTGCGCGCGAGGCGTATGCGAGGCTGGATTTCACAAATGTGCACGCACAACCAGAGGAAGACCGTATCGTTGCTGGCGGTGAGGCAGTCGAAAAACCAACTGCAAATCAAACGAACTATCGCGCGTGGGCAACAGGTGTTGTCCGACAAGAATTACACAAAGCCGGTTGGCGTCTTGCCGATTTGCTGCAGAAAATTTTGTGACTGAGAAATGCGAGCCGTTGTCCAGCGTGTAAGTCGCGCGCGTGTAATTGTGGAAGGCGCAGTCACGGGAGAAATCGCGGCGGGTCTTGTGATTTTGCTCGGCGTCGGGCGAAACGACAGGCCTGCTGTCGCTGCCAGCATGGCCGACAAGATCGCAAACCTCAGAATTTTTGAGGACGATCAGGGAAAAATGAACCGGTCGCTCCTGGACGTGAACGGCAGCGCGCTGGTTGTTTCGCAGTTTACGCTTTACGGCGATGCACGCGGTCAACGCAGGCCCAGCTTTATTGCTGCCGCACCGCCGGAGCAGGCGCAGCAGCTCTATGAAGAGCTCAGCGAAGCACTGCGCAAGTTGGGAATCACCGTGGCTACAGGAGTTTTCCAGGCAATGATGTCAGTGGAATTGGTGAACGAAGGCCCGGTCACAATCCTTCTCGATTCTGACAAAACGTTCTAGGCAGCGGACGCATTCTGCACAGGCTCTGTCGCCTGATTACAATAATTGCAGCCGGCACGGCTCCCTCTACAGTGAAGCCGATGATTCTCGAACCGGTGCGCCCGATCCGGCTTTCAGAAATACAAGAAGCGCGCAAACGAATTGCACACACGATCGTTCGCACGCCTCTCATTCGCCTGGATCTGGGACCGGATTTTCCGGACATCCGACTCAAGCTAGAAAATCTGCAGCCGATTAATGCCTACAAGTTGCGCGGCGCAGCGAACGCCGTGGCACTGCTTCCCGATTCGGAGCGCAAACGCGGAGTATGGACGATCAGCGCGGGAAACGCCGGCCAGGGTGTCGCCTACGCGGCGCGACAAGCGGGTGTGCCATGCGCCGTCGTAGTGATCGAGACCGCGCCCAAATCGAAGCTGGAACGGATGCGAGCGCTCGGCGCAAAACTCATTCCGGTATCGTACGAGGTCGCATGGAAAACACTGGACGAGCGCTCATTTCCCGGTGCAGACGGAACATTCATTCATCCGTTCGACGACGACAATTTCATCGCCGGCCACGGAACAATGGGATTGGAAATTCTAGAGGACGCTCCAGATACGGCAGCTGTCATCGCCAGCATCGGTGGCGGCGGGCTCATCACTGGCGTCGGTGCGGCCATCAAAGCGCTCAAGCCTGAGACAAAAATTTTCGGTGTTGAGCCCGAGACTGCGGCACCCTCCGCGCTCTCGTTCAAGATGGGATCACCGCAAGTATTCAAAGATTGGAAAGCCTCTTTTGTCGATGGCGCCGGTGGCCAAAGCACGTTCCCTCGCATGTGGGAACGAATGAAACCGATCGTCGATGATTACTTTGTGGTCAGCCTGGAGGAAACCAGGAAAGCGATGCGGCTCATGGCGGAAAAGACACGGGTAATCTCCGAAGGTGCGGGCGCGTTGCCGCTCGCTGCAGCTTTGAGTGGAAAAGCCGGCAAAGGTCCGATCGTCGCAGTCGTCTCGGGCGGCAACATCGATCTGAATAAATTTTGCGAAGTGATCGGAGTGGCATCGATCACCTGATCGTGTGCCTCCCTCCGCGGATGCTCATTCTTCGCGAATCGCAATCATAGGATCGATACGGGCCGCGCGACGCGCGGGGAGGTAGCACGCGAGCAGCGCCACCATGGCAAGAAGGAAGCTGATGCCTAGGAACGTGACTGGATCACTCGGACTCACGCCGTAAAGCATGCTGGTCAGGAATCGAGCGAGCACGAAGACGACCGCAAGACCGAGAACGAGTCCAATCCCGGCGAGCATCATGCCTTGTCGAAGAATGAGTTGACGAACGTGACGCAATTGCGCGCCGAGAGCCATACGCAATCCGATTTCGCGCGTACGCCCAGCGACAACATAGGACATCACGCCGTAAATGCCGATGGCGGCTAGAACAAGTGCAAGCACACCGAAACTTCCCAAAACATTCGCAGCCATGCGGGCGGGGAACAGTGGAATGTTCATATGTTCCGTCAGCGTTTTGATGTCGTACAGAGGGAGCGTTGCGTCCATATTTTGGATCTCATTCCGAAGTGTCGGAATCAAGGAACGCGGATCACCGCTCGTCCGCACTACTAGTGTGCATACGGTATCGTAATCACGAAATTGCGGCCGAAACACGGCAGGCATCGGAGCTTCGCCGAGGCTGTTGTATTTGCCATCACCACACACGCCAATGACCTGCCACAACGGATCCTTCGGTCCGGTGAAATTGAAACGCTTGCCGATTGGGTCCTGATTCGGAAAGAATTTTTTCGCGAATGTTTCGTTCACAACGGCGACACGGGACTCTTTCTTATCTTCATTCTCGGCGAAATCACGGCCCCGTAGAGAGATTCGCATCGTTTCGAAGAAACCGGGACTGACCGATATCGGGATAGCGACCGGAAGTTTGCTCATGTTTGTCTCGGACTGACCCTCGAGATAGATGCTGGAATAATTATAATTGAGACTGAGTGGGACGTTGCTGGTCAGCGCGGCGGAGCGCACTCCCGGTAGCGCACGCGCACGCTCAAGCACTTGTCGATGAAACGCGCGCCCTTTTGCTTCTTCATAACCTTGAAGTCCGACATCAAAGGACAATGCCACCGCGTTTTCCGGATCGAACCCCGGGCGCATTTGCTGCGCGGCTTTCAGACTGCGCACAATCAAACCCGCGCAAACAAGGAGAATCAGCGATAACGAAACTTGCGCGACGACGAGCGAATTGCGCAATCGCGAACGCCGAAAGCCGGCCAATGAGGCATCATCCTTCAAACTGGGAACCAGTGCCGGCTTGGAAGATTGGAGCGCAGGCAAAAGACTGAAAACAATCCCTGTTAGAATCGACAAACCAAGCGCAAAGAACATTACCCGCCAATCCAGCTTCAGATCGAACACGAGCGCAATATCCATGGGGAGTTTAATTCCACCGACCAGACTGGTGATCCACGCGGCCAACAGCAGACCGAGCACTCCGCCAGCGAGCGCAAGCAAGACCCCTTCGGTTAGTAATTGACGCACAAGCCGGCCGCGAGTTGCACCGACTGCTAATCGAATGGCGATCTCTTTGCGGCGGCCGGTAACACGTGCCAGCTGAAGGTTCGCCAAATTCACACATGCGAGCAGCAAGACCAGTCCGACGATCACCATAAGTACGGTGGCAAACGTGATCGATGCGTCGCGAATGCTTGGAATGAATAATCCCGGCGGTGAAAGGATGATGCCACGACCTTCGTTTTCAGCGGGATATTCTTTGGCGAGCTGAAGCGTGATCGAGTCGAGCTCGGCTTTCGCTTGTCCCACGGTCACACCGGGTTTCAAGCGACCGATCATGAAAAGATTGTCGCTGTCGCGTGACTCGAGCCAATTGCTCCCAGGCTCGATCTCTTTTGCCATCATTATCGGCGCCCAAAACGCAGGCGCGTATGCCACTTCGGTTCCGACGAATCCCTTAGGCGCCACGCCCACCACGTTGAAGGTGTGATTGTTAAGCGAAATAGTTTTGCCAACGATCGATGGGTCGCCTCCGAAACGGCCCTGCCAACAGGAATAGCTCAGAATTGCAACGGGATGTGATCCATGCGTCTGATCTTCCTCGGGGAGAAATCCGCGGCCGAGAATCGGTTTGACGCCCAGAACATCGAAGTAGTTCCCGGAAACGAGATAGCCCCAAACGCGCTGATTGTTGCCGTTGTGGCTCAGGCTGGAAACGACCATTCGGTACACGAACAATCCGGAAAAGACGTCGTTTCTATCGCGGTAATCTTTGTAATTCAGGTGCGACTGAAGGGTGAAATCAGCCCCGTTGTGCAGCGCGCCGTAAACCTCGATCAGCCGCGAAGGTTCCTTTACAGGCAATGGCCGGAGCAAGACGGTGTTAACAAGGCTAAAGATCGCGGTGTTCGCCCCGATGCCGAGCGCGAGCGAAATGATCGCGAGAATGGTAAAAGCAGGATGTTTGCGTAGTTGGCGAATACCGTAGCGGACGTCGCGGAACAGCGTTTCCATGCGGATTGGATGCGTTACCCGCAAGGTTTGGATTCGAATCTTTTGATGAATCGGTAACGCACGCCAGAATTGACTTTCGACTCAGAACTTGAGAAAACATTCTCCGTAGTAAGTAAAGAGAGGAAAAACCAAATGAAAATTGGAGATACAGCACCAGATTTTGAAGCGGAAACCACAGAAGGCCGAGTTCGTTTCCATGATTGGATCGGCAACTCCTGGGCCATTCTGTTCTCACATCCGAAGGACTTCACGCCGGTGTGCACGACCGAGCTCGGTTATATGGCGAAAATCAAGCCGGAGTTCGAGCGCAGGAACGTGAAGATAATGGGACTATCAATCGATTCGACTGGCGATCATAAAGGCTGGGCGAAAGACATTGAAGAGACGCAGGGACAGGCGCCGAACTATCCAATCGTCGGGGATGCCGACTTCAAGATCTCAAAACTGTACGGCATGCTTCCGGCGGATGTTGAGGGCGACCCGAAGAAGCGCACAGCTGCCGACAACGCGACCGTACGCAACGTTTACGTCGTCGGCCCGGACAAAAAGATTAAGTTGATCCTGGTTTACCCGATGACCACGGGGCGCAACTTCGACGAAGTGCTACGGGTGATCGACTCGCTGCAATTGACCGCGAAGCATCAGGTAGCGACGCCAGTCAACTGGAAGCAAGGGGACGATGTGATCATTGCAGGTTCGGTTTCGGACGAGGAGGCGAAGAAGCGTTATCCGCAAGGCTGGAAAGCGCCGAAACCGTATCTCCGGATCGTGCCGCAGCCGCAATAAGGCATAGAGGGAGCGGTGCGGTTGGCTCAATCCTGGGCTGTCTCCTCAGCAGAATATTCCACAGGATCCTGCTGAAAATACTTTTGCAATTCTGCGTATAGCGTTGGGTGGCGATCGCGTAACGCCCGCGGCTGCTCGAAGAAGGCCTCGACCGATACAGCGAAAAACTCAGCCGGATTCGTGGCTCCGTAAGTATCGAGCAAGGTCGGTATCCCGGTTTCGTCGGCAGCGCGTAGCGACGCAAACTCGGTTCTCATCACTTCGCTCCAGGCCAATTGGTGTTCCCTCCTTGCCAATCCCGGTACTCCGTCGGTTGCGTGATTTTCATAGTCGAGCTGGTGAGCAAATTCATGAAGCACAACGTTCTTCCCGTCGGAGGGATCCGCTGCGCCATGTTTGACGGCGCCCCATGAGAGGACCAACGAACCCATTCTACGGGCGGTCTCGCCAAGTCGATTCACAGTCCCTTCTTCCCAAACATGTTCACCAACCTGGTGGTCTTCCTGAACCATGTATGACAATGGATAAACAAGAATCGTCATGAGACCGGGGAAATAGTCTGTCTCGCGATGTAGCAACAGAAGACACGCTTGCGCCGCGATCGTGACGCGGACCTCGTCCGTGATCTCGAACCCGCCGCATCCTTCGAACCGTTTTTCGGCAAGGAATACTTGAATGTGACCAAGCAGTTCGAAGCGATCGCTCCCGGACAATTTATGAAAAAAGACAACATGCCGCTGAACCAACGTCAGCCATTCTTTCGGAAACGGCCGCGCTCGCAGGCGACGTCGCCTTTGCTGTTTCAGCCACTCAAGGATCATAGGAAAATCGGACGTTTCACCACGTTCGTTTTAGCGGATGCGCTTCGGTATTAAAGATAACTTTATCGAATTGCAAGGTTTCAGGCGACGCGAAGAGTAAATAGAAATATTTGAAGGTCTCGGCCAGGACGAAGCTCTGCATTTCATCGAGCTGTTGTTTAGTGATCACGTCGGCAAGCGCGGCATAGCCAGAGTCGCCGCGGCAATATTTAACAAAGTCGCCAAACATTTTCTCGCCCATGCGGCGATATTCCGGGTCACCCGTGTAATGATAAAGGTAATAAGTGGATTCAACGATTTCGGGCCGCAGATGATAACTTCCAGCGACTACGCGCATCGTTTTGTAATCAAGAGTTTCCGGCTCGATGCCGTACAGGTTCCACATCTTGAATGATGAAGTTTGCAGGCGACGAGCGCGCCCCAGATCGCCGGATAAAGCAAGCAACGCAGGAAAGAATGCGTCGAGAGCGCCGTACTGTGTCTTGGTCCGCTCACCTGTCCGCATGTTGGTGTGGCCGTACCACAGTTCGCCGCGGATTTCGTCGGCAAGATATTTGTTAACCGCAGGGATGCTGGCATTCCACATATCGCGACAATCCTTATCGCCGAACAGAAGCCAGCACTTCCACAGATATTCGTAGTACGAGTCAATGCCGCCGCTGATGTGACTGTCAGTATTCGTCCACTCGCCCGTCTCGACGTTAATGCTGTCTCCGACCAGGCCGAGCGGCGAGCGGCGCTGGAAGGTTTCAACCAAGGCGCGTTTCGCTTTCTCGTAGAAAACCGGCCTGCCGGTCAGTTTGCTCAGCGTGCCAAATTCCAGTAATAGCGTGCCGGTTTCTGCCGGATTTGTCACCGGATCGCGTGTCTGGCCAGTGCGAAGATTGACGTAAACATATGGGAGCCCCGTGGGTGAATTGAACACCGGGAGCAAGCGGTTGCCCAAATCCTCAGCCAAACTCAAGAGGCGATCGTCGCCCGTCAGCTGATACCCGGAGAGAAGCCCACCGAGCAGGCGTATCGTGATTTCGAAATTTTTGACGTAGATGTCGCGATCGAATGAGAGATCATTGACGATAAGCAATCGCGCCCGTTCCGCCTCCGCGTCGAGATGCATCAGGATGAGGGTGTCGAGTGCATCCACTGGCGTCATTAACAGCGACTGTCCGTACCAATCGTGCGCAGTTTTACTTAAAGGCCGCAACGCGTCGTGACCCCACGCATAACGCTCGTAATTATTCCAGGCATGCAGAAATTCAGTTCGCACCCGCGCAGCAGGCTGCTGTGCATGCTCGTGCTGCCGTGATCTGTCGCACCCGGGCGTCGCGAGCGAGACTACAGCTGTCAGTAAAAAAGCGGTTGGTTCAATTCGTCCTGGCATTTGGTTCGGATCAGCCTAACAATCGACTAGGAGGGGTTCAAAAATGAATATGACGTCTATTTCTCGACGTAAATTTGCACAGTTGTTAGGAGCAGGCGCGGCTGCTGCAGTCGTTAGGCCACGGCTTTCCTTCGCAAAGCCAACTCAGTCCACTGCCACGTCTTTAACGGCGGGCGGCAACATCGTTCGCCTAAGCGCGAATGAAAATCCGTATGGGCCTTCGCAAAAAACATTGCAGGCGATGACGGATTCATTCGGCCTCGCGTGCCGTTATCCAGACGAACACAATAACGTGCTAATCGATAAGCTGGCGAAGCTGAACAATGTCGATCGCAACGAAATCCTGCTGGGCGACGGTTCAGGCGAGATTCTCAAACTCTGCGCAGAAACGTTTACGGGCCCTCAGAACGGGAATCTTATCGCGGCGGATCCAACATTCGAAGCAATACTCCATAATGCCAGCGCCAATGGCGCTGAAGTCGTGAAGGTGCCGTTGACCAGCAGCTTTGCGCATGACCTGTCGAAAATGCTCGGTGCTGCGAAGAGAGGTCTGATTTACGTCTGTAATCCCAATAACCCCACTGCCAGCATTACGCCGAAGGATGAGCTGCGCGATTTCATCGGAAAGACTCCGCCGGAAACGATGGTTCTCGTAGACGAAGCGTACTTTCATTATGCGGATAGCCCTGACTACGAGAGCGTGATTCCAGTAGTGAAAGAACACCCGAACCTGATTGTCTCGCGCACGTTTTCAAAAATCTACGGAATGGCAGGGTTACGCTGCGGTTATTGCGTTGCACAGAAGGAGACGATCGAGCGGATGCGCCGCAATCAAATGTGGGACAGCGTCAACTGTATGGCGTTGGCAGCAGCGACCGCGAGCCTCGATGATCTGGATCACGTCCCAAACGGACAGCGTTTGAACAAAGAAGCGAAAACGTTCACAACATCCGAGTTGGAGAAGATGGGCTATAAAATAATTCCATCACAGGCAAACTTCATCATGTTCGACTGCAAACGCCCGGTCGTTCCGCTCATTAAAGCGATGAAAGAGCATAATGTCCACGTCGGCCGTTTATTCCCGACGCTGCCAAATCACATGCGCCTCACTATCGGAAAGAAAGCTGAGATGGAAACTTTTCTGGCAGCGTTTCGGCAACTGATGGTCTAACCCAATAAGCAGCTGCGAAACAGAAATGCCGGCGGTCCAAGCGGCGGCCACGCGCTTCGATATCAAATGAGCATTGCCATTTCAGGCAATGCCGCGCGGAGGGCAGCAGCCCGTACATGATCGTCTGCGAGCAAACGAAAATCCGCGAAGTCGAACCCTGGGCCAACTGTACAGCCGACAAACGCGTAATGACCCAGCGGCCGTGCTGCTTGCCAAATCCCGGCACCGATCGTGCAAACCGGTGCGTCTGTGCCGCTGCCAACTGGGGCCAACCGATGGCGAAGGACCGATTGACCCGACGCGCTGAGCTCTAGCAATTCCAACGGACCACCCTCGTAGAGGTGCCAGACTTCGTCCGATGCGACCTGATGCCAGCGACTGAAGGTCCCCTCAGGGAGGAGGAAGTAGATCGTCGTCAGCGCAGCACGGGGACCGCGTCGATCCACCGGGTCGACCTGAACTACGGATCGGAATATCTGGCGATAAAAACCGCCCTCGGGATGAGGCTGTAGACCCAACGTTGTTATCAACTCAGTGGCTCGCGGATGCATCGCTGAAAACGAGTATGGAATCCTTCGCG
Organism: Candidatus Udaeobacter sp.; assembly: GCA_035317225.1. GTDB lineage: Bacteria > Verrucomicrobiota > Verrucomicrobiia > Chthoniobacterales > UBA10450 > Udaeobacter. The sequence goes on along the minus strand of DATHHK010000024.1, from coordinate 3,461 downwards.
GTGTTTTCGAGCATGTGGCCGGGATAAAGTGTTAGCTGGCGTTCCGTGACTCAACGCGACGTCGTCGCACCTCGTAACGAAGCTCCACCATACCGCTTTTGTACGCTTTTACGTCCGCCAGATGGAGGGCGACGTCCCTGTCGAGCTTTTCGAAGAACCGTATCCCATCACCAATCAAGATCGGGAGGATCGAGTAGTAAACTTCGTCGGCTAACCCGAGACGAAGGCATTCGCCGGAAACCACACCGCCCCCAACAAACCAGATGCTACGGAATGTGGGCCGAAGGCGCCCATTCACGAACTGCGCGAGATCGCCTGAGTAGAACTCGACGGTATCCCGGGTCCGTGGCAGATCGCGACTAGTGAGGACGAAAGTGGGTTTGTCCCCGTACGACCACCCCAACCCTTTGGCTTCAAAACTCAACGCGGTCTCATAGGTTTTTGACCCCATGACGTAGCAGTCGATCGTCTTGAGGAAGGCCTCGACAAATCCTGGGTCCATGGTGTCCCCGCCTGGGAATTCGTCTGAGGTCTCCATCCAGTCGACGCTTCCGTCCTTTCGAGCGATGTTGCCGTCGAGGCTCGCCGCCATGTGGATCGTTACGTGAGAATCAGGGTTTGCCATCGTTTCGCTCTGACGTCGAGTACACGGTTAGTAGCACTGCTTGGAACCGCCTCTGCAAGAGTCCACCTAACGAGAAAGAGATAAGCCACGGCAGGGGTCGTGCCAAGATCGCTGAACCTATTCTGCAAAGGGGCCGTTGGCTTCATCGATTGGTTAGATGTTGCGATGATGCGTGAGAGCAAAGGCAAGCGCAATAGGTGACCATGCAAGGATCACTGCGGCCAACGTGATAAGAAGATACCAACCTAACGGAACAAATCCGCGCCTGCCGTAGCGGACAAAAAGATAAATCAGCGCGAGCAATGGCAGAAAGAAAACGAATGACCCGAAATCGTAGGGCGTCGGCCGACCGTCGTCAGAGGCGTCCGCAATAACCCAGAAGCTGATAACTGCACGAGCGAGAAGAGCCGCCAGCGCAGCGGCCACTGTTGCCCAACCTTTCGGTGACCCACTAGCGCGGTAAGCTTGCTCGGCAAGAGTGCAATAGAAAATCGCCGCTGGAGTGGAGAAGGTTATCTCCCAAAGGTTGCGCTCCGAGAAGGGTTTGACCATCTAACGAGAATTAGACCCAATTTTTCGATCTAATCCCAGTATGTTCTCAGAATTACTTCTCGCGAAACACGAGCGCGCCATTTTTAGCATCGACCTGGACGGTCTGGCCTTCGCGAACTTTGCCTTCGAGGATGTCGATGCTTAGTGGATCGAGAATTTCTTTTTGAATTGTGCGCCGCAGCGGACGCGCTCCGTAAACAGGATCGTAACCCTCGCGGGCCAGCAGTTCCTTCGCCGAGTCGGAGAGCTTGAGCGTGATCTTTTGTTGCTCGAGACGTTTCGACAAGCGGCCAAGTTGGATCTCAACAATCTTTTTCAGGTCGTCCTCGCTGAGCCGGTCGAAAATGATGATCTCGTCCACGCGATTGAGAAATTCTGGGCGGAAGTGAGCGCGCAAGGCGTCCGTGACCAGTCGCCGGCGCGCTTCTTTGGATTCTTCTTCCATGATGTACTGAGAACCGATGTTCGAGGTCATGATGATCACCGTGTTCTTGAAATCGACCGTTTTCCCCTGCCCGTCTGTAATCCGTCCATCATCGAGCACCTGCAGCAACACATTGAACACGTCCGGATGCGCTTTTTCGATTTCGTCGAAGAGCACCACTGAATACGGCCGACGCCGAACAGCTTCGGATAGCTGACCGCCTTCTTCGTAACCGACGTATCCAGGGGGGGCGCCGATCAATCGCGCGACCGTGTGTTTCTCCATGTATTCGCTCATGTCGATCCGGATCATGGCGTTCTCGTCATCGAACAAGAATTCCGCTAGCGCGCGAGACAATTCCGTTTTGCCGACACCAGTGGGTCCGAGAAAAATGAATGATCCGAGTGGACGGTTTGGGTCCTGTAAACCGGCCCGGGCACGACGCACGGCGTTGGAAACCGCCTTGATCGCTTCCTCCTGCCCGACAACGCGCAAGTGCAGATGCTGTTCCAGTTTAACCAGCTTTTCGCGTTCACCTTCCTGCAATCGCGAGACGGGAATGTGCGTCCAGCTAGAAACCACTTCGGCGATATCTTCTTCCGTCACTTCTTCGCGAAGGAGCGATTTCTTCGTCTTCGCACTTTTTGCCGTCGCTTCATTCAATTTCCTTTCGAGCTCAGGTATCCTGCCATATTGAATTTCGCTCGCCTTCGCCAGTTCACCACGACGCTGGGCGCGCTCAAGCTCAGTGCGGAGCTGATCGAGTTCCGCCTTCCATTTTCGCTGCTCATCGAGGATTGCTTTCTCTTTCTGCCATTCGGCTTTGAGCGCGTTCGATTTTTCTTTCAATCCTGCCAACTCTTTTTCGAGCTTCTTCAAACGCTCCTTACTCGCCGGATCTTTTTCCTTCTTCAGCGCCTGTCGCTCCATTTCGTGCTGCATGATCTCGCGCTCGATCACGTCGATCTCCGTCGGCATGGAATCGAGCTCGATCTTCAAACGCGACGCCGCTTCATCGACGAGATCGATCGCCTTATCCGGCAAAAACCGATCCGTAATGTAACGCTGCGACAACACGGCCGCTGCCACGAGTGCGCTGTCAGTGATACGCACGCCGTGGTGCACTTCGTAGCGTTCCTTTAGTCCGCGGAGAATTGCGATCGTGTCTTCCACGGTCGGTTCATTCACCAGGACCGGTTGGAAACGCCGCTCCAACGCCGCGTCTTTCTCGATGTATTTGCGGTACTCATCGATTGTGGTTGCGCCGACCGTGCGCAGCTCGCCGCGCGCGAGCATCGGCTTAAGCATGTTTGAAGCATCAACGGAGCCTTCCGCTGCGCCTGCGCCAACGATGGTGTGCAGCTCGTCGATGAACAAAATGACCTGACCTTGCGAATCGGTTACCTCTTTCAGGAACGCTTTCAGGCGATCTTCAAATTCGCCGCGAAACTTTGCGCCGGCCACCATCGCACCGATATCCATCGCTATGACCCGTTTGTTCTTTAGCGACTCCGGCACGTCGCCACTGATGATTCGTCGAGCGAGCCCTTCCACGATTGCTGTCTTGCCCACACCCGGATCGCCGATGAGCACCGGATTATTTTTCGTTCGGCGTGACAGCACCTGCATAATCCGCCGAATTTCGTTATCGCGTCCGATTACCGGATCGATCTTGCCGCGGCGAGCGAGCTCGGTCAGATCACGCCCGTATTTTTCCAGTGCCTGATATTTGCCTTCGGGATTTTGATCCGTCACGCGCTGGGAGCCGCGCACCTGCTGAAGACCCTGCATGATTTTGTCGCGCGTGACGTCGACTTCCTTAAGTAATTTTGCGGCCGGAACATTCGAGCCAGCCAGTGC
>DATHHK010000023.1:0-6610 GCA_035317225.1 Candidatus Udaeobacter sp. | reverse complement strand
GCTGCAGCGATTCGACCTGAGTTATCTCTATCCATTCCAGGGTTTGAGCGTGATCTTCATCACGCTGATGGCAGCGGTCATGCTAAAAGAAAAGCTCAACCTGCGACTCACCATTGGCGCATTGCTAATCAGCGCCGGCATCGTTCTCGTTTCACTCAGCTAGCAATAGAATACACGGCCGCGAAAAATTCACGCGCCCGACAGAACTGGCCACGATTTTTCCAAGGCTGCCAGGTTGATCTGGTGGATCCGGTCGGGATCCGGCAACTGGATTTTTGGGTGATCGAATTCCGCGGCGAAGCGCTGTTTGAAACGCGCGTAACCTGGAGGCGAATAGGCACCACAAACATCCCCCCCTATAATCCGCGAAAACTCGCACAATTTCCCTAACGCCCATTCGAGATCTGCAACGGTGAAGAGGCCAGCTTCCCAATTCGTCACAGCATCGTTCGCATTCAGGCAGTCAAGATCGATCGTCACGTAAACATTTTCTCCCTGGGCTGTTTCCAAAAATTGATCAAAGTGCTGGCGCCAGTTACCGCGCAAGATCGCACCACGGCGTTCTCGATCTTTGCCGCGTCGATCGTCTGCCCAGGGATGAACGTTCAGGACACCTGTGCGTTCGGCTCGACGATTACCGAAAATTTGGTGGGGCCACCAGCACTCGAAATTTCCGCAACCCCAGACGCTCACTCGTTTGATGTTCGACAGCTCCAATGCGCGATTGACCCAACCGCCACATGCCCACCTTGGAGGACGCACATCCCAGTCCGGATGGTTATCGAAAGAAACGAGAACGAACGGTCCGGCAATGCGACGGAGTCGAAGGGCCGTCAAATAGTGGAAGTCGCCCGATCCGTAGAGCAAGAACGGCGAAGCGAGATCCGTTTCGTGCTCGCGATAAAACTCGGCGACCAAACGTGGCGGCGCAGAGAAGCGCAGTCGTGGGCCCCACGCGCGCGCGTCAACCACAGGAAGACCCAGCGGCTTGTCCCGCCACGCGTCATCCAGATTGAGATGAAGAGCGCGGCCAACCAAAAATTAATTGTGCGTTTGCCGAAGAAATTGATCGTCGCTTGCTTTGGCGACGCGCAGATTTTCCTCGGCCTCTTTGTAATCGGGATTGAGGCGCAACGCTTCACCGAATTGGACAATGGCCTGAGAGATTTGACCCTGGGCCAGATAAACCCTGCCCAGGCTATTGTGAGCGATCGCCAACCTGGGATTCGTGCCCAGCACCGCGGTATAATGGGTTTTCGCCTCCTCAAGATTACCTATTGCAAATAGTGCGTCGGCCAATCGTAATTGGACGTCCAGATAATCGGGTTTGAGCTGGACAACCCGCTGCAACTCGCTCACGGAATCATTTCTTTTTCCGGTTGAGGCAAGAAACGATGCGTGATTGTAATGGGCCTCGGGTGAATCGGGCAGGAGCCGCGCGGCTGCTTCGTAGTGAGGTCCGGCTTCGTCTCCGTGTCCTAGTCGCTGGAGCAAACTCGCGTAACTCAAATGGTACTCGCCATCGTTTGGCTGAAGACGCAAAGCCGCTTCCATGTGTGGCGCGGCCTCATCAAATTTGGCTTGTGCCGTCAAAACGGCAGCGAGATTGACATGGGATTTCGCATCAGCCGGGTTAAAACCAAGCGCAATTTTATATTCCTGTTCCGCCTGCTCCCATTGGCCTTCTTTTTGCAGAACAAAGCCATAATCAACATGCTGTTTCGCGCCGGTTGGGACGTCCGCTGCAAGCCATGCCCGCCGTTGAAGCTCTGGAACCGTAAGATGTGTCTGCCAGAACCAGAGCGCGCTTAATGGCAGTACAAATACCGTCACCCATTTCAAACCATGAACTGCCCAACCGGGGAGAAAACCACCCAGCGATACGTCCGCCGCTCCACCTGCAAGGCCGAGCGACTGCCGCGTGGAGCGCTCCCTCACTTTCCAAATAAATCCATCGTAATAAAAATGGAGCAGCGTAGACGCTGTAACCACGCCGGTGAGGATGCGTTTTACGGTCTCTAGCCCGACATGAGCATTGAAATAACTGACCGAGCCATAAGCAAAGACCAGACCAACATACAGGCCGATAAGCGAGCCGCTTCGTCGGAACACAAAGCGCATGAATCCGCCGATGTTGCTGTCCTTTTCGACGCGATTCCGGTTGTAGATCCAGACAAGCGAGAGGTATTGCACGTCGTGAAAAACTTCAAACAGCGCAATACCGACAAGGATATTCGCGACAAGATTATTGCAGTACCACCAAAACGCGATGCTCGTAATAAGCAGGGCCAACTTCACAGGATTGGGCCGGTGTCCTATGATCCACATCCGACCGAAGTGCAGCATAAAAAGGACCGAAACTACTATGGCCGCTAAAAGAATCAGCTGTTGGCCGTGATGAATTATTGACGGCGCGATAAACGGGCCGCCACACATATAATAGGTATCGAGCGTATCGCTTAGCCGGTATGGTGAAAGCGCTACCGCCGTGGCGAACCAGATTACGCACATTGCGAAATCGAGCCTGCGGGTCAGAGCATCGAACGTTCCTGTTTTCGCGTCGTAGATGCGACAGAACCCATAGGTTTGCATCAATCCGTGCCAGACGCCCCAGAAGAAAACGACCAGCAAAATCCCTTTCAGGTCCCACCAAAAAAACGCTACGCAAACTGTGAGAAGGAACAGCGGCGCGAGTATAAAACGCCATTTGAAGCGTTCGAACAACGCTCGATCGCCGTAGGCGCGGATCATACCCGGCAAGTGGTGTCCCATCGCACCAAATGCCGCGACGAAGAGATAAATATCCTGCGGACTCCAACGCGCTTGGGCTAGCGCAAAAGCCGGCAGCAACAAGAGCGGCGTACCGACGTAGAGAGCCAGATCGCGCCAGGAATCCAAAATCCACAAGCTCTTTTTCGGTGGGGTCGCCGGGGTATCCGGGACAGTTTGAGGACGTGAAAATGCGCTGAGAAGCTGCATGAATTCGAAGCCAACTTTTCCTTAACTCAGTGGAAAAATCAATGTCGTGTTTCCGGGGCAACCTGCTCACCCCTCGATCTTATGCCCCCAATTGTCCCACGGTGTGCGAATTTACAGTAGAATTCGTGAACAAGACTCAAGCCGGGAAATCAAAAAAAGGAGAAAGATCCCGGGATTTCTTTTGTGTCGTTCGAGATGCGTTTCGGGTTTTCGCGCGCAATTCGTCTAGCATTTTGGGCAGCGCATGGGCTTTCACGATAGCGGTTCTGGTCATCATGATTTGGGCCGTGACCGGACCGGCGTTTAATTTTTCGAATACCTGGCAGCTGATTATCAATACGGGCACGACCATCGTCACATTCTTGATGGTGTTCCTGATTCAAAACACCCAGAACCGCGATGCCAAAGCTGCTCATCTAAAACTCGACGAAATTATTCACGCAATCAAAGGCGCGCGAAACGAACTAATCGATCTCGAAGAGCTTTCTGACGAGGACCTGAAAAGCCTGGAAGAACAATTTCAGCGGCTACGAAAAAAAGCAGAGCACAATGGGACGCAATCTCGCAAAGCTCAATCGGCGAAGTCGCGCTGAAGGAATGAGCTTCAGTCCGCACCGACTTCCGCTTGGCTATCACGGCGGAGTTGGGCGCGGGTGGGGAGTAGCTGTTTTTTGCTCTACATACCACCCACAAAAATGACAGCAAGCGATGAAATGCCGGTCATTCAGGGCGCCACCAAGCTCCAACCGGCCGGCAAAGTTGGCCCATAGGCGGCGCTGACGTACACATTGTTATTCAGGTACCAGATCGCCGTCCGGCGAGTGGTGGAATTGTAAAGCAAATAATCCGCGTGCCCGTCAACGTTAAAATCAGCAATCCCTGATAGCACGTAGCCGACGGCAATGGTGGGACCGCAGACGCCGCTGACATACACGTTGTTGTGCAGATACCAGATCGCCGTCTGACTCGTGCTTGCGTTGTAAAGTACGTAATCGGGCTTGCCGTCGCCGTTAAAGTCAGCAATCCCTGATAGTACGTAGCCGACGGCAATGGTGGGACCGTAGGCGCCGCTGACATACACGTTGTTGTGCAGATACCAGATCGCCGTTTGGCGCGTGCTGGGGTTGAAAAGCGCATAATCTGGGTTGCTATCACCATTGAAGTCCGCCACATCAGTTGCTGTCCACCCAACTGGAAGAGTTGGTCCATAGCCGCCGCTGACATAGGTGTTGTCGTGCAGATACCAAGTGGCTGTCGCTCGACTACCGAAATTAAAAAGCAGGTAATCAGTGAACCCATCGCCGTTGAAATCTCCTCGAATTGCAGAGGAGCCGAATTCGAATGCGCCAATGTCGCTTCCGTCACCGCCGGTGGCGTTGGGGATACCGGGTATATCAATGGGGCGGTAGAAATGGCGTTGATCGATAGGTACGCCGCCGGAATTGCCTTTGTCTATGGCCGGGCTGCCCAAAAGCAATGCGTGCGTAAAGGTCGGCCCGCCTTTGTCCTGCAAAGGACCAAGCATCGGGTCCGTATTGATTTGATCGGCCGGCCCTAAGATTGCATCCATGCGAAGTGACGGTGCCGCCGCTGTTGAAAATGTTTTCGCCTGACGCGCCGGCATTCAGGATTGTGTTGTAGATCTCAAATTGGCCCTGGTCGTTATAAATGCCCCCGCCAGAACCTGCCGAGTTGCCGGTGATCGTTCTATTTGTAATGCGCAGCGACGAGTTTAAGTTGTAGATATGGCCCCCGCTCCCGCGTTACGGAAGCAATGACTCCCGAATTCAACGTAGCATTGTTGAAGAGCCCGGCGTAAAGGCTGGTACCACTGACGACGCAATTGCTCACGGTTAATATGGCTTCGTCATTAAGAATCCCGCCCCCATGGCCGGTGATGGTTAAACCGGAAATTGTAACGGTTTTGCCGGAAACGACGTGGGAGGTGCTCTGGGGACTCCAAAATTCATGGCCGCCATCAATTGAAAGCCGGTTGGCGCCCGGGCCTGCGATCGTAACATTCTTACCGATCACAAGTTCGCCGCTGAACAGCGAGATTGTGCCAGTTACAGCGAAATTAATGGTGTCGCCGTTATTCGCGTTCGCGAGTGCCTGACGCAATGAGCCGGGTCCGCTGTCGTTTGTATTGGTAACTGTGATGGTGGCTGCGTGCGCTGACATCGTCGTCGCTGCAAGCAGCAGCACGGCAGTTACGGCAAAACCTTGTCGCTTGATTCCTCTACCCATCAGATTCGGATACGCCAAGTCTCAGAAAATCCTCTGGGCTGAGTCGAGCAAAAACAGAAGGAAAATCGAATCTGGAGCGATTCAACGAATGTTGTAGCCACCGGCCTATGGCCGGTTCGGCTCCGCGCTGCTTTTTACACCAAGGAAAACGGCCCACAGGGCCGTGGCTACAGCGGCTACCGTCTCACCTTAATACGCTCGAAACCGCCGCTGATGGCGCGAATCGTATGCACTACCCAGCCGTCAATTAGCGTTCGTTTTCTGCGCCTGGCCGGTGCGCAGGAAAACCTTTCCACTGGGGCATAACTTGAAAACCTCGCACCGGCTGCAATCCGGTTTTCGCGCATAACAGCGGCGGCGCCCGTGCCAGATGAGCCAGTGACTCCAGTCCGTCCAATGCTCGCGCGGCACCAGCTTCATCAAATCGAGTTCGATCTTTTCCGCGTCCTTGTGTTTGGTGAGACCAAGCCTCTGCGACAACCGGATCACATGCGTGTCCACCACGATCCCTTCGTCCTTGTGAAATGCGTTTCCAAGCACCACGTTTGCCGTCTTCCGCCCGACACCTGGCAACGCGTTTAGTTCCTCCATTGTGTCGGGGACTTTTCCACGGTGTTCCTCTGCGATTGCGCGCATGGCCCCGCGAATACTTTTCGTTTTACTGCGAAAAAAACCTGTAGATCTGATTGCGTTTTCGAACTCGGCTTGCGGCGCGTCGGCATAATCTTTCGCAGTGCGATATTTCTTAAACAACGCTGGTGTGACCATGTTCACCCGTTTGTCGGTGCATTGCGCTGAAAGTATCGTCGCTACCAATAGTTGAAGCGGGTTCTTGAAATTCAATTCGGTATGCGCATCCGGGTAAACCTTAGGCCAAATCTCAATCAATTGTTTCACCCGCTCACGCGCAGTCATGCGGGCATTATGTGATGCAGACAATCTTGTCTGCAAGTTTTGGCGCACGGCAGAAATCTGAACACGCGCAGACAAACTATCTGCGTCACGATTTTATTCTGCCCATTACCGTGGCGACCTGCTATCGGTTGCCAGCAACTGTGACGCAGGAAGCACCCAGCAAGGCCATTGACCGCCGCCCAATCGCAACGCGCAATCGAAAATGGGCGCAGTCGTCAGCGGCCTGGCTCGCTTCACGGAATGTTTCGCCTAACGCAATTTCGGTTGCCGGCCTGTGTGCGTGCATTATCGGAGGCCTAGCCCTCGGCTTAACTTCAATTGTTGATTACCGAATCCTGTGGCTCATTGGCGCGCTTGGCGCGCAATTACGTCTGACTGCCAACATGCTCGATGGAATGGTTGCCATCGCTTCCAGTCGTACTTCGAAGACCGGTGAGCTTTACAACGAAGTGCCAGATCGCATTTCGGA
>DATHHK010000022.1:0-2667 GCA_035317225.1 Candidatus Udaeobacter sp. | reverse complement strand
CCGCCCGCGAAAGAAAACGCGTGGCCCGGTTGGCTGGTTCTTCGATCGATTTAATCGTGTCTTTGCCAGCGCGAATCGCGGCTACGTGAGTGTGTCGCGTGTTGCCATCCGAAAGGCTTTCCTCAGCTTCGGTTTGCTGGCGGTGCTCGCGATCGGCGCTGGTCTTTTTGGATCCCGATTACCGAACAGCTTTCTGCCCGAGGAAGATCAGGGCTACATTTATCTTGCGCTGCAACTGCCTGATGCCGCGTCGCTCGAACGAACCGACCAGGCGTGTCGCAAGATCGAAGACTTTTTGAGCAAGACGCCCGGTGTGAAATACACCACCAGCGTGATCGGGTTCAGTCTCCTGAGTTTGGTGCAAAATACCTACAGCGCGTTTTTCTTCGTCACGTTTAAACCGTGGAGCGAACGAACCAAGCCGGAAGAACAGTACGCAGCAATCAAGGCGCGATTAAATCAGTACCTAGGCAGTCTCAGTGAGGGTATCGCGTTTGCGTTTCCGCCGCCGGCCATCCCCGGCGTCGGCACGTCTGGTGGATTCACGTTCATGCTCGAAGATCGCGCGGGCAAAGATGTCGGGTTCCTTGCGCAAAACCTGAAGACATTTTTAGATGCAGCACACAAACGCCCCGAGCTCGGCACGTTGATTCCAACCTTTTTGCCGAACGTTCCGCAGGTTTTCGTGAAGGTCGATCGCGACAAAGTCGTCAAGCAGGGGATCGATCTCGGCCAGGTCTATCAGACCCTACAGACATTCATGGGCGGTTTTTTTGTGAACTACTTTAATCGCTTCGGGCGAACATGGCAGGTTTACATAGAAGCCGAGGGCGATTACCGCGACAATGCCAACAACGTGGGCCAGTTCTACGTTCGCAATTCGAACGGCGATTCTGTGCCACTCGACGCCATTTCAACTATCCAGAACATCGCTGGGCCGGAATTCACGTTGCGTTACAACGAGTACCGCGCGGCCCAGATCAACGGTTCTGCCGCGCCTGGCTATAGCTCGTACCAGGCGATGAACGCGCTCGAGGAAACGTTTCGACAGACCATGCCGCGCGAGATGGGTTACGACTATCTTGGCTTGTCGTTTCAGGAAAAGAAAGCGCAGCAGGGCGTATCCCCAACTGTCGTGTTCGGAATGTCGCTCATTTTCGTGTTCCTGATCCTCGCTGCACTTTATGAGAGCTGGTCGTTGCCCTTCAGTGTGCTGCTCGGAACACCGGTCGCAGTGTTCGGCGCGTTTGCCACGCTCTGGCTGCGCGGAATTCAAAACAATATTTTTGCACAAATTGGTCTGATCATGCTAATCGGCCTGGCGGCGAAGAATGCGATCCTTATCGTCGAATTTGCCAAGGACGAATACGAAAAAGGCAAGCCGCTACTCGATGCGGCGCTAGAAGGTGCGCGTCTGCGCTTGCGACCTATTCTGATGACGTCCTTTGCTTTCATCTTCGGCCTTCTACCGCTGTGGTTTGCCACTGGCTCCGGTGCCGTCGCCCGCCGTGTCCTCGGCTCAACCGTTATTGGAGGAATGATCGCCGCAACGGCTATCGCGACTTTTCTTATCCCAGTAACGTTTTACGTGATTGAACGGCTCTTCGCCGGGCGCAAAGAAAAAGCGGCGCAGGAAGTCACCCAATCCCCTCCCCAGCCAGAGCCTGCAACCGACGCCTAGTACCTGTGGCCGCTTGTCACAGCCCAGCACGACATGATGCTGGTTTCGGTCTTTATCTCGAATGAGGGATTTAAGACAGCCTCGCCAGTGGTAGTACAAAATCTTGCGAACGCGAAATAGCGGCGCTTTCTCGGGAGCACCTACCTTACGAGATGAACACAAGTGAGTCTCTGATCGCGTCCGATGACACTGGAGCGGCAGTCTCAAACCGCCGATTATTCCCGTTCCGAACGCTCCTGGTTTGTTTCACAATCTGGCTCGTTGCCACCGAGTTTCTCATCTTTGATCAGATTAAATTCAACATCAGAATCGAGGCACTCGAGCAAGCCACACGGGCGATGCGCGGGTCGCAGCTGTTGGTCCCAACAGAACGGCCATCCCACATCCCAGGTGCCGCAAAAATGGAGAAACTGTGAAGGCAAAATTCCCGACCAATCAAAAAGCTCCTTCTCTGAAGCATCAGCAGACTGCAAAGCCGATCTTCTGCGATGCGGCGCAACAGCAAAATTATCTCTCTGGGATAGCGAAAAATCTCTCGCAAGCGTAATGGCGGAACATTTCACCTGATTTGAACGTCTGGGAACGAAAGCTAAAACGAAAAGGAAGGTGCATGTATGAGCAGGACTATCGAGGTAATCGAGCAGCACATGGGCCCTACTAAGCCAACTCCTGTGGCAAGCGCTCACAAGCGCCCTGCCGAAAGGAGCGGTACGTTTTCAATCGGCGGTAGTCTTCCCGTTTATCGGCTTGGCTATGGCGCGATGCAACTGACCGGTCCTGGGGTTTGGGGCGAGCCAGCCGATCGAGCGCAAGCGATCGCAGTCCTGCGCCGTGCAGTCGAGCTCGGCATCAACCTTATTGATACAGCGAATTCCTATGGACCGTATGTGAGTGAAGAACTGATTCGCGAGGCGTTGCATCCTTATCCAAAAGGACTTGTTATCGCCACAAAGGCGGGCCTTGCTCGGACTGGTCCCGGCAGATGG
>DATHHK010000021.1:0-4735 GCA_035317225.1 Candidatus Udaeobacter sp. | reverse complement strand
GGATTTAAGACGCGCCTGAATTCCGACAACGAATGGTTCGCAACATTGTCCAGAATCACGTCGTAACGTTGGTCACCTTTGGTGAAATCCTCCTTCGTGTAATCAATCACATGATCCGCGCCGAGCGACCGGACCATGTCCAGGTTTCTCGTGCTGCATACACCGGTCACATCTGCACCCGCCGCTTTCGCGATCTGCACAGCGAACGTGCCAACACCTCCCGACGCGCCGTTAATCAAGACTTTCTGACCGGGCTGAACCTTTCCCTTGTCGCGAACTCCTTGTAATGCAGTGATTGCCGCGATAGGCACTGAAGCCGCTTGCTCAAACGTAATGTTGGCCGGTTTCAATGCCACTGCTCGACCCTCGCGGACGCACACATACTCGGCGAACGCCCCTGTTCGACCGCCGAACACCTCGTCGCCTGGCTTAAATTTCGTGACATTCTTCCCGACCGCCTCCACTGTGCCGGCAAAATCAACGCCCAGCCGAGTGTCCTTTGGTTTGCGCAGGCCTACCCCCATTAGGCGCATGAAGTAGGGCGTGCCTTCAACAAAGTGCCAGTCGAGCGGATTAACGGATGCGGCGCGAACTTTTACCAGCAGTTGATCGTCCGCCGGCGTTGGCTTTTCGATCTCCTGAAACTTAAGATTCGGCACACCATAGTCACAGTACACAATCGCTTTCATCGGGTTAGCAGGAACGGTGGCGTAGCTCTCGCAATCGTTGGTCGATGTCCAGTATGCGACGAGGGCGCAGGCTATCAAGGCGATCAGAATTACGCCTGCAGTCCACTTTAGTATGCGCTTCCATCGCTTACGTCGCGGCTTTGGTTGTGTTTCATCATTCATAACTAGTCCTTCCTCTTTTTTGTCGACCGCATTACCTCATTAGCTAGCACGGGTTACTTATCGGCCGGGAGTAGTCCCAGCTGCTTCATCATTGAAAGTTGATCAAACGCCGACCATTCCTCTTTGATTTTGCCGTCGACGATCCGCCAAATCGTAATCCCAGCCAGTTCCGCTTTTTTGCCGGTTGCGGGAAGGCCATTACCTGTCCCGGTATTGGTGCCGCGCGCAGTCCAGTAAATCGTGACCAGATCGTCTTCGGCGATCAATTTCTCTGGCACGATGACAACGTCCGGAAATGCAGCGTGCCACCCTTTCAGTGCAGTTTGGTCTTCCTCCAAGCTGGCGTTAGAATGGAGGCCGTGGTTGACGAAATCATTGGCGTAAAGTTGTTCAGCGAGGTCGAATCGGCCGTGACTTAGGATTTCTTCAAATGCGCGCTTCGCCGTGGCTTTGTTTTGTTCCTGCAAGGTCGAGCCGAAGAGCTGACCCACAATCAGCAATGGGGCCAGGTAAACTCCTGTTGCAATTCGGGCTGCTTTATCAATTGGGTTCATACAGTCTTCCTTTCTTGCTAGTTCGCGGTAATTATTACCTTCCCTCGAGCATGTCCTTCATTGAGATACCGAAGAGCTTCAGGAGCTTCGCCTAATTTGTAACGCCGATCGATGACCGGCGTTATCCTTCCCGTCTGGATGAGGTCGGCCAGCAGGATGAGATCCTGTTTGCTGGATTTGGTGCGGTACTGGGCAAACTTTTGATCGGTGAATGATGACAATGCGCGCGCTGTGAAAATATTACTAGCTATGCGTCCGAGGGCATCGCTTCCTTTTACCCCGGCTCCGCCCATGCCGGCCAAAACGCAGATGCCTTTGGGATTTAACACGTGACGGCGTTCGGCGAAGGAATGGTTGCAAACGTTATCGAAGATCACGTCGTAGCGCTGGTTGCTCTTGGTGAAATCCTCTTTTGTGTAATCGATGACGTGATCGGCGCCAATTGATCGGACAAGATCGACATTCCGTGTGCTGCAAACAGCCGTGACCTCTGCGCCAAGAGATTTGGCGATTTGCACGGCAAAGGTTCCTACACCGCCGGTCGCACCGTTGATCAAAACCTTCTGCCCAGGCTGAATCTTTCCCTCGCGCAGGCCCTGCAGTGCGGTAAGTCCGGCCAACGGGAGAGAGGCGGCTTGCTCAAACGAGACGTTCGGCGGCTTCGCGGCCAATGCTCGCTCGAGAGTACATGCATACTCGGCCAGAGCGCCGCGAGAGATGCCAAACACTTCGTCACCTGGTTTGAATTGCGTCACGTTTTTGCCGACGGCTTCCACCTGGCCGGCGACGTCCTGCCCAAGGCGCGTGTCTCTTGGTTTGCGCAACCCGAAAATCAAGCGACCAAGCCACGAATCGCGGATCACGTACGAATCAAACGCGTTGAGTGAAGACGCCTGAACTTTGATCAAGACCTGGTTCTCATTCGGGACCGGCTTTTCAACGTTCTCGAGCTTGACGACATCCGGCGAGCCGTATTCGCAAAAACGTATTGCTTTCATGGGATCAGCTGGAGCAGCGGCGTTGCGATTGCAGTCATTCGTCGACGTCCAGTAGGCAGTGAAACCCCATAGGATCAATGCAAGTAGGATAATGATCGAAGTCCATTTCAATATGCGCTTTAGCTTCATACAGCTAAAGAAACACGGGTAAGCGCAGCGAAACGGATTTCCGCGCGCTCTTGGCAATATGGTCTGCTTCCCCGGGATTTGGTGTTCGGATCCCTTTAGTTAACAGCCAGACGCTCAAGATCAGTTCGAAGATGGCCATGGCCGAATCGAACCAATATGCGTTAACTGTTTTGTCGAAGCTTGGGAAAACCAGAAAAATAAAGGCGCAGATGACGCACCACGCAGACGCGACCACCCCAAAAACAGCCAGGCTTTGTGGGATGTAACCCGACTTAAACCACAGATAGCCACAAACAGTTGCTGCTAAGGCAAAGAATGGCAGACCCACATAATAATTGTCGAAACTTGCTGCGATCTGCAGCCTGGCCAGGACTTGCAACTGATCTGCCTCGAGAGCTTGCAGATAAGGTGCGTTGCCCACAAGCCGCAGCGCGCCAAGTAAATTTAGTGTCGTAAGAAGCCACAACAGCGCAAACACAAGTCGAAAAAGCGCTCCGATCAATGCGAGTAAGCGATTTACTGGTCTAAAGATCACATAAAGCGCCGCAAGTAGGACGACAACGCTTAGGCCGTAAGTGAGAAAGCAGATGAGCGCGACTCGAACTTGAGTTGAGTGCGCCACGAAATTCTGCGCTGTCTCAGCCGCCTTACCTGGGACGACCAGTGGCCCGAGCAAGGCGTAGTTTCCGAATATGACGATCACGACTGCGAGCAGGCCGCTGATTCCCGCGACTTTTGCAGCCACGCGTTGTGAATTGTCGATCGTGCTAGTTGTCATTTTTCTAAATTGATTACGACTTTGCCTCGAGCGTGTCCTTGTTCCAGGTATCGAAGAGCGTCAGGCGTCTCATTCAACTTGTAAGTCTTGTCGATGACCGGCGTCACCTTTCCGGATTGCATAAGATCGGCCAGGACCATCATGTCCTTTTTGTTGAATTCCGCGATGTAGGCGATGAACTTCTGACTGACGAACCGTGACGCCACATACGCATTGAGCTCACCACTCAGCCGCTTAGCAAAATCGTCGCGCCATCCTGCTCCGCCGACACCGGCCATGACGCAAATGCCGTTCGGATTCAAGATACGACGGCGCTCGGAGAACGAATGGTTCCCAATCAGGTCGAAGATCAGGTCGTAACGCTGCGCGCCGTTAGTGAAATCTTCTTTCGTGTAATCAATCACGTGGTCCGCGCCGATTGATCGGACAAGATCGACATTCCGTGTGCTGCATACGCCGGTCACCTCGGTCCCGAACGATTTCGCGATCTGCACCGCGAACGTGCCAACGCCTCCCGATGCGCCGTTGATCAAAACTTTTTGCCCGGGCTGAATCTTTCCTTTGTCGCGCAGACCCTGCAGCGCGGTGATTGCCGCCACTGGGACGGAAGCGGCTTGCTCAAATGTCCTATTCGCCGGTTTCAAAACGACTGCTCGGTCCGCCAGGACGCACACGTACTCGGCAAAGGCTCCGGTCTTTCCTCCGAATACTTCATCGCCCGGTTTGAAGTTGGTAACGTTTTTGCCAACCGTTTCAACCGTTCCGGCGTAGTCGACACCCAGCCGAGTGTCTTTTGGTTTGCGCAGGCCAGACAACGGGCGCAAGAGAAGCAAGCCTCGGATCGTCAGATCAAGCGGATTGACTGCCGCGGCGCGGACTTTTACCAAAACTTGATTGTCATTCGGAACCGGCTTTTCGACTTCTTCCACTTTGAGAACCTCAGGCCCTCCATATTCGCAATGAAGGACCGCTTTCATGGGATTGGTCGGAGAACCGGTGTTGCGGTCACATTCGTTAGTCGATCTCCAATAGGCGACGAACCCCACCAGAAACACCAGCACCAACCCGACCAAAATCGCGCGCGTGAGCCACTTTAGAATAAGCTTTATTTTCATCTGCCTAACGAAAGATCAGGCTGCGGCCGGCTGAAGCGCACTTGAAGGAGCTGTTGGCACCTTGACGCCTTTGATCATAAGCCAAAGCATGATCGCGAGTTCGCCGAATAAGACAGGCTGCGCGAGTTTAAATCCAGTGCCGTAATAGGCCGGAAAGAACAACGCGATGGGACTGAGAATCAGGTAAGCGAAACAGTTGATCATGAGCCAGACTCCGATCCAGCGCGGTAAAAATCCGGAGCGATACACGAGAAGCCCAAACGGAAAGAGCCACAGACCCCAGAAGACCTCGTTCATGAAGATACCCTGA
>DATHHK010000020.1:0-5726 GCA_035317225.1 Candidatus Udaeobacter sp. | reverse complement strand
GGGTATCGCCACGACTGTTATTGCCGCCTTAGGTCTGGTCGGTGCTATAGCTGTCCTCATACCTTACCTTCATTAAACCGATGCCACGTAAAAGCATCTAAGCAGACAGTGAAGCCAACGGCCCCATTTACGGAATGAGTTCAACGCGCTTGCCACTACACCCTGGCGTGGCTTTCCCTTTCTCGTTAGAGCACCGCTGCTGCGACGCGCTCTAGCGCATAACCGATTAGACCGCTTGCCGGCAAAGTGAAAACCCATGCCCATATGATTCGCTCGACAACTGTCCATCGCACGCCGCTGAAACGTTTTACTGCGCCGACCCCCATGATTGAAGCTGTTATAACGTGCGTCGTTGAGAGAGGAATCCCGTAATAGCTTGCAGCTTGAATAATCACTGCAGCAGTTGTCTCGGCGGCAAAGCCGTTCACGGGTTGCAGTTTTACCATCCGATGTCCGAGGGTGCGAATGATGCGCCAGCCGCCGGCGGCTGTTCCGACGGCCATGGTTAGCGCGCACAGAGTAACGACCCAGATAGGCAGGACGAAGGTCGGAGTCCGCAGAAAAGTCAGCGGGCCAGGCAAATGATCGAAGCTGCCCGCTTTCGTCCCGGTAAAAAGGGCAAGCGCGATGATGCCCATCGTTTTTTGCGCGTCGTTTGAGCCGTGGCTGTGTGCCATCCACGCCGCGCTAAAGATTTGCAGCTTGCCAAACACCGTGTTCACAAAATGCGGCGTGAAGCGATGAAGCGCGGCGAAAAGCAAAAACATCAAAAGCCCGCCGAAAACGAACCCGGCGAGCGGCGACGTAATCATGGGCACGACGACTTTCGGCCAAATGCCGACGTTCCACTTTATGACCGACCAATCGCCGCGCGCCGTCGCGAGCGCGGCTCCACAAAGTCCGCCAATGAGCGCATGACTCGAGCTCGAAGGCAGACCGAACCACCACGTGGTCATATTCCACGCGAAGGCAGCAACGACTGCGGCAAGCACGGTTGGCATCGTGACTACATTCGTGTCCACAAGGCCTTTGCCGATTGTCGCCGCCACAGCGCCGCCAAGAAGCGCGCCGGTGAGGTTAAAGAATGCAGCCATGGTGATCGCCTGGCGCGGCGTCAGAACTTTGGTCGAGACGACCGTCGCAATGGCATTGGCGGCGTCGTGAAAGCCGTTGCTGTATTCGAAAATGATCGCTGCGACTACGACGATGAGGAACGTAAGCATCGCCGTCGTGAGCAGCCGGCTACGAATACTTCAGTGCGACCCCAAGGATGATGTTGCCCGCGTCCCGGCAACGATCAATCACCTTTTCTATTAACCCGAACAGATCGCGCAGAAAAATCACTTGCTTCGTTTTGTAATCGCCCTGGTAAAGATCGCGCAACAGGTCGAGCTCGAGTTTGTCGGCCTCGCCCTCGATCAACTGCAGTTTTGCATTCATCTCTCGCGCGGTCGCCGCGTCCGTGCCTTTGCGTAATTGTTTTACCATCGCCATGACTGTTTCCGCCGCTTGATCGAGCAGCTCGACCTGCTTGCGAAAATCGCGGCCATGCAGGTCTTCTGGACAAATTAAAACGCGCTCACCGATTTTCTCGACTGTCTTCGGTATTTTATAAAGAGCTCCGGCCAGCGCCTGAATATCTTCGCGCTCGAAGGGCGTGATGAAGGTCTTGCAAAGCTGTTCAGTGAGCTCCTGAGTAATTTCCTTGTCCTTGCGGCGGCTGAGGATGAATTGTTCCAGGCTCTGCGGCGACTCGTGTTGCTCGAGCCGTTCCAGTAACGCGATCAAATGATGCACGCTCGCGTCGGCCTCTTCCGCGCTCTTTTCCAGCAAATCGTAAAACTTTCCATCGCGCCCAAAGATTTTCTGGATCGACAACATGGCTCTCGTCAGTTGTAGCCGAGAGCGTTGACCTCGGCAATCCCCGAGCTTGCCGCTCGCTAGCCGCAATCAGCGCTCGCGGCTAGAGCAGCGTGCCGCGCAGAATGACGAGGGCCACGTTGAAATAGATCACTAATCCCGTCACATCGACTAATGTCGCGACAAATGGCGCAGATGACGCTGCTGGATCGAGGCCGCATCGGCGCAGCAAGAACGGAAGCATTGCGCCGCTTATAGTTCCCCATAGCACTACTCCCACCAACGCGGAGCCAACCGTAAGAGCGACCAGCCAATGATACTGACCGTAGTCGAATATGTGCAGATATTGCCACAGTGTGATGCGGAAGAAACCGATGGTCCCCAAAATCAACCCGAGAGAAAGTCCCGAGAGTAATTCTTTTCGCACGACGCCAAACCAGTCTCTCAAGCGCAATTCGCCCAGAGCCATAGCGCGGATCACAAGCGTGGTGGCCTGCGACCCGGAGTTGCCGCCGCTGGAAATGATCAACGGCAAAAACATTGCCAGAATCGCCGCTCTTTCGATTTCACTATTGTAGCCCTGCATCGCGGTGGCGGTGAGCATTTCGCCAAGAAACAGGACGATCAGCCAGGTAGCACGTTTCTTTACCATCCGCAGAAACGGAATGGTCGTATACGGCTCATCGAGCGCCTCCATACCACCAAGTTTTTGGATATCCTCGGTCGCCTCTTCTTCCGCCACGTCGAGCATGTCGTCACTTGTCACGATCCCGACGAGCACGCCGCTTGAATCAACTACAGGCAGCGCAGCGCGGTCGTACCTCCGGAAAATATTCAGTGCGTCCTGCTGCGAATCGGTCACATTTAGCGCCACGAAACTTTCGTCGCGAATCTCGCTCACCTTCGTTGTAAGCGGCCGGAGCAGAAACTCGCGCATGCGCACGTCATCGATCAGCTTTCCGCGGTCATCGACGACATAAACAAAGTTCAGTGTCTCGCTGTCGCGACCGAACTGGCGCACGTAGTCGAGCACGTGTTGCACCGTCCAATCTTCCTTCACCTGGATAAAATCCGGCGTCATCAAGCGACCCACGCTGTCTTCCGGATAACCAAGCAGCGCTGTGGCCACGTGGCGTTCATCCGGTGTGAGTAGACGGATCAGTTGGCGCGACGCAGCGCTCGGCAATTCCTCCAGGAGCGCCGTCCGATCGTCCGGCGACATCTCGTTAAGGATGGCTACAACCTGTTCGTGTGCCATCGCTCGTAACAATTTCTGTTGTTCCTCGATCCCGATGTATTCGAAGACATCCGCTGCGAGCGCTGCTGGCAGGACGCGAAAGATGATCACTTGCTCGTCTTCGGGAAGATCGAGAATCACGTCTGCCACATCCGCGGGCGGCCACTCGCGAAACAATTCGCGCAGCCCGCCGAAATTACGGGCGTCGATCATGCTCTTGATTTCTGGTGCGAGAATGTTGCCGACCATGTCGGCGTTTTAACACTCGCGCTTGCCTAAAGCAACGCTCACAGGCTGGTTAAAAAGTTAAAAGAGTTACAATGTTGCAAAGGCTGACCTCGGTTTTCTGGTGGAACTTTTTTAACTTTGTGACTCTTTTGATCCTTGATTCTTCTCCGCTTGGAATTTGCCGGAAACGTTCCAAAATGAGGGGTAATGCCTGCAGTTGCTACCGGTCCAATGATCCGGCGCGAGATCGGCGACGATCATGTTTGTTTGCTTGTCTTTGATCGCCCTGAGTCCGGCGCGAACATCTTCGACGCAGCTACGCTCGACGAGTTGAATGAACATCTCGATTCGATTGAAAATGATAATTCGTTGCGCGGCTTGATCATCGCGTCGGCAAAAAAATCAATTTTCGTCGCCGGCGCCGATTTAAAGACTCTGTTACAGCAAGCGCAAAGCGGCGACATGCGGGCATTCATTGCTCACGGCCAACGGGTTCTGAACCGGTTGGCGGAACTGAAAATTCCAACTGTCGCCGCAATTCACGGCGCATCCGCTGGTGGCGGCTATGAAGTGACACTGGCGTGCGACTACCGGATCGCTTCGGATGATCCGGCGACGCGGATCGGACTACCCGAGACGACGCTGGGCCTTATTCCCGCCTGGGGCGGTTGTACCCGTCTGCCGCGGCTGATTGGGGTCGAGAAAGCCGCTGAAGTGATTGCAAAGGGGAAACTTTATTCGGCAGAGGAAGCCAGAAAGCTGGGCTTGGTCGATGGGGTCGCTCCGCGCGATAAACTTCTCGAGTTCGCGCGGAAAAAGTTGCGCGATGGAAAACGCAAATTGGACGGTGAAACTCGTGCGAAACCGGCTTCGCAGGACCTGGTGCCTCCGCAGCAACGCGGAAACGCTGCACCAGAACGTGCCTGGGAAATCATCAACAAAACTTTGTCGATTTCGCCAGACCAATCGCTGCGGATGGAGCTGGATGCGATTGTGGAGCTTGGCAAATCGGAATCGACCCAAAACTTGATTCGCAACTTCTTCCTGGCCGAAAAGTACAAGAAAGGCATTTCGAAAGTTGCGTCGGAGAAGGTAGTGCACGCCGCAGTGATCGGAGCGGGCGTCATGGGCTCCGGAATCGCGCAATGGCTAAGCTCGCGTGGCGTGACGGTTATTCTGCGTGATATCGCGCGTGACCAGGTCAATCGCGGTCTCGCGAATATTGAGAAAACCTACGCAGATGGAGTAAAGCGCGGTTTGATGACTGAGGAACAGGCAAAAGCCGGCCGCGCACGGATTGTGGCGTCTATGGCGCCGATGGAATTACGGGACGTGCAATTCATCATCGAGGCTGCCTCCGAAAAATTTGAGGTAAAGAAAGAAATCTTTCGTGAGCTGGGGATGCAGGCCGGTCCGAAAACGATCATTGCAACAAATACATCGGCCCTTCCGGTTGGCAGGCTTGCCGACACGACTGTTTCACCGGAACACGTGATCGGTCTTCATTTTTTCAACCCGGTTAGCCGAATGAAACTGGTGGAAGTGGTGATTGCGAAACAAACGTCAGACGACACGCGCGAGCGGAGCCTGGCGTTTGTCCGGCAAGTTGGAAAACTGCCGGTAATTGTGCACGACAGACCGGGTTTTTTGGTCAACCGCGTTTTGTTTCCGTATTTGCTTGATGCCGCCGAGCTTTTCGAAAGCGGCCTGGAAGCGGAGAAGATCGACAATGCACTGTTGCAATGGGGTATGCCGATGGGGCCGCTGCGGTTGATCGATGAAATCGGCGTCGATATTGCAATTGATATTGGCAACACACTGGAGAAGGCGTACGGCCGGCGCGATCACGTTTCCTCTGTTCTGCTTTGGCTGCGCGACGGCAAGATGCTTGGCCGCAAAACGGGCGCTGGTTTTTACAAATATGAAGCTAAAGCACAGACGCCTAACGAACCGCTCGCTCAGTGGCGGCGCGCATTGCACGGCGAGCCTGAGGGCGCCGAGGGGCCGGACATTCCGCCGGACTGGCATCGCGATCCTCGTTTGCGGCTGAACGAAGAGGGCGTGGCGCACCGGTTGATCTTCCTGATGGTCAACGAAGCCGCGCGGTGTGTTGAGGAAGATGTTGTCGATTCACCCGAGGACGCAGATTACGGAATGATTTTGGGTACCGGTTTCGCGCCGTTCCGGGGCGGACCGTTGCGGTTCGCGGAACATTTTGGACTAAAGAAAGTCGTCGATGAACTGGACCGGCTGGCGCAGAGTGAGGAGAAATTTTTGCCCTGCGAAATATTGAAGAAGCACGCCCGTGATGGAACGACATTTTATAAGGAATGAAATCCCCACTCGAAGCGCCCGAAAAACAAATCGCTGAGGAAACCAGCGCGAAACCGGAAAAGCCCGC
>DATHHK010000019.1:0-6579 GCA_035317225.1 Candidatus Udaeobacter sp. | reverse complement strand
GAGGCGGGATGATCGAAAAACTGCGCAAGCGCGAAGCGGACGTTATCGAGGCGTGTCCAATTCAAGTCGCAAAAAACGATGCGTTGATTGGCTTCCTCTTCCGCCGATTCTAATAGACGCATTTGCGCGTTAAAATCTTCCCATCTCTGGCTGTCATAGATCACTCGATCGACCCATGTCCAAAGCTGCGAATCCATCGGGTCACTGAACTCTTCCTGCCACCAGAGATAGAACGGCAAATCGGAATCCAGATGCGAAAAAACTATGCTTGGCAGCAAGGTCGTACAACCGCCTTTGAGCAGAAATGAAATTTGTTCCGAACAAATCTGCTTGCTCCCGACGCTGCTAACGTGACAGTGCGCGCTAATCCAGGCTTCCACGCGAGTTTCTTGTGCCTTACAATCGGCTTCAATGACAATGGCCCGACAGGCGTGGTTCTCGGTGATCTTCGCCATCAACTGCGTGTTCGTGTTCAGCGAGCCCGCGTCCTCGCTGTAAACAGCAAGATTAACCAGTGAAGCGCGGGTCGCGCCTTTGCTTTCCTGCCAGAGTTTTTTCAGCTCCTGGTCGATCTTGCTGATCTCGACCGAAAGGCCCAACGAGTATGTTTCAGCAGTAGCAGGCATCCTTACAATCTTCTCCAAGCCCGCCCGTCACGGGCGAGCAAATTATCTGCCGCTTCTGGTCCCCACGATCCAGCGGGATAAAAGAACAGTTCGGGCGCATCTTTCTTCGCGTGCCACGCCTCTTCAATGGGATCGATGAAAGTCCATGCTTCTTCGACTTCATCCCGGCGCGCAAAGAGCGTGGCATCACCGCTCATTGCATCCAGCAGTAAACGTTCGTACGCTTCAGGGCTCGCCTTCCCGAAAGACGTTCCGTAATGAAAATCCATCTTCACCGGTTCGATGCGAAAGCTTGTGCCAGGCACCTTGGCGTGAATCGTTAAGGAAATTCCTTCATCTGGTTGAATGCGGATAACGAGGACGTTTAGCGCACGCAAGTCTTTATTGAACAAGACTGCCGGCGCTTTTTTGAAATGAATGGAAATCTCCGTGGCTGACTTGGGGAGTCGTTTTCCGACGCGCAGATAAATCGGCACGTCCGCCCAGCGCCAGTTATCGATAAAGAGCCGTAATGCTACGAACGTTTCGGTTTGCGAATCGGGATTGACGTTTTTTTCCTGCCGATAAGCGACGACTGGCTCACCGTTAATAGCGCCCTTGGCGTACTGAGCCCGCACGACATTGACGGCGATTTCGTCGCGGGACCAATGACGCAGCGATCGCACCACCTTGACTTTTTCATCGCGAATGCTGTCTGCGCTGAGGTCCGTAGGCGGTTCCATCGCAACAAGGCACAGAAGTTGCAGCAGATGATTTTGAACCATATCGCGCAGCGCACCTGCATGTTCGTAATATCCGGCACGATTCTCGACCCCGAGCGTCTCCGCCGCCGTGATCTGGACTTGATCGACATAGTGCGTGTTCCAAAGTGGCGCGAAGATCGCGTTTGCGAAGCGCAGCACAAGGATGTTCTGCGCGGTTTCCTTGCCGAGAAAGTGGTCGATCCGGTATGTCTGTTCTTCGCTAAAAGAATTGTGAATGACCCGATTGAGCTCTCGCGCCGAGGCGAGATCAGTCCCGAAAGGTTTTTCCACGATTACGCGGACCCAACTTCCTTCGCAGGTTTGGTTCAAGCCGGCGGCTTTCAGATGCTTGAGAATTGGCTCAAATTGATCGGGAGCAGCTGCAAAATAAAAGAGGCGATTGCCACGGGTGCCGTGGTTTTTATCGATTTCATCAAGGCGTTTAGCCAACGCCTCGTAACCAGCTTCGTCCTCGAACTCGCTCTGGTGGTAAAAGATCGATTCCGCAAAATTTTTCCAAATTTCATCGCGCAGCGGCTGTCGTGAAAACTTGCGCATGGCTTCTTCAAGATCGTGTCGAAATTCGTCATCAGTTTTTGGACGGCGGGCAAAGCCGACGATGGTCACGGCTGGTGGAAGGTCGCCATCGGCTGCGAGGTTATACAATGCAGGCACAAGTTTGCGATGGGTGAGATCGCCGGTGGCTCCGAAAATCACAATCGCGCATGGCTGCGGCACAGCGCGTGCGGACAACCCTTCGCGCAGCGGATTTGGTTCCGGTTGATCAGCGGTTCGATTCATGGATAGGGCAAGCTACGCAGATTTTTGCCTCTTAGGTAGAGCGAAAATTTTGCACTACAAAGCGCTTGTCATCCTGAGTATGGCCAGTTCGGCTCGATTCACTCGCTTCGAATAAACTCCGCGAAGTGGAGCGATCTGCGGCGTCGCCCATAAATAATGCAGCGGGATTGCTCGACTTGGCTCGGAATCACTTGCCCTCAGATGGGCAACGGAAATCTTCTCGTTAAGTCGAGGACTCTTCGATGCACTTTTTCCAGCGCGTCGGCATCGATGCGATTCGCCAGGGCTTCCGCGATCAAATCTGCGATTTCCAACATTTCCTCTTCCTTCATGCCGCGCGTTGTGACAGCAGGCGTGCCGATCCGGATACCACCTGGCTTGAAGATTGGATAGGTATCAAATGGGATACCGTTTTTGTTCACCGTGATGCCGGCGCGATCGAGAACTTCCTGTGCTTCTTTGCCGTTAATCTCTTTTGGGCGAAGATCGACGAGCATCAAGTGATTATCGGTGCCGCCTGAGACGATGCGGTAACCATGTTTGGCCAGGCCGGCGGCAAGCGCTTTGGCGTTCAGCACAACCTGCCGTTGATATTCGCGGAACTGCGGCTGAAGCGCTTCATGAAAGCAAACGGCTTTCGCTGCAATCACATGCATGAGCGGGCCGCCCTGCACACCGGGAAAAACGGTTGCATCGATCTGTTTGGCGAATTTCTCTTCGCACATGACGATGCCGCCACGCGGTCCTCGCAGACTTTTGTGCGTGGTGGTGGTGACAAATTGCGCGTGCGGGATCGGACTGGGATGCTGACCGCCTGCTACAAGTCCTGCGATGTGCGCCATGTCGATAAACAAAACCGCGCCAACCGAATCCGCGATTTGACGCAGTCGCGGAAAATCGATGATACGCGGATAGGCTGAGGCGCCGGCGGTGATCATTACTGGGCGGACCTCTTCGGCTTGTTTCTGCAACGCGTCGTAATCAAGTTGCTCGGTCTTCTCGCTAACGCCGTACTGCGAGACGGCGTAAAATTTGCCGGAAAAATTCGCGGGATGCCCGTGCGTCAGGTGCCCGCCGTGCGCCAAATTCATGGCCAGAATCTTGTCACCCGGTTTAAGCATAGCGAAATAAACCGCCATGTTCGCCTGGGCGCCGCTGTGCGGCTGCACATTTACGTGCTCGCAGCCAAACAACCGCTTTGCGCGATCAATGCCCAATTGCTCGGCAATGTCGACATTCTCGCAGCCGCCGTACCAGCGCTTTCGTGGATAGCCCTCGGCGTATTTGTTTGTCAGCACACTGCCCTGGGCTTCCATGACTGCGCGGCTGGTGAAATTTTCGGACGCAATCAATTCGATGTTTTCGCGCTGACGTCTTTCCTCGGCCATGATCGCATCGAAGATCTCAGGATCGACTCTGCGCAAAGCGTCTCCGTAACGGGGTTGAGGGTTCGAACCTGTCAATCCAGTCTCGATGGGGTGAGGAAGATGGTCCATCGAATGAGACGATAGCTCGCGTCCGCGCGTCGCACCAGGCCGTACCAGTTCGCCCTGTTCGACGAAGGCGAGCACGCTTGGCAAGGCGTTATTGATGGTGCGAGCACACTGTGCGTACACTTCGCGGCCAAGGCCGATTGGGTCGGGCAGATCGCGCCATACGGTAGTGCCGGGCTCTTCAAATTCGCGAAGCAAGAACGATTTTTCAGCGCCTTGAGGAAACAATGTCTGAATTGTCTCAAGGTGCGCGCCGGTCATGGCAAAAATGTGTGTCGCTCGATCCACCAGTGCTGCCGTTAGCGGCTGACTGCGCAGATTGCTAATGTCTGCGCCTACTTCTGTGCAGACTTCAACTGCATAAAGACTTGGCGGTTGGCCGCTCACCGCGTGCACACCGGCCGAAACAATTTCGATGTCCTTTCGGTTCCCAAGCAGACGGCGAAAAAGCCCTTCCGCAATCGGGCTGCGGCAGATATTACCAGTACAGACAAAGAGGACGCTTTTCACAATCTGGAAAGCTCGAGCGAGCGCAATCCCAACCTAGAATCGAACTGATCCAAGTCAATTTCGCCGATGAATATGGGAAGGACCGACCACAGCCTGCTCGCCGTGGCGAGGGCGCGCCGAAGAACGTTCGCGGACCAGCCGGCGGTCCGTCCCTACGACACTAAGTCCAGTTCCAAAGCAGATTAGTTATCCGCGAGGGAGCTGCAGTCTGAACTTGTGCCAAACGTACAAAACTAGAATCGCCCCAACGATTGAAACAATTAATCCTCCGAGATGAAATTTGCCTCCTGCACTTGGCGGATAAAACAGGTGGGTTACGGCGCCGCCGATGATCGAGCCGATAATACCGAGCACGACTGTCCACATGATCGATAGATGCGTGTGCATGAGCGCCTTGGCCACACATCCCACGATGAAGCCGACAAAGATATACCAAATGAGGTGAAGCATATTTTTTCCTTCTAACTTTTGCGATTTGGAAATCAACCCAGCAATATCAAAATTGCCGATCGGCAGCCATGCAAAAGAAATGACGAAATCCGAATACCGAATGACGAGGGAAGCCCAAATAATAGTTTACTGGGTAGCAAAAAGGCGCATTGAGTTTTGTCATTCGTTACTTCCTTATCCATTCGACATTCGAATCTCGTCATTCTCGGCACTTGGCGCTTCTCGCGGGCGGGTCTTGCCGCTAGTATCTGATGGCAGATGACCATCGACACGTTGCGCCATGTGCCGTTGTTCGAGTCGCTCGATGACGAGGCGGCCCGGAGATTATGTCAGTTGCTGCAGAGCATCGACTGCAAAGCCAAAACGTCTTTGTTCCGCGCCGGCGACGAGGGAGACGCTATGTATTTGATCGACCGGGGTAAAGTCCGCATTTCCATGCACGCCACCGATGGACGCGACATGACGCTAACCGAATTGGGCCGCGGCGATTTCTTTGGCGAGATGGCGTTGCTAGACGGACAACGGCGCTCGGCGGATGCGATCGTCGCGGAGGATGCACGATTGGCGGTTCTTTCGCGCGAGCATTTTCTTTCCTTCGTGCGCAGCAGTCCGGACGTCTCGCTGGAACTGCTTACGGCGCTCGCCAACCGATTGCGGCATACCGACGAACTTTTGCGCCGGAGCGCTACCCGTAATGTGAACGTGGAAGACGCGGCGCAGCTTACGCTTGCAGATCGCGCGGCCGACCTTATCGCGGAGTTTGGTGGCAGTTGGAAATTCATCATTGCTGCGGTGCTCTTTTTCAACGTGTGGGTATTGATAAACACCCTGCTGCTGACCAACAACGGCTTTGATCCATACCCCTACCTGTTGCTCAGTACCGCGATTAACATGCTGGCTGTGCTACAAGCGCCGATCATTTTGATGTCGCAGAATCGGCAGGCTCACAAAGATCGGCTCCGTTCCGAAATCGATTACCAAGTCAACTTGAAAAACGAACTCGCCTTGAATGAGATTCTTCAACGCTTAAAAGCTCTGGAGCGCGACTACCTGAAGGTGGCGTCGGATAAACCATCGGAATAAACAGTCTTCACGACTCCCCGGATTTTCAGGCGCAGAACAATTGCTGTATCGGTTGACCTGATTATGATTGAATCCTCCCTATGAAACCGCTGTCAATTTTTGTTCTGCTTGCATCAGCCTTCTTTCTTTTTCTCGTTGGTTGTAGTTCAGGTCCGAGCCCCGAGCAGCAGGCGCGGGAGGCGGACGAGCAGAGGGACGCCGCTCGTCAACAGGCTGAATTTCGTAAGGGCCTCCCTCCGGTAGCGAATCCGGGACGGGGTTGGTAAGGGTGGAATACGGCGTGATTTGTTAGACTATTACATCGATTCGTGCTCGCGAAGCGATTAGACATTCATGCTTCGTCATTCAAAGTGAGAAATGCGCTCACGATGGAAACGAATCCGATACCGCCTTGAGTGGGCCGGTCTTTTCCTGGCAACAAAATTAATCCCGTTATGCTCGCGAAAGGCCTGCTATCGTCTTGCTCAGCTGGCCGGAGCGTTGCTTAGTTTTCTCGATCGGCCTCGATACCATGTTGCGTTAAGCAACCTTGAGGTCGCGTTTGGCGACCAGTTGTCTGCCCGTGAGCGACGCAAGATTGTCCGTGAATCATTTCAACATTTCGCGCGAACCATGGTTGATTTGTTTTGGAGCCCGCGCCTGACGCCACTGAACTTCCTTTGGTATATCGAACTGCAGAACGTCGAAGAAACCATCCGTGATACCGGGCCGGAGCGCAGCTTCATTATCGCCTGCTATCACTATAGCAACTTCGAATGGCTCAGTGTGGCCGGTGGCTTCCTGGACCTCAAAGGCACAATCATCTCGCAGGAATTTAAGAACTCATTGCTCGATCCGATTTTCAAAAATCTGCGTCAGCAATCCGGACATGAG
>DATHHK010000018.1:0-14315 GCA_035317225.1 Candidatus Udaeobacter sp. | reverse complement strand
TCACTCGTACCTTGGGTGAAATCGATGGCCAGGTCTCCCAGCAACCCGAGCTGCATCATTCGCACCCTGGCGTCGCGATACACCTTGGCGCTTTTGTCCACCTGCACATCAACGCGCACCTCGAATCGTGGTTTGGCCGGCGTTGCTGATGGGCCTGGACTTGGATTTGCTTCAGACCGATGCACTGCCGCTTCTGCTGCTTCCGCCTGTTTTTCTTCCTGCGGCGTCACCGGCGAGAATAATTTCTGGACCTGTCCAATCTTTCGACCGGCCAGCATTACAGGGGCGCCTTGCTTAAGTCCGGCCGCGTTATCGAAGTAAATCTGGTAAGTCACCAGGGGCCGGAACAAACCTGGTGCCCCGAGCAAAACCAGAAGGAAAGCGACTACCGCGATCGTGCCGATCACGAGCAGACCAGTCAGAATTTCATTTTTTTGTAATTGCATCGAGGCTGCCTTCCAAAATTGGACCTTCTGTGCTCCCGCTCACGAATTGCGCGACCACCGGATTTTTGGAGTGCTTGAATTCTTCGGGTTTGGCTTCTTCAATGATTGTTCCCTGGTACAACATAGCCATTCGCGTGGCGATGCGAAAGGCGCTGTCCATTTCGTGGGTTGCGGTAATGGATGTGACCTTCGATTTCTCGCTTAGGCTGATAATTAATTCGTCGATCACTGAGGCAATGACCGGGTCTAGGCCAGCCGAGGGCTCGTCCAGTAGGAGCAATTCGGGATCGAGCACGAGCGCGCGCGCCAGCGCAACCCGTTTTCGCATTCCACCACTGAGCTCCTCCGGCAACAGCTCCTTGGAATCGCCCATCCCAACGAGCTCGAGTTTTTCATCGACAATCTTGTCAATCTCACTGCCCGATTTATCAGTCAGCTCTTCCAGCGGCAACGCAACGTTGTCGCGCACATTGCGCGAACTCAGCAGTGCTGAATACTGAAAGACCATGCCAATGTGCCGTCGCACCCGTTGGAGCTTGCGGCGGGACAGGCGCGTGATTTCAAATTGCTTGAAAAAAATCGAACCGGAATCGGGCCGGAGGGTGCCGAGAATCAATCGCAGAATCGTGCTCTTGCCACCGCCGCTCTGGCCCATGATCACCAGACGTTCCCGCGGCTCGACTTTGAGCGAAACACCGTCGAGCACTTTTTTTTCCTCGAACCGCATGTGCACATCGCGCAGTTCGACCATCTGCAGTGGGGTGCTCACGTCGGATAGAACGTAGTGTAAACGATGTTGTAGAGCGTATCGAAACCGATCACTGCGGTGATTGCGCTAACAACACTGGACGTCGTCGAAGTGCCCACTCCAGCGGCGCCGCCTTTCACTGTCAATCCCCGGTAGCAGGCGATCGCGGCGATAAGCAGACCAAACAGAAAGCTCTTTAAAATTCCGGTGATAATGTCGCGGATTAGCAATGAATCTTTCACGAGGTCGAGAAAGTAAGGGAAGGCAATACTGAAAAAGGCTTTGCAGACCAGGCTGCTGGCGAATATGGCCGCAATGTTCGAAACTGTGGAGAGACACGGCATCAGCAAGACCAGGGCGAGCATTCGTGGGGCGACCAGGAAGCGTAACGGCCCGATACCCATGGCTTCGATCGCCTCGACTTCTTCGGAAACCTGCATGGTGCCGAGCTCCGCTGTAAACGCAGCGCCGATGCGCGCTGCGATCATGATACCAGTGAGCAAGGGCCCCAGCTCGCGCGTAAAAGCAATTGCAACCAGACCGGGAATCAGCCGCTCCGTTCCGAAACGTTGCAACTGGTAGCCGGTCAACAGCGCCATCGTGAGGCCAAGAAAAAAGGAAACCAGTCCCACGAGCGGCACCGAATCGACACCGACGCGTTCGGTATGGCGAAAAAAACTGGCGGCACGAAACGGGAGGCGTCCGCGCTGAATCCGCTCAAGCGTTTCTTCGAATGTGTTCACGACGAACCAGAACACGCTGCCTACTTCGCGAAGAAAATAGCGCGTGATATGGCCGATCCCCTCGGCAATTACAACGGGCGGCGGTTCAGCGTTCGGCATGGACAGAAGTTGCCTCACTTCTCCGTTGGGAAAAGAGCAAAGATTGAGACGTTAAAACGTTAAACTGGTTACAAGTCAAAACGGACGGGGCGATTTAGCGCTTCAACCGTTCGCCGTTTCGTGAAACCTTTCGACGCCTGGCCTTTAAATGTTAAAATTGACGGACGCTAACCACGACGCCGTGTGAAACTGTTTCGAAGAACAAATTGCTTCTTGGTCATCGTGTTATTTAGTGCGCAGGCGCTCCTGGCAGCTCCCAGGCAATCACCTCCGGCGAGGGCTCCAAACAATGGAGAACCAGACAATCAACCAAGCATGGAAACAAAGAAAATTGGACTCGCAATCCACGGCGGTGCTGGAACTATCGAGCGAAGCAACATGACCCCGGAGCGCGAGCGCGAATATCGCACCGGACTCGAACGCGCGCTCACGGCCGGGTACGAATTACTCAAGCGTGGTGGCTCGAGTCTCGACGCGACGGAAGCCGCGGTGCGCGTACTTGAAGACGATCCACATTTTAACGCAGGCAAAGGCTCCGTGTTCACAAGCGCCGGGACGAACGAGATGGACGCAGCCATCATGGACGGAAAAACGCTCGCTGCCGGCGCGGTTGCATCGTTGAAGCACGTCAAAAATCCGATCAATCTTGCCCGGTTGGTAATGGAGAAGTCCGGACACGTCATGATGGATAGCGAAGGCGCAGAAGCGTTCGCGAAGGAAAACGATATTGAACTCGTAGACCAGAAATATTTCTTTACCCAGGAGCGTTGGGATGCTTTGCAGAAAATGAAGGCTGCCGAAAAGAGTCGCAAGAGCAGTGCCGGGAAAAAGTTTTTGATTACCGATCAGGATCGGCACGGCACAGTGGGTGCAGTGGCGCTGGATCAAAACGGGAATCTTGCGGCAGCGACTTCAACCGGCGGCACAACAAACAAGCGACCGGGGCGCATTGGCGATTCGCCGGTCATCGGTGCAGGCACCTACGCAAATAATGCAACATGCGCCGTTTCCGCGACCGGCGACGGTGAATATTTTATCCGCGCAGCGGTTGCGCATGATGTTTCGGCGTTAATGGAATACCGGGGGATGTCTCTCAAGGAGGCTGCACAGGCTGCTTTGGACAGGGTCGCCAAACTTGGCGGCGCCGGTGGACTGATCGCAATCGATCATCAGGGCAATGTCGCTTTGCCATTTAATACCGCTGGAATGTATCGGGGCTACGTCGATCCAAACGGGAAGTTTGTTATCGAAATCTATCGTTGAAGTGTTAAAGCGTTGGAGAGTTAAAGAGTTAAAGAGGCTTGAAATAAGACCCGCTTTAACGGTTCAACGCTCCAACTGTTTAACACTCTCATGCTCCCGCCGTTTTCCGTCGTAATTCCCTGTTTCAATGAAGCGGGGCGCATTGGAGAGACGCTTCGCCTCACGCTCGAGTATCTCACCGTCAATGCGGCGGAGAGTGAATTGATCGTCGTGAACGACGGATCGACTGATGCCACTGCGGCAATTGCGCGTGAAAGATTGAAAGATGCCAGGATCGAAACACGCTTGCTCGAGAATTTTCCAAATCGCGGCAAAGGCGCCGCCGTGCATTCCGGATTGCTTGCCGCGCGAAAACCGATCGGCCTGTTTTTCGATGCGGATCTTTCCACGCCGCTGGGGGAGACACCGAAATTGATCGAGCCAATTGCAAATGGCGAGATCGACATTGCATTTGGGTCTCGCGCTCTGGATCGCGGATTGATTGGCATTCATCAACCCTGGCGACGTGAGCAGGCGGGTCGCGCGTTCAACTTGCTCGTGCGCATCGCGACCGGTCTGCCGTTTTGGGACACTCAATGCGGGTTTAAGGCTTTTCGCCTCGACGTCTGCCGCCCGATTCTGGACGCCGCGCGACTCGATGGCTTCGCCTTCGATGTCGAACTGCTTTACCTCGCGCAGCTCGCCGGATTGCGAATTCGTGAAATTCCGGTGCGGTGGAATCACGCTGAAGGCAGCAAAGTTCAGTTTTTCAAGGATAGCTTGCGAATGTTACGCGAAGTGATCGCGCTGCGAGCACGAGCCTAATTCTTTGCTGCGTGGTGACGTTCCAAGGTTCGCAAAAGCTGCGGCTTGCCGCCAGACGGACTTTGCGTGCAACATGCCGTGGAATAGATCACTGCGCCTCCGGCGACTGACATCGGTCCGAGCCGGACTGGCAGCTTAGGAGAAGCCGATCCACCTTGGTGGGTTCCGCGAGAACTTTTCTTTCTCGTGGCTTTGCCTAAATTACATGTTCCGCGTTTGGCGGTTTTCTTTCAATGCAGTCCTTCCGATTTCATCCTGCGGTCGCACGGTGGTTCGAGCAGAGATTCGGATCGCCAACAGAACCGCAAGTGCGCGGCTGGCCGGCAATTCAATCCGGCCGACACGTGCTGATTTCTGCCCCAACGGGTTCGGGAAAAACGCTGGCTGCCTTCCTTGCTTCGCTGGATGCGTTGTTCCGAGAAGGCGCACGGACTGATTTGCTCGATAAGACGCAGGTCGTTTACGTCTCGCCGCTGAAAGCGTTGAGCAACGATATCCGGAAAAATTTGCAAGAACCGCTCGCTGGGATTCGCGCATTGCTGCGTGAAACCGAAGGCCATGACATTGATGTGCGCGCCGAAGTTCGCACTGGCGATACAACTGCCGCGCAACGTCAGGCGCTGATCAAAAAACCGCCGCACATTCTCGTTACCACGCCCGAATCTCTGTATCTGCTGCTCACCTCCGAATCGGGCCGGGACATGTTGCGCACGGTCCGAACGCTCATCATGGACGAGATTCACGCTGTTGTGGACGACCGGCGCGGCGCGCACCTCGCCCTGAGTATCGAGCGGTTAGCGGCATTAACGAAATCCGTGTCAGGCGGAGCGCTTCAACGAATCGGTCTGTCTGCGACACAGAAACCAATCGAAGAGGTGGCGCGCTTTCTAGTCGGCTCCCATTCAGTGGACGAGGCTGGCAATCCGGATTCCGAAATCATCGATATCGGTCATCGCCGCGAATTAGATCTGGCGATCGAACTCCCGAAGTCGCCGCTTGAGGCGGTTATGTCGAATGAAGTGTGGGAGGAAATCTATCATCGCCTCGCGGAGTTAATCCAGGCACACCGAACCACTTTGGTATTTGTGAACACGCGCCGAATGGCCGAACGCGTGACGCATCACCTCAGTGAACTGCTCGGCGCAGACGCGGTGACATCCCATCACGGAAGTCTTTCCGCGAAGTTGCGCCTGGATGCGGAAGATCGATTGAAGCGAGGCGAACTGAAAGCACTCGTTGCCACGGCTTCCCTGGAGCTCGGCATCGATATCGGTTCGGTGGATCTCGTTTGCCAGCTCGGAACCACGCGGTCCATCGCCAGTCTTCTGCAGCGCGTAGGGCGTGCCGAACATACGCATGGCGGTTTGCCGAAGGGCCGCATCTTCCCGTTGAGCCGCGACGAGCTGGTCGAATGTGCTGCGTTACTTCGTTGTGTTCATCGTGGTGAGCTTGATCGCCTGATCATTCCGGAAAAACCCCTCGATGTTCTAGCTCAGCAAATTGTTGCCGCGACTGCGGCTGAAGATTGGGATGAAAATGAGTTCTTCAACCTTGCCCGTTCGTCCTGGCCGTACCGCAATCTCACGCGCGAAGAATTCGACAGCGTCGTGAAAATGCTCGCCGAGGGTTTTAGCACCAAGCGTGGCCGGCGCTCAGCGTTGATTCATCACGATGGAGTCAATCATCGTTTGCGTGGACGGCGCGGGGCGCGGCTCGTTGCTCTTACGTCCGGCGGCGCGATTCCCGACAACGCCGATTATCGGGTGATTCTCGAGCCGTCGGAAATTTTTGTTGGTACGGTGAATGAGGATTTCGCGGTCGAAAGTTTGGCGGGCGACATCTTTCAGTTGGGCAATGCCTCGTGGCGAATTCTGCGAATCAACTCTGGAGTCGTCCGTGTCGAAGATGCGAAAGGTCAGCCGCCGGGAATTCCATTTTGGCTCGGTGAAGCTCCGGCGCGCACATCGGAGTTGTCGAATGCCGTATCCGATTTTCGGATGCAAATCGACACGAGACTCGCTGATGGGCAAAATCCCACTCAATGGCTCGCCCAGGAAATGCAGTTACCAGCTGATGCCGCTGAACAGTTAGGGGATTACTTCTCCGACGCTTACCGCTCGCTTGGCACAGTTCCTTCACAGCGAACTCTGGTGATGGAACGTTTTTTCGATGAATCGGGCGGGATGCAGCTTGTACTTCACTCGCCATTCGGCAATCGGATTAATCGTGCCTGGGGACTTGCCTTGCGAAAACGTTTTTGCCGCTCGTTCAATTTTGAGCTTCAGGCAGCGGCCACAGACGACGCGATAGTAATTTCGCTCGGCACCCAGCATTCGTTTCCGCTCGAAGAAGTTTTTCGTTATCTGAATTCGAAAACGGTTCGCGACCTGCTCGTTCAGGCATTGCTCGACGCGCCGATGTTCACCATTCGCTGGCGTTGGAACGCGACGCGTTCACTTGCGGTGCCTCGTTTTCGTGGCGGCGCAAAAATCGCCGCGCCGTTGCAGCGCATGGAGTCGGAAAATCTTTTAGCGGCAGTTTTCCCGGATCAGCTCGCATGTCTGGAACATATCGTGGGTGACCGGGAAATTCCGGACCATCCGCTAGTGAAGCAGACCATCGACGATTGTTTGACCGAAGCGATGGACATCGACGGGCTGGAAGAAGTGTTGCGCAAAATCGAACACGGCCAGATTCGTTGCATTGCGCGTGATTTGCCGGAACCATCGCCACTGGCTTCTGAGATTCTCAACGCCCGGCCGTATGCGTTTCTGGATAACGCGCCTTTGGAAGAACGCCGCACCCAGGCGGTGTACACGCGTCGTGCGTCCGAGCGCAACGGCAGCGAAGGCTTGGGGATTCTCGATGCGGCAGCGATTGAGAAAGTTCAAAAGGAAGCGTGGCCCGAAGCAACGAATGCGGATGAACTGCACGACGCATTAATGCTGCTTAGCGTGATGACCGAAGAAGAAGTCGCGGTTTCCACGCATCGTGACGGAAACGGCGCGTCTGCCGAATATTTGCTGAAAGAACTCATTGCCTCAAATCGAGCAACGAAAGTCCGATTCGCCGAAAAAACTTTTTGGGCCGCTGCCGAACGACTTCCAATGATTCAGGAGATTTACCCCAGCGCGCGCGTTGAGCCTGAATTGATTATTCCCGACTCGATGCGTGGCGAAACCTGGGAACGCGCAAGTGCCATTCGCGAACTGGTTCGCGGACGAATGGAAGTTTGCGGACCGATCACTGTGGGTGAGCTGTCAGATATACTGATATTGCCGCGATCGGACGGCGACGCGGCTTTGCTGGCGCTCGAAGCGGAAGGATTTGTGCTGCGCGGCAAGTTTCGCCCGCACGCGAGGGACCAGGAGTGGTGCGATCGACGATTGCTGGCGCGAGTTCATCGACTCACGATCGACCGGTTGCGCGCAGAAATTCAGCCGGTCTCAGCGCAGGATTTTTATCGCTTTCTCTTCGCATGGCAGCGCGCCGATGCGGAACATCGCGTCGAAGGCCCTGAAGGTTTGCAATCTGTTCTCGAACAACTGGACGGCTGCGAGTTGCCGTTGGCCGCATGGGAATCAGCGGTCCTCGCCGCGCGTGTCGACGACTACGATCCTGAATGGCTCAATAGCCTTTGTTTTTCTGGTCGGATTGGCTGGGGACGTTTGAGCGCGCCGCAAAATTCAAACGCGCGCACGAATGCTCCGTTGCGAACCAGCCCCATCACGCTTTATCAACGCGAAAACCTCCAGCATTGGCTGCGACTGACTCAGGCAAATTCCTCGATGGAACTTCCCGTCGCCGCCCGAACTCTGTTCGACACACTCGCAGCTGGCGGGGCGCTCTTCTTCCGCGAACTGGTGCGTCGCAGCGGACTGCTGCCTTCTCAAGTTGAAGAAGCTTTGTCGCAACTTGCCGCGCTCGGCCTGGTAACTTCGGACAGCTTTGACGGGCTGCGAGCTCTTCTGGTACCGTCAAGTAAACGTCCCACGTTTGGTAGAAACGCTGGGAAACGGCGACGCAAAACAAATCTTGCCAGCATCGAATTTGCCGGACGGTGGTCGTTGCTGAGAACTGACGTCGCCTCGCAGCCATCGGGGAATGGAGCGGAAAGCTCCGCGCGCGACGCTGCTGTTGAAAAATTTGGGCGAGTGTTGCTGCATCGATACGGCGTTGTGTTTCGACGCCTGCTTGAGCGCGAGAGTTTCCCAGTTACGTGGTATGAGCTCGGACGAATTTATCGCCGATGGGAAGCGCGCGGCGAGATTCGCGGTGGCTATTTCGTGGGAGGAATCGGCGGCGAACAATTTGCCCTGCCTGAGGCCATCGGCCTGCTGCGTTCTATTCGCAAATCGCAGTCAAATGGCGAACTGATCACATTGAGCGGTGCGGATCCGCTGAATTTGCAAGGCGTTCTGACGCCAGGAGCGCGAATCGCGGCGCTCACCGCAAATCGCATTTTGTTTTTTGCCGGATTGCCGATAGCGGCGCTGGAGGCAGGCGAGATCCGAAAACTCGTGGAGGCACCGGTGCCTGATTTGCAAATCGAAACAGCTCTTAAGGTTGGAAAACTTCGGCCCTCATTGCGCCCGTATTACAAATGACTGCGTTAGTCATTCCGAGCGAAGTCGAGATCCCGCGGCACCATCGCGTTTATTTCCACGGGATCCTTTGACTCCGCTGCACTTCGCTAAGGATGACCAGCGACTAGACGCGCGTCATTTCTTAACAATCTCAACGTTCTCGAGCATGGCAACGCCGCCACGCTCGGCGAGCTTGCCTTTCACGGTGATGTTTTTACCGCAGTATTCAGCGAGTTGATCGTTGATCGGCTTATGTTCGCCAACAACGAGATAGGCTTTGCCCTCGCTGACGATACCGACAGGTCCACCACTCTTGATGCACTTTGCCCCGCAGGATTGGCCATGTTTTTCGCCGACGGCATTATGATCGACGTAGCACATCATATCGACCACCTCGCCGGTCACTTCTTTTGAAGCAGCGGCGTCGCTGCCGTGCTCATGTTCCTGTGCCATGGCCAGCGGCGCGCATGCCAGAGCTGCGATGAAAGTCGCGGTCACTGCGACCTTCAAGACAGCAGGTTTATTTGTTGAATTGAACATGAAACAATGTGGCCCACTCGGAGCGCCGGTCAACGTGTGGGGTGAAACGACAATGTGGTTTAGCGCACTCAGCGACTACGTCCTACTTTCGTTTCTCGATCAAATCTGCGAACTGATCAAAGAGGTACGATGCATCATGGGGACCGGGCGCAGCTTCGGGATGATATTGTACGCTGAATATCGGCAGTTCCTTGTGCCGCATTCCCTCAACGGTGCCGTCGTTTAAATTTATGTGTGTTACTTCCACATTTGACGGCAGGGATTTCGGATCGACGGCAAACCCGTGATTTTGCGACGTGATTGCCACTTTGCCATTGCGCAAATCTTTTACCGGCTGGTTCGCGCCATGATGGCCAAATTTTAATTTGTAGGTCGAACCTCCGAACGCGAACCCAAGAATCTGATGGCCGAGGCAAATTCCGAAAATCGGTTTCTTGCCCATCAAATTGCGCGTTGCTTCGTGCGTATACTCAAGAACTGCGGGATCGCCGGGGCCATTGGAGAGAAAAATGCCGTCCGGATTTAGCGCGAGCGCTTCTTCGGCGGTGGTGTTCGCTGGCACAACCGTGACGCCAAAACCTTTCTGACGCAGAAGCCGCAGAATATTTTCTTTGATCCCATAATCGTAAGCCACGATTCGAAACCGGATGGGCGGAAGGGTGGGGTTGATTCCACCGTTATTTGATCTGATTGACCATGGCTCACTCAGTTTGTCCTCGGGGTCCCATTGATAAATTTCGCGCGCTGAAACTTCGCGAACGTAATCCATGCCGATAACGCCCTCGCCTTTGATGGCCTCCTGCGTCGCTTCTTCCGGCGAAATCTCTTCCGTGGTCAAACAGGCTTTCATTGCGCCGCGGGTGCGCAGGTGCCGGGTCAACGCACGGGTATCAATTCCTTGCGCGCCGGGGATGTTCCATTTCTTCAAATATTCGTCGAGCGACATTTCCGAGCGCCAGTTACTGGGAATTTCGCTTAGCTCTTCGATGACAAAGCCGCGTACGTGAGGGAACCGGCTTTCCTGATCGAGTGAGTTCGTGCCGTAGTTGCCGATCAACGGATAAGTCATCGCCACGATCTGCCCGCGATAGGAAGGATCGGTTAACACCTCCTGATAACCGGTCATTGCGGTGTTGAAACAAACTTCGCCAATGCACCTGCCGGTTGCGCCAAAGGATTCGCCCTCGAAAAATCGGCCGTCTTCGAGAGCTAACAGGGCGCGCATGTCACTGCGCACTGTGGCTTGTGGGGCAGAATTTTCAAATTCATTGAAGCGTAAAGCGCTGAAGCGTTGAAACAAGGCAGCAGCCCTTAACTCTTCAATCTCATCAACGAAAAACCCGGATCGAAGAATCGATCCGGGTTTTTCAAAATATTACCCCGCTGATGCCGTTTAGGCGGATCTCCCGTTCCCTTTTCGTAACGGGCGGATGACCGTCGCCGCAGCGTCTGACTTCCAATTAAGGCCTGCCATCTTCTCCGAGCGACTCAGCCTCCTTAGGTTAACCAAATATCGGTTCGGGAATCCCACCTGTAATCTCGAACATCGCAGGGTAAAGCGCGAAAACCACCCGCGACTGATGAGAGCCGCTGGTTGAGAGTTGAGAGAAAAGCACTGGTTTTCTTCCCAACCCTCAACAAACGACTCTCGCACTATCAAAGAACTATTCCCGCAATTCTGCGCCGAGGTCGCTTCGCAATCGCTCGCGAATTTTCGCATGCGCTGCATTCACTTCCTCGTTTCTCAGTGTGCGACTCGGGTCGCGATATGTCAATCGATATGCGAGCGACTTTTTGCCTTCACCGATTTCAGTGCCGGCAAAGAGATCAAAAAATTCAACTCGTTCCAACAACGGTTCCGTTGGATGCCAAATCACTTCCCATATTTTTTCGTGGGTCAAATCTTCGCCAACAATCATCGCAATGTCGCGTGTGACGGAAGGAAATTTCCCAAGTTCGCGGAAAGTCGCTCGCGACCCCAAACTGCTAACCGGGAAATCAATCGATACTTCGGCAACAAAGACGCCGCCAGATGCGTCGATTGTTGCCGTGAGCGAATTCGTTAGCAGCCCGGCCAGGCCAACCAGTTGATTACCCGCAATGATTTCTACGGCGAGCGCAAAGTTGGCATGCTGGCCACGACGAAAAGACAAACCGCTTCTTGCCAGCTCAATCGCGCCTTTTAGATCGAAGAAATCAACGCGGCGTTTTTCGTTCCGCCAATGAAGTTTACTGGCAATGTTACCCCAAAGGAGAATGGCTACTCGTTTCTGTTCTGCGCTGGTGGGCGGTTCGAAAACTTTACCTATTTCAAAGATCGCGACGCGTTCCACTCCCGCACGAATGTTGTGGTCAAGTACTCCTAACAACCCTGGCAACAAACTGGGGCGTAGTGCCACGTGATCTTTACTTAGCGGATTACGTAACGCGATCGCATTTTCCCCAAATGCGAGTCTTTCCCTTGGAAGCAACTTTGAGGTCCGCACTTCATTAAGGCCAGCTGCAGCCAGTCGTCGGCGCATTTGTAATTCCAAATCGTGCGAGTGGTCAGCCGCGGTCGAAGGCGTGAACCGGCTGCGATCCGTTCCCGGAATTTTCTCGGCGCCGTAAGCTCGCACGACTTCTTCGATAAGATCGACGTCACGCTGCAAATCGGGGCGAAAGCTCGGAATCTTCCATTTCGTTATTTCGGCCGCGCTGATTTTCTTCAAACCGAATCTGGTCAAAACTTCGTCGACCGTTTTCGGTTTGATCGCGATTCCAACAACGCGATCGCATTTCTCGTAGCGCAAGGAAACATCGGCAGGGTTGGCCAGCAGCTTACCGTCGACGTTGATTTCCTTTGCCGGAATTCCGCCTGCGATCTCTTGAATCAATTCGGTGGCCCGCTGCGATGCACGGAGCACCATTTCAGGATCGACGCCGCGCTCGAATCGGTAACTGGCGTCGCTCGGTAAATTTAATTGTCGTGCGGTCCGACGAATACTCGCCGGCAGAAAATAAGCTGCCTCGAGTAAAATATTCTTGGTCGAATCGGTCACAGCCGTTTCTTCGCCACCCATCACACCGCCGATTCCAATGACCCGTTCCTGATCGGCGACGACACAACTATCGGGCTTGAGGGAATAAGTCTTTCCGTCGAGCGCAAGAAATTTCTCGCCGTCCCGCGCGAAGCGCACGTTAATGCTGCCCTTCAATTTATCAGCATCGAATGCATGCGAAGGTTGGCCGAGCTCCAGCATTACAAAATTGGAGATGTCGACGATGTTGTTGATGGAGCGAATGCCGACGCTCTCGATCTTGGCACGCAGCCACTGCGGACTCGGTCCGACCGTAACGTTGTCTATCCTGCGCGCGGAGAAAAACGGACATTCCCGCGTCGAAGTGATGGTCACGCCCGTCT
The DNA here is from genome assembly GCA_035317225.1 of Candidatus Udaeobacter sp. Classification (GTDB taxonomy): domain Bacteria; phylum Verrucomicrobiota; class Verrucomicrobiia; order Chthoniobacterales; family UBA10450; genus Udaeobacter. The sequence continues at coordinate 1,683 of DATHHK010000018.1, read as the reverse complement.
TCTTGACGGGAATTTTCGATTCGCGTGCCGTTGACTTAAGTTTTTTTTCGGTGAGCGCCGCAATTTCGCGGGCCAGACCGAAATGGCTCAGCAGATCACCACGGTTTGGCGTGATCTCGACGTCAAGAATGGTGTCGGTCGGAAAAAGATCAACAATCGGAGCGCCAATCTTTGCATCAGGTGTCAAAATCAACAGCCCGGATGAGTCTTCGCCGAGCCCGAGCTCGATTGGGCTGCAGAGCATGCCTTCCGATTCGATACCGCGCAGCTTGCTTTTACGAATTTCCAGTCCGTTCGGCAGCTTTGCCCCCGGCAACGCGAGCGGAACTTTGTCGCCGACTTTGTAATTGGTCGCGCCACAAACGATTTGGCGGTTCGCGCCGCTGCCGTCGTCCACTTCACAAACTGTCAGTCGGTCGGCATTCGGATGGCGTGACGATGCAACGATTTGGGAAACGATCACCTGCTCGATCTTTGCGCCGCGGGTTTCGATGTTTTCCGTTTCAACGCCAGCGCGAGTGAGCAAATCCGCGATCTCTTCCGGATTTTCTGGAAGATCAACAAATTCGCGCAGCCAATTGACGGAAAATTTCATGCGAACTGGCGGAGAAATCGCAGATCGTTTTGCCCAAACAGTCGGATGTCAGGGATGTCGAACAGAATCATCGCGAGGCGGTCCATTCCGAGACCGAACGCGTAGCCGCTCCACTTTTCGGGATCGTAAGCTTTGTCACCACGCGCATTGTTGACCTGCTCGAAGACCGCGGGATGTACCACGCCCGAGCCGGCGACTTCGATCCAGCGCTCGCCGCCCTTGAGCGCTTTCGATTTCACATAGACCTCGAGACTCGGCTCAGTGAACGGGAAGAAGTGCGGGCGAAATTGCACTGCCGTTCCCGAACCGAAAAGTTCACGCATGAAAAACTCGAGAGCGCCTTTCAAGTCGGCGACACTTACGTTTTCATCGACATAAAGCCCTTCGATCTGGTGAAACTGCGGGCTGTGCGTGGCGTCGAGTTCATCGCGACGATAGGCAGCACCCGGAGCAATCACACGAATCGGCGGAGACGCGGCTTGCATCGTTCGAATTTGCACAGTTGAAGTGTGCGTTCGCAGCAAACGGCCGTCAGATAAATAAAATGTGTCCTGCTCGTTTCGCGCCGGATGTTCGGGCGGCGTATTCAGCGCATCGAAACAATGCCATTCGTCCTCAATGTCCGGTCCGTCTGCAAGCGCGAACCCCATTCGACGGAAAATTTCGATCGAACGTTCCCACATCTGCGTGAGCGGGTGAAGCGCGCCAATTTCGTGGAGGGCTCCCGGCAGCGAGATGTCGATCCTGCCGAGCGCGCCCGATTCTTTTTGCGCTCGAAAGTTTGCCGCGCGCGCTTCGGCCGCAGAAGCCAGAGCGTTACGGACTTCATTGAGCAACTTTCCAACGACCGGCTTTTCGTCTTTGCTCAGCGTTTTCATCTGCTCGCCCCATGCAGATACGCTACCGCTTTTTCCGAGATATTTTATGCGTGCCGCCTCAAGCGCCTGTTCGTCGAACGCGGCTTCGATTTCGCCCAGGGCATCATCACGGAGCTGCTCGAGTGAGTGCATGAAACGTTGGAGCGTTAAAGAGTTTAAGCGTTGAGGCGAATCGGCTGCAACGCATCAACGCTTCAACGGCAAGTCACG
>DATHHK010000017.1:0-5036 GCA_035317225.1 Candidatus Udaeobacter sp. | reverse complement strand
CCGCCCGACTGAGCGCTGTTGAACTCGCTCTGGATGCGTTCCAGAGTCTTGAGCACCTTGGCCAGTTGGGCGGGTTGGTTAACTTCCCAATCCTTTTGCGGCGCCAGACGAATACGGGCGCCGTTCGCACCGCCACGCTTGTCTGAGCCACGGAACGTGGACGCCGACGCCCACGCGGTCGAAACCAGCTCCGAGATGGACAGACCGAACGCCAGGATTTTGGCCTTTAGCGAGGCGATATCCTGCGCATCGATCAATTTGTGATCCACCGCGGGAATGGGGTCCTGCCAGATGAGTTCTTCCGCAGGAACCTCCGGGCCGAGATAACGCGCACGCGGACCCATATCGCGGTGCGTCAGCTTGAACCACGCCCGGGCGAACGCATCGGCGAGCTGATCCGGATGCTCCATGAAGCGCCGCGAAATTTTTTCATAGGTCGGGTCTAGCCGCAGCGAGAGGTCGGTGGTCAGCATGGTCGGCCGGTGTTTTTTCGACGGGTTGTAGGCATCGGGCACCGTGGCGTCAGCTCCCTTCGCCACCCACTGATGCGCACCGCCCGGGCTCTTCGTCAGTTCCCATTCGTTATTGAAAAGGTTCTCGAAAAAGTTGTTGCTCCACTTGGTCGGGGTGTTTGTCCAGGTGACTTCCAAGCCGCTGGTGATGGTGTCCGGGCCTTTGCCCGTGCCGAAGTCGTTTTTCCACCCGAAGCCCATTTCTTCGAGACCCGCTGCTTCGGGTTCGTGCGTCACATGGGACGCCGGGGCGGCGCCGTGAGTCTTGCCAAAGCTATGGCCGCCGGCGATGAGCGCGACGGTTTCCTCGTCGTTCATGGCCATGCGGTCGAAGGTGTCGCGAATATCGTAGGCCGCCTTGAGGGGATCCGGATTGCCGTCAGGACCTTCGGGGTTGACGTAAATCAGGCCCATCTGCACTGCGGCCAGCGGATTCTCCAATTTGCGCGAGTGGATGTCTCCATCCGCGTCGTCGTCGGACACGAGCACCGCGGTGTCCTTCTCGATGCCGTGCGAACCGTGTGCGTAGCGGATGTCGCCGCCGAGCCAGGTGGTTTCCCCGCCCCAATAAACATCCTGGTCCGGCTCCCAGGTGTCCTCGCGCCCGCCGCCGAAACCGAACGTCTTGAAGCCCATCGTTTCGAGCGCCACGTTCCCGGCGAGGATCATCAGGTCGGCCCACGAAATTTTGCGGCCATATTTCTGCTTGATCGGCCAAAGGAGCCGGCGCGCCTTGTCCAGACTGACATTGTCCGGCCAACTGTTGATCGGCGCGAAGCGCTGCTGGCCCCTGCCGCCGCCGCCGCGACCGTCGCCGATGCGGTACGTGCCGGCGCTATGCCACGCCATGCGAATAAACAACGGGCCGTAGTGGCCGAAGTCCGCCGGCCACCAGTCCTGCGAATCGGTCATCAACGCCGCGAGATCTTTTTTCAACGCAGCCAGGTCGAGACTCTTGAACTCCTTGGCGTAATCGAAGTCCTCGCCCATGGGATTGGACTTGGAGGAATGCTGGTGCAGGAGTTCGAGCTTCAACTGGTTGGGCCACCAGTCGCGGTTCGATGGGCCGCTGGCGGCGTGGTGGACGGGGCATTTGGCTTCGGCTGACATATATTTTCTCCTTAGGTGGTTGAACTGAATTCTGCAGAAGAATTGTGAACGGTGAACCTCAATTAACGAGATTTGGTTCGATTGTTGAAATATTTGTTTCTTTCGATCACCATAGGAATTGCCTATGGAAATGCATCAGCTTCGGTACGTGGTGGCGGTGTCGCGCGCCGGCAACTTCTCTCGTGCCGCGGAGCAATGCCATGTCTCCCAGCCCTCGTTGAGTCAGCAAATCCTGAAACTCGAGGAGGAGCTGGGCGAGCGATTGTTTGAGCGCATGAAACGTGAGGCCAAGCTGACGCCACACGGCGAGGCATTCTTGCCTCGGGCGGTCAAGATTCTCGAGGAAGTGGACGCTGCCAGGCGCGAAGCTTCTGATGCGCGTCGTTTGCTGCGCGGCAGACTGATCGTAGGTGTGTTGCCGACAATTGCGCCGTACCTACTGCCGGAGGTGCTGGTAACGTTTGCGGAAAAATTCCCCGGAGTGGAAATCGTGGTGCACGAGGACACGACGGCGCGGTTGCTCAGGCTCGCGCAGGCCTACGAAATCGATTTTGCGCTGGCCAGCCGACCCATCCAGGACGAGCGGATGGAAGTGAAGGATTTGTTTACCGAGGAGTTGCGACTGGCCTTGCCCCGGGGCCATCGGTTAACACGCAAACGGACAGTGCGCCTTGCTGACCTCGAAAAAGAGCCTTTCATCGTGATGAAGGAGGGGCACTGCCTCGGCGATCAAGTGCTGAACTTTTGCGAACGGCGCGACTTGAAGCCGATCATCAATTTTCGAAGCGCCCAGCTGGAAACGATTCAAGCCCTCGTCCGTTCCGGGGTCGGCATCTCGCTCATTCCTGCGATGGCCGCGCGCAGCGAGCGCAAAGACTTGCCCGAGTATCGTTCGCTCCTCGCGCCAAAGCCCGAACGGAAGATCGTGGCGGTCTGGCCGAAGCAACGTCCGTTGAGTCGCGCGGCGAATGAGTTCTTGAAACAGATTTCTGCGATGTGCAAGGAGTTGAAACGCCAAGGTACCCATTGCAGCCTGCGACGTTTCGTTCAGCATCGGCGGCGCGCTGTCGGAGTGCGCGAGACTCACCACTAGCGGAACCGTATGTGGTTTACTGAGTTCGCGCCAGAACGGCAGCAGTCGCGGGGCGGCAGCCGCTGCCGCTTACCGTTGCATCGGGCGAAGTCCTTAATGTTCCTCCCCGATAAGCCGGTGAATATCCTCGACTCGGTAAGCATCACAACGACTCATGATCTTTCGCGTAATTCGCCCAACAGGCTGATCGATGAAGACATCATTCAAGCCTGAGCCTATCGGCGATGATTTCCCAATACTTCCACGGCGGATTCTGCTTTTTTTCTCTCCACACGGCAACAAAAAGGTGATATAAACGGCTCAGTGAAGCGGGCCTCCACGCTTGCGATTGGGACAGTTCCAGTCGTTGCATTAGCAGCGGCTGTGATCAGCTCCTCCCGTGCGATTGCCTACACGCAGGTGGATCAAACTCTCCTGAAGATGATGGCTTGGACCAAATTGATATTTCTGCCGCCGCTATGGGTCACGGCTATCCGCAAATTTGAGACTGCCTAATGAACTTGCTGCGCTTGATTTTCAACACGCTGTCGGAGTTACTCCAAGCCATCATCTACAAATGGCTTCTCGCCATTGTCAGCATCGTCAAACGGTTTATCGACTGCTTCAAAAAATTCAAGCGGTACCACCAGCTACCGCACGATGATAGGGATGTCACTGACAAAGGTTGCGGAGAAATCGACCATCCTTCCTATCATCGTGCAGATCCGCTTATCTATTCGCAGAAATATTTGCTCAGCAAGGGACTCGCAGTTACGTGGAACAACCCTGACATCATTCTGCTGCAAAACGGAGTGATTGTTGACGAAGCAAACCTGCAGCCAAATACGGAATACGAAATAGATGCAACGATCTGGAACAACGCTTACGACGCCCCGGTAGTGGGCATGGCTGTAAATTTTTCTTATTTGAGTTTTGGCGCAAGCACTACGGTCACACCTATCGGTACTACCGTTGTCGATATTGGCGCTAAAGGCACCAGCTCCCAGCCTGCCCACGGACGCATGAAGTGGGTAACACCGCCGGCAGGGCACTACTGCATTCAGGTAGACTTTTACTGGGCAGACGATTTAAACCCCGACAATAACATCGGGCAAAACAATGTTGATGTGGCAGAAGCGCATTCGCCTGCGGTTTTTCATTTCGACTTGAGAAACAGTGGCAAGAGACCTGATGAGTTTCATTTTGAAACAGACACCTACACGCTGCCGCCACCTGTTGAATGCGAAGTGCAAATTGATCGCTCTAAAACGGTCGACCAGCGGTGGGAAGAAATAAAAAGGCGCCACAACAGGGCAGATTATCCCGTGCCATCGGGGTGGACTATCATCATCAGTCCTGTTACGGCTCAGCTACAGCCAAACGAAATCAAGAGTATTGAAGTTGCAATAGAGCCGCCGGCAGATTTTAGCGGAAGCCAGTCTGTCAACATTAATGCTGTGAGCAAAAGCGGACGACATGCTGGTGGCGTAACGTTAACCGTAACGAAGGCATAGGCTATGGCTTACAAGCAATACACCAAGTGCGTCGAGCCAGACGATTTTGTTGATCTGAGTACGCAAAGTTGGGTTGGCTGGGTGCTCATAGGCGGAGGCGTTGCGCAGTTGTTGGCCATTGTTACGCTCGCCGTTATTGCAGCGCTTTCGCCGCTTACGTCAAAGCCGGCCATACTTCTGGCGTTTCTGCTGGTGATGCAGATTGTTGCTTATCTCACATGGTGGCTGGAAGGCAGGCTCATTTGCCTGAACGAAGCCGACAAATTTTGCGCCATTATTGGCCGTGTGAAGGAGCGTGGCCTGGCAGGTACCTTCAAAGGCGGCGACAACGATTACACCATGAACATTGAGCTCGCACCGGGGCAGGAACACCTGCTGGAGGTCAATCCGAAGATTACCAACATTGAACGAGGTTATGATGACAGGGATAAGTACCGCAAATTTCTTCACTGCGAGTTTGAAGGCAGCGGTATTTACCGCCTTCGCGAATATATGTATGTGATTGCGGCTCTGCTGGCGCTTGCCTTCTATCTCCCATGGCCGCTGGATTTCATTCTCGCCATGCTTGCTATTCTTGCTGCGCTGATCGGTTGGCAGGAGCAGTTTCAGCCACCTAACCAGGCTGCGGACCCGGGCAATCCTTTAGACGTCAATCCAAATCTCGGTGATTTAAGCCCCAATGATCTTGTGATTGTGAAAGGTGAATGGATATACGACTCGCTGCACAAAGGATGGCACGAAATACATCCTGTTCGTTTTTGCTGCCGGCCACTGAAACGCAGCGACATTCCTGAACCGGATGATGCCAACCTTGACTGGAGTGATTAT
>DATHHK010000016.1:0-3258 GCA_035317225.1 Candidatus Udaeobacter sp. | reverse complement strand
GGCCTGAGCGCCGAGCGCCATCCGAATTCCGATTTCGCGGGTGCGTCGCGCGACCGAATAGGCTTTCACTCCGTAGAGACCCACGACGGCCAGACCGAGCGCGAGTCCGCCAAAGATGGAGAACAACGCCGCGCCGGCGCGAACGAGCCAGAGATCCAAATTCGAATCAAGATACTGGGCAAATGTTTTCAACGAAAGGATCGGGATTGAAGGATCGATATCCCGCACGGTACGTCGCAGCAAATCGGCCGTGGCAGCTTCGCTTTCAGAAGCGAGCGAACGGAATCGAACGAAAAAGGAAACGTCACTTTGGAATCCACGCGCAAAGGGCAGGTAGATCGCGCCCGTTGATTCCTCCTCTTTGAAAAGCTGATGGCGCGTCACCGGCACGACGCCGATTATTTCAATCGTCTCACTTGAGTCGGCTTTGATTCCGGTGCCGGTGCTTCCATCATGCTGGGACCCGGGCGTATTTTCGGACGCATATTCAATGTGTTGGCCGAGCGCGTCACCGTTCGGCCAAAGTTTTTTGGCCAGGATTTCGTCAACGATCGCGACTTTCGGACCGGGTTGCGTCGCCTCCGCTTCGGTAAATGCGCGGCCGCGAATCACCGGCAAACCAACAGTTGAAAAATAATCTGCGCCGACGCTGTCCCAGCAAACCTTAAAGGCAAGTCCTTCGGCGGCGGTCGCCGGTTTGGCGTCTGCGCCGGCGTGGACACCGGCGCGCTTGACCGTTCTGTCTAACGCGATCATTCCAAACGGAACTGTTGAAGAAATGCTCGCGTGCTCGACGCCTGGCAGCGCCGCCAGTCTGTCGTTCAACATGCGATAAAGTTCCTGCGCGCGTGTCGGTTCGTAGCCAGCCAGGCTGGCATCGACTTCGAGAAGGTAGCTTGCGCCGGGCTTCAGACCGGTGTCGATGGAGGCGGCTTTGCCTGCGCCGCGAATAAACAGCGCGGCCGCGGTAAGTAGCGCGAGCGAGAACGCGATTTGCACGACCACGAGCGGATTGCGCGGTAAAAATTTCCAACGACGGCGCACCACATCCTCTCCCGCATGTTCCTTCAGGTCGCTCACCACGGCGCTGCGCGAAATTTTCAGGGCCGGCCCGAGTGCAAACATCAGTGTGCTGAGCAGGCAAAAACCGAAAGTTGCCGCCAAAATCGCGGGGTTCGGCCCGGTCAACCACACGATGTCGAGCGGCATCAGCTTGCGCATCGAGCCAACCAGCAGGTCGGACGACCACAATCCAAGAATGAGTCCGCCCAAGCCGCCGAGCACCGCCAGCGCGAACCCTTCGGTGAGAAGCTGGCGAACGATGCGCCAACGGCTGCCACCAAGCGCGAGACGGATTGCGATTTCTTTGCGGCGCGCGGTACCGCGCGCGAGCAGCATGTTAGCGAGGTTAAGGCATGCCACTAGCAACACCACTACCGCCATTCCGAGCAGCAATGGCGCGATGACTTTTATCCCGCTCTCGGCCGCCGGGTTGTTACTTATCGAATTGCGCGACACCGGCGCCACCATGAACGTTTGATTCTTCTGCTCGACTGGATAGGCCTTTTCCAAATTGGCCGCGAGCCCTTCGAGCGCAGGCTTGGCCGCGCTGGCCGTCATCCCGGGTTTAAGCCGGCCCATGATGCGCAGTTGGGTTCCCTTTCGATCGTCAATCGTGGTCTTATTTTCCGACTCAAAATCGTTCGCGACCTGATCGTAAACACTCATCGGCAACCAAACTTCCGGCGACAGAATTTGCATCGTGCCGACGAAACCCTTTGGCGTGACTCCGACGATGGTGAACGAGCGACCGTTGATCAGTAATTGCGAGCCGAGCACGTTTGGATCGAGGTAGTGTTTCTGCCAGTAACTGTAACTGACGATCGCGACCGGCGTGTTGTAGCCGGGCGTTTCCTCTTCCGGCAAAAATGCACGGCCTCGCGCCAACGGAACGCCGAGCACAGAGAAATAGTTCGACGTGACGATCGCACTGAACGCACGCCGCGTGTCACCCTTCTGGCCGAGGCCGATGAACGCGACATTGAAACCCATTACGTCGCTGAACACCGTGTTCTGCTCGTGAATATCGAGATAAGTGGGATAAGAGAAGCCGCGAAATTTTTTCGGATCCTTCTTGTCCTGAGAAAAGAGCTGCACCATTTCATTCGGCTTGGCATAAGCCGGCGGGGCAAAGAAAAGCGTGTCCACCAGGGTGAATACGGCGGTATTCACGCCAATTCCGAGCGCGAGCACGGTTACCGCTGAAATCATGAACGCCGGCGCCTTGAACAGCTGTCGAAATGCAAATTTAAGATCACGAATCATGGTTAAACATCATGGCCCAGCGCCACCACTGGATCGGCGCGTGCCGCGCGAAGGGCCGGGATGTAACTGGCGAGCAAAGCGACACCGGCAAGGATCAACGTCACGATCAGGAAGATCGGGAGGTCGAACGGACCCACTTGATAGAGCAATGTCCGGAGCGCTGAGTTGCTGAAGAACGCGATCGGCAAACCGATTGCAGCGCCGATACCCATCAGTTTCGCGGCATGGCCGATTACCATTCTCAACACATCGGAACGTTGTGCTCCAAGCGCCATGCGGACGCCGATTTCGTGGGTGCGTTGAACAACGAGAAATGACATCACGCCATACATGCCTACCGACGCGAGCAGTAACGCAATTCCGGAAAATGAACTGAGCAAGACAACCGAAAGGCGGCGTGGCGCAACCGAATCGGCCACGACGGCGTCGAACGTGCGAACGTTCGAAAGCGGAATGTCCGGATCAACGTTGCGCAATTCTTCCTGAACAGTGTGGGCCAGCGTGCGTGCGTCTTGCACACTGCGCACCGCCAGTACCATCTCCCGGTCGGGTCCCTGCGTGTGCGGCAGATAGTACTCGGGCTGCGCTTCCGTATCCAGACCGCGATGCTTGATGTCGGCTACAACTCCAACAATTGTCGCCCATTTCGGATTTGTGTCGTCCCGTGAGATACGTTTACCCAGAGCTTCGCCGTCACGGAAATATTTTTGGACGAACGCCTGGTTCACGATCACCACAGGCGGCGAATCGGCCGTGTCAGCCTCGGTGAAAAATCGCCCTTTCAACAACGGCGTCTCTAACACCCGAAAATAATCCGGAGTGATATCACGAATCTCCTCGTCGGGATAGGCGCCGGTCGCCTTTGGATCCTGGCCCTCGATGATGAATGAGCTGTCCGTATTCGATCCGCTTAATGGCAACATCACCGTAAAC
>DATHHK010000015.1:0-3531 GCA_035317225.1 Candidatus Udaeobacter sp. | reverse complement strand
GCCCCAGCGTTGCAGTAGCCCAACTTGAGCTTGATGTGCTCGTGATAAGTTTCTACGGTTTTAGGACTGATGCCGAGTTCCTGCGCGATTCGGCTGGTTCCGAGACCGGCACCGCTCAATGCAAATACGTGCAGTTCGCGGTCGGTGAGGTTAGGTACTTTGGGATGTGCTGCCGGCCGGTCGACGACCTCGTGAACGGCGCGCAATGCGATCCGCGGACTAACATAAAGCTCACCTGCGAGAACAGTATCAATAGCACGGATCAACTCTTTCTGAGTACTGGTTTTCATCCAGTAGCCTGAGGCGCCCGCGCGCAGCGCGCGCTCTGCATAAATTTCTTCGGGCTGTCTTGACACAGCGAGAATCCGGGCCCGGGGAAAACGCGCAGCAATTTGTTTGAGAAGAAAAATCCCGTCGTGATGGCCAAGGAATGGTTCAATAACAAGCAGATCTGGCTGATGCTTTTCCGTGAGCTCTCGCATGGCCCTTTCATCAGTTGCGAGTCCGCAGACTGTATAGCCCAGATCACGCCGGATAATCGCAACCAGTCCTTCTCTGGCGACTGTGCTGTCGTCAGCAATAACTACAGAAGGCTGTCGCGAGGGGAGCGCGGTGGAGAGGGCCCTCACAAACTTTGAGGCTGGTCAAAAGTTGCTTAGATGACAAGCAAATTCGTTACCCTCGGGCAACGCGCGGCTACAGCCATTCCTGAAAAATCCGTAGCCAGTTTCGGCGCAGGATTTTTTCGATCTGTTCGTCGGTGAAGCCGCGCTCGATTAGTTTACGAGTGAGGTTCCGCGCCTGAGAATGGTTCCTCAGATCGGGAATGAAGTGAGGCGTTGTAAGTTTTTCGGCGAGCTGCTTTTTTTCCGACTCGGGCCACTGGCTGTAGATAAACTCAAAAAAATCAAATCCAATTCCGACTCCATCGATGCCAATCAAATTGGCTATGTGCTCAATGTGATCGACGTAACGATCGAGCGTGCTTGCTTCTTCTTTTGGACTCACCAGGACCGAATTAACGCCAATCACGCCGCGCCGTTCCCCGATCATTTTGATCTGGTCATCGCTGATGTTGCGCTCGATATCGTAGTAGCGCCGGACATTTGTATGCGAAACAATTGGCGGCTTTGTCGTTCGTGACAAAATCTCATTGAAACCAGCCGGATTGATGTGAGCAAGATCGATAATCACGCCGAGCGCCTCGCATTCTCGCACCAGATCACGGCCGAACTCGGTCAGACCCTCCTGCGATGATCCGCTGGAAGCGAAGATTCCGCCGTATCCCGCCTCATTGGTCCGCGCATGGGTGAGCCCGATTGAACGGACGCCGAGCTCATAGAAGGCACGCAAAAGATCTAAGTCTTTTCCGAGCGGCTCTGCTCCCTCCATCGTAATAAGCAGCGCGATCTTGTCTTCTTTGAGTGCGTTCTCGATGTCGCGATAACTCTTACAAATCGCGCACTGAGGGGACGCCTGCGTCTCAGCATATAGCCGCGCGATTTGATCAAGCGCCACACGCAGGCCCGCGTCCGGGAGATATCGATCCGCGATATAAATCGCGACGCCCACCACGTTAATGTTCCCGGTTTCGAGCTCAGGCAAGAACTCAGTCTCCAGCACCTTTTTGCGCTCCCGCTTCTCGTACAAATCCATCGGCAAATCGAAGTGCAGATCGATAATGCCGCCGGCCTGCAGCCGGTCGATTCGTTGCTCGATAGATTTTTCGATCATGCTTTGGCGGAAGAAAACCGCGGATCGCGCGGATGTCACGGACAAGAAACGCCAGGAGTCCGAACTCTCAACCGCGTTTCTCCAAATGATATATAAACGATACGGCGTTTTTCGGCTAGAGCGATATTTCGTCGCTTTAGCCTTAATTAATCATTCTCGACGATTTTAGGTGTGATCACTTCAAGTTGGCTAGTTACTTTTTGGATTTGCGTCGCCTGGTCTTTCACGGTCACGGTGAGATTTGCAATCTCGTTCTTCAACTCTTCAATCGTGTTCGCCGGCTCTTGCACCTTGCGATGTTCTTTAAGGAATTCATTGAGTAGCATCGCGTTGACAGCTTCGTACCGCACCGTTTCTGGCTTGCCTTCGCGATCCGGGGTCACGAGGTCTGGACTTACTCTGGCTACTGCCTCGGCGATGAGGCCGAAGGATAGGGAACGCGTTCGGTCGATTTCCTTCTTATAACGGAAGCTGACCGGTCTGAGCTCGTGGATCTCCTCGCTAGCCTTTTCGATCGGCTTGATTTGCTCCTTGTAGCGACGCGAGGAAGTTAGCGTCCCAATCCTGTTGTCTGAAGTGACGTAAACTGCCCGCTCAGTCGCTACCGACTCATACACATTGCGGATACGGGTAATATTGCTCTCGCCAGCGACTCCGTTGACGCCCGCGCCGATGCAGACGTTGCCACTGCCGGTGATGTTGAAGCCTGCCGAATCACCGATAGCGGTGTTACTGTCGCCAGTCATATTGTCTCGGAGTGCTTGTGAGCCGACGGCCGTATTGAATTCGCCGGTGGTATTACTAAAGAGCGCAGTAGTTCCGATAGCTGTATTGTCGCCGGCTGTTGTGTTGCTCAAGAGCGCATTATAGCCATTAGCCGTGTTGCTAAAGCCAGCACTGTTGTTAAAAAGCGCACCGACCCCAGTGGCGGTATTGCTATCGCCAGAAGTGTTGTTAAAAAGTGCGAACGTGCCAGTGGCTGTGTTTTTTACACCGGTGTCATTGCTCAAGAGCGCACCGGCGCCAATCGCCGTATTCTGTTGCGCGTTGTTGGCAAGGAGAGTCCCCGCGCCTACAGCAGTGTTGAAGCCCCCTTCTGTGTTGCTCAGTAGCGAAAATAAACCAACCGCCGTGTTGTATGTGCCAGCGGTAAGGCTAAGAAGCGCATTCTGCCCTTCCGCTGTGTTCCCACCAGGATAACCCCCATCGGGCGCTGGGCTGACTGCTTCCGTAATTGGCAAAAGCCCAACCCAGGCAAGCAGTGTGGCAATGACAAACACCGAAAGTTTTCGAGCGTGCTGAGTTTGATTGAATGTTTTCATAAACAGCAAGTCTTGAAGATTTGCTGCCAGTTTGGCGAGCGAAAAGAGATTGGGTATCTCCTAGCGTCTGAAGCCTCGACCAGCTTTCACGCGACTACTGCCCGCCAGGCTCAGTGAGCGGTTGCAGGCAGCTGCTTTCTCAAAAACGGCTGTCGCGACCTACAGCTACTTGCTCAGCTCAAGCATTCGTCGAATGGGTAGCTCTGCGCGCCTGCGCAATGCCTCTGGCAAAGTGATTTCCGGGTCCATGTTCAAAAGCGCGTGGTACGCCTTTTCGAGCGTATTCATCTTCATGAACCGGCATTCGCCACAGAAGCAGTTATCTGTCGGGCCGGGAATGAATGTCTTGTTAGGAATTTCTTTACCGAGACGGTGCAATAGACCGGCTTCAGTTACGACAATGATCTCCCGCGCAGGCGATTCTCTGCAAAAAGTCACCATCTTTTCGGTGGAACAAACTTCATCGGCCAACATG
>DATHHK010000014.1:0-3735 GCA_035317225.1 Candidatus Udaeobacter sp. | reverse complement strand
ACTCGTAACGCTGCGAACAATACCAACTCGCAGCTCTTTTATTCGTCCAGCCTCGATGGCGGGAATACCTGGTCGCCCAATACCGCAATCAGCAATTCGTTTAACCCGTTCCTCGGTTATCCGAATCAGAACAAGCTTGGCGATTACATCACGATCGTTTCGGATAACGGGGGTGCGAACGTTGCGTATGCGGCGACATTTAATGGTGAAGAAGACATCTATTATGTCCGAATCGGTCGAACAGGTTGGAACTTAATCACGACCGCCGATCTCAACAACAATGGCAAGCCTGATTATGTGCTTTACAACGCGAACACGCGTCAAACAGCGATCTGGTATCTGAATAACAACCTTTACGTCGGCGGCGCCTACGGTCCAACTCTTACGGCTGGCTGGCGCTTGAGAGGTGTGGCGGATTTCAATCGGGACATCCATCGCGATTACGCCTTGTTCAACTCCGTCACGGAGCAAACGGCAATCTGGTATTTGTCCGGGCCGACGTACGTCGGGGGCGCTTACGGACCGACCCTTCCCAACGGATGGGAATTAGTGGGCACGGCCGATTTTAACGCCGATCGCAGACCGGATTACGTGCTTTACAACAGTGGCACGCATCAAACAGCTATCTGGTACATGAACAATAACGTTTACGCTGGTGGTGGCTATGGTCCAACTCTCCCTCCAGGCTGGACAGTGGCAGGTGCAGCGGATTTTGATGGCGACGGTCACCCAGATTACCTCTTATTCCATCCCAGTTCAGGCTACACAGCTATCGGCTACTTATCGGGACTAACCCTTGTTGGCGCCGCTTGGGGACCGACTCTTCCCACTGGTTGGGTATTGATAGCGACTGCCGACTTTAACGGTGACGGCAAGCCCGACTATGTCCTTTACAATGGCGACACGCGTCAAACAGCCATCTGGTACCTGAACAACAACGTTTTCGTCAACAGCGCCTCCGGTCCGACGTTACCGTCAGGCTAATTTACGTTCCGAAGCGGACGTAGCGCCATCTTTCTCCAGCGCTACGGCCAGGACTTCGTCGACATTTTCGACGGGGACGAATTTGAGTTTCTGTTTCGCTTCCTCGGGAACATCAAAGAGGTCTTTTTCGTTGAGCTTTGGAATGATCACCGTTGAAATTCCCGCGCGCATCGCCGCAAGGCTTTTTTCTTTTAGACCGCCGATAGGCAGGACCAGCCCTCGCAACGTGATTTCGCCGGTCATGGCGACATCCGGCCGCACCGGCGTCTTGCTAAAGAGCGACGCTAACGCCGTAAACATTGCGATGCCGGCTGAAGGACCATCTTTCGGAACGGCACCTGCAGGCACGTGCACGTGAATGTCCATTTCGCGAAAATCTTCTGGATTTACGCCCAATTGGCCCTCGCGGCTGCGAAGAAGACTCAGCGCAGCTTGGACGGATTCCTTCATCACTTCACCAATGTGGCCGGTGAGGATGATATTGCCTTTGCCTGGGTAACGCGTGGCTTCAATGTGTAACACTTCACCGCCGGCAGGCGTGTACGCCAGCCCTGTGACAACGCCGGGCTTGCTCGTTTTCAGTTTGGTTTCGCGCACGTATTTGGCCGGACCGAGCATTTCCGACACCACATCCGGCGTGACGGTGACGTGATCGGTCTTGCCGCGTGCAACCTGCGCTGCGACGCCGCGACAGATCGCGCCGATCTGTCGTTCAAGCTCGCGCACGCCGGCCTCATGCGTGTAATCGCTAATCACGCGGCGGAGCGCGTCCTCTTGCCATTCGCATTGCTCTGGTTTTAACCCATTTTCTTCGAGCTGCCGCGGCACGAGATACCGCTTAGCGATCTCGAGTTTTTCACGCTCGGTGTAACCGGGCAGCGAAATGACTTCGATCCGGTCGCGCAACGGTTCTGGTATGCCCTCGATATAGTTCGCGGTGCCGATGAAAATCACCTGTGACAGGTCGAAGGGCACATCGAGATAACGATCGACAAACGCATTGTTTTGTCGCGGGTCGAGCACTTCGAGCAGTGCGCTCGCAGGGTCCCCACGAAAATCAGCACCGATCTTGTCAATCTCATCGAGCATGAAAACCGGATTGCGGGTGCCACAACGGCGAAGCTCCTGAATGATACGTCCCGGCATCGAGCCGATGTACGTGCGACGATGTCCGCGAATTTCCGCCTCGTCGCGCATACCGCCGAGACTGATCCGGACAAATTTTCGGCCCAGCGCGTCGGCGATTGATTGACCGAGACTGGTTTTTCCCACGCCAGGCGGCCCCAGAAAACAGAGGATCGCGCCGTGCCCCTGTGGATTGAGTTTGCGCACGGCTAGGTATTCGATCAGCCGCTTTTTTACCTTTTCCAGATCATAGTGATCGCGGTCGAGAATTTTCTGCGCCTGATCGAGATCGAGATTGTCCTCGCTCAATTTGTTCCAGGGCAGATCGGCAATGATCTCAATGTAACTGACAATGACCGAGAATTCCGGGCTGGCCGGAGGAATGAAATCGAGGCGCTTCAATTCGCGCTCGGCCTGTTTCATTACTTCCTCTGGCGGCTTGGCTTCCTCTAGCCGGGCACGCAATTGCTGGGCCTGTTCCTCGCCGCCGCCTTCTGCTTCGCCCAGCTCGCGCTGGATCGCCTTGATTTGCGAACGCAAATAGGCCCGTCGTTGCGCATCGGAAAATTGCGAGGCCACATCTTTTTGCAGTTTTTGCTGGATCTCAGCGATCTCCAACTGGGCAGATATCTGTTTCTGTACTGCCCGTACGCGCTTTTCGACATCCAACTCTTCGAGCAGCGCCTGCTTTTGCGCGGCATCCACATTGAGATTGGGCGCGAGAAAATCAGCAAGTTGCTCGGGACTTTCGATGTTCAAAATCATCAGGCGCGCTTGTTCGGGGGCGTCCGGCGCCAGCTCGAACAATCTCGCGGCGGAATCGCGCAAGTTTCGGAATGTGGCTTCCCACTCCTTGCTCGGCGCCGGCGTTATCGATTCGGGCAAATCAACCTCGGCACGCAGGAAGGGCGACGTCGCTACGATTTTGCGGAGTGAAAAGCGACGCAACCCCTGCACGATGACTAGCACATTATCGTCCGCCTGGCGTAAAAGTTTGAGCACAAGCACGGCCGTGCCGACCGTGTAGAGGTCTTGCGGCGTCGGATCGTCCTTCACCTCGTCGCGCTGCGTCACCAGCCCGATCACTTTTGTTCGCGGCAAAGTATCATCGAGCAGTTTGAGCGACGCGGCACGCTGAATGGTCAGCGGAATGATCGTCCCCGGAAAAATAACAAGTCCACGCACTGGCAGGATCGATAACTCCTCCGGGATATGTGGCATCTGGCTTTCGCCAGTTCCGACGGCGATTGTGCTTTCCGTTCCCGGTTTCGATTCGACGCCGGCTCGCAACGTGCTGAGTTCTTTTGCGCTCATGACTCTTTCAAGGGCAGCGAAATCCAGAGCAATCCATTGCGCTGCTCGGCGTACGCTTGTTCGATTTCCACATCGGCTGGCAACGGCACTTCACGTATGAACGGGCCGTAATCGATTTCCATGGCCAACAATTGCAGGGCGCATCCTTCATCGCCGGTCGGTTCCGGTAGCTCGCGCGTGCCGCGAATCACCAAGCGTCGCGGTTCGACGGTGAGATCAATGAGCGCGCGATCGACTCCCGCCAGATCGACGCAAATGCGAATGGATTCCTCGCAGCGATACGCATTGATTGCCGGCTCCCATGCGTGCGCC
>DATHHK010000013.1:0-2203 GCA_035317225.1 Candidatus Udaeobacter sp. | reverse complement strand
TGGTTAGACTGCATGCGTCGCTTTCACCTTGCGCGTTGCGAAATATACCGAGCAAATGATCACCGTGAGGATGATGACGTGGATCACAAAGAGTATAAGCGCGAACGGCAGGCGCCACATGTATATCGGCCATAGTCCCAGCAGCGGGAATAGGCCGACGCCGACGTCACAAGCAAACAAGGCCGCGCGGCCAACCAGAGCGGATTGGCGCCAGCGAACAAACAACAGCAAAGCGAAATAAAACAGAGCCACCGGCAGTTCTAAGGCGACGAAGATACCCGGAATCGTCCCGTTGTAGGTCCACATGTAAGCTCCACAAAAAAGCGCGGAACCAATGGCGTAACCCAGCGCATAGTAGGCCACGTCGAGAAGGCTGGGAACGAAGCTGTGCCGCATGCGGTCTAACGAAACTAAGATCAGCCACCGCTGGCGAGGGCGCGCATGGCGGCGGGAGGAAAGGTTGGAGTCACGGAAAGCTTGTTCGTACGCCGGCCAGCGGTTGGCTGCATCGTTTGGTTAGGCTTTTCGTGATCCATGCTTTCAACCGCCGCGATTGCCGCTTGGACGGCGACTGGATCAAGTGTGAGTGAGATGTGGTCGATCCCCGGGAGAACTGTAACAGGAACATCTTTGCCAGCTGTCTTGAAAACGGCTGCAAACCGATCGGCGTACGACACGTCATCGTTTTGACCGACGAGCACCCGAAGAGTTTGCCTAATCGCTCGAATGTTTGCCTGGTAATCGCGCTCAGGCCTGAAGTTCTGTGCGAGGGCGAAGGAATATTGCGGGGTGAGCAAGCCTTTGTCCCTCTCGTCGACCGCGAATCTGACCACCGGCAGGTCGTCAAACGCGTGCATTCCAAACCCGTTTAGCACGGCGATCGCGATGATGCGCGGAACCCCCACGGTAGCCCAGCCGCCGCTGCCCGGACGCAACGTTGCTGCGTCCTGACTGATCCAAGGAGAAAGAAGAAGATAGTTGGAGAATAGTTCCTGACGTGGACTGCCCGCGAAGCGAAGCACAAATCCGCCGCCGGAAGAGAATCCGGCGAGCGTGGAAGGCTGAGCCAATTTGGTCGAATGGACAAAGTCTTCGAGGTCGTCCTCCAACTGTCCGATATAGGCGATGTGGCCTTTGGTTCCTGATTTGCCGTGTCCGCGGATATCCAGCGTGTAAGCTGCATATCCAGCCGCGGCGAAGCTCTTGGCCATCACATGCATGCTGCTGCTACTGGCGGAGGAGCCGTGCACCAGCACGACACTGCCCTTGATCGCGTCGCCGATTGCCGGGTACGCCCGGAAGGCAATCTTTGCGCCATCGCGAGCCGTGAAATGACTGCGTTCCGGCAGATCGGAGAAATCCACGTTCTTGAAGGGGTCATTAATGCTCGACATTGGCGGCGGCGGCTCGCCTGGTCCGCCAAGTGCAATCGCGAGTCCAAGGGCCGCCACAAGAACTGCAACAACAATAAGGATGGTGACGAGAAGACGCTTCATTCGATGGGCCTAACGAAAACAAGATGAGCGACGGCGGACGAGCGCGCGCGTCGATCGGATCTGGAGTGTGGAAGTCATCTTAAAAGTGGAGCGTACAGCGGTCCGCCGTTCGCTCCATCGCATGGTTAGGTCGTTGGCGCGGGAAAGGCGCGACAAATGCCAGTTATCGTTACGTCTAGGGCTCAGACTTTTTCTTGTATTTTTCCCTTTCTTTATCCGACAGCCGCTGACTTTTGACGATCTTGCATTGCCCACTCTGGTCGAATTTGAGAGTAAACAGAAAAGAAGCTTCGAAAAACCCCCGGTCCGGATCATCCTTAACAGCTTCGACATCTGATGCGTAGACCAGCGCCGTATCAGGATCTGTCCACTGAATCGTCCTTATCGGGTTAGAAATGAGCCGTATCGGAGTTTTCTTGGGCAGCAGGCCCATTTTCTTCATTCGTGCGAATACCACCTTGTCCAATACGTCGCTAATCGCGTCGGGCGGCGGCGGTAGTTCTTTCCATTCGTCGCCATTGAGTTGGTAGAACGAGGTTGGTTGATAACGACCTTGATCGGGGGCATTCAAGGCGAAGCGTTTCGAGTCCGGCGACCAAAGCGGTGGTTCACATCCACCATTAGCCCCGCCGCATTTGTCGGAAAGCTTGAGAGCCGGCTCAGTGGCGCCGGCCCTCACAATTGTATCGGAACGGAATTCCCATTTC
>DATHHK010000012.1:0-3756 GCA_035317225.1 Candidatus Udaeobacter sp. | reverse complement strand
ACACGGAACGCGACATCGATTTTCTGCTGTTCGTTCTCGCCAGCGCTATTCTGTTTTGGAATTGTCGACCCATACTTCTTGCCGCTCAGTGTTTCGACCTCATCAAAGATTGGGCGAAAGACGTCGGTATCGTAATTGGATATGGTCCCGGAGAAATCGGTGAGATTTTTTGTGCCTTGAATAATCGCGGTGACCCGCTCGAACCCCATTCCGGTGTCGACATGACGTTGCGGGAGGGGCGTGAACGTGCCGTCCGGGTTCGCGTTGAATTGGATAAAAACAAGATTCCAAATTTCGATACAACGAGGATCATTTTTGTTCACGAGTGCGCCGCGTGTGTCGCCGTCTGGCGTGAGATCGACGTGGACTTCCGAGCACGGCCCACACGGGCCGGTATCGCCCATCATCCAAAAATTGTCGGCCTTGCCACCATCAAGAACATGAATCTTTGGGTCGAGATCGGCTTCGCGAAACAAACGCGCCCAATGATCGTACGCTTCCTGGTCAAACTCGCTCGGCTCGTCCGGACCCGGCTGGTAAACCGTCGCATAAAGCCGTTGCGCCGGAAATTTCCAACGCTCGACGAGCAACTCCCAGGCCCACTCGATCGCTTCCTTTTTGAAATAGTCGCCGAAGCTCCAATTGCCGAGCATCTCGAAAAATGTGTGGTGATAGGTGTCAAGTCCGACGTCCTCGAGATCGTTATGTTTACCACCCGCGCGAATGCATTTCTGCGTATCTGCCACGCGTGGCGGTTTCCAGGGAGCTTTTTGCTGTCCAAGGAAGATCGGCACGAACTGGTTCATTCCGGCATTGGTGAAAAGCAGATTCGGCGCATCGGGCAACAGTGAGGACGACGGCACAATCGTGTGCTGTTTCTCACGAAAGAAATCGAGAAATGACTGCCGGATCTGCGCCGAAGTCATGATGGGAAAAGTTTCATTGCCGGATCAAAGTTGTTTGCAGAGCGACCGTTACCCAACGTCCTTTTTCCTTCACATACACCCTGGTAAATCGGTAATCTCCGCTGTAGTCCTTACCGTTCTCCATTCCTTTCTGCACTGACCGCCCGGTAACTAGGGCGGCGTCCCCGTATACGCGCACTTTCAAATCAGAAATTTGCCGGGACTCGTAATGAAATGATCCTGAGGCAAACCCTTTGAGAATGTCTGATTTGGTACGTAGCTCACCTCGCAGAGTAATAAATGTATAATCATCAGAGGTCATCCGATCAAGCGCAGCCACATCACCGTGAAGGACTGCCTGGTTACGTGCTTCCTCCAGGCTTTCGATCTCGCGTTCCACCGTCGTTTGGGGCTTCGGTGACACATCCGTCCGGCTGGTCTGTGCTGCCGCGTAATCGGCATGAGCAATTATGCTCAGAATAAGAATCATCGGGACTTTCATTTCTCCAATTTTCAATGTCATTCGAAATTCGGATTTCGTCATTTTACTCCTTGCCAATTTTTTGGTGAGGAAATTGCCGGAGCGTGCCCAGATTTCCAAATGGAAATATTATCGGTCACTGTCATCCTGGCGCGAAGCACCCGTCGGCGCTTCATGGCACGATTGATAGTTTCATTTTATCCGGAAGCGCCGTACCTTTTTCGGCATGAGAACAATAACTATATCTCTAGGCGTGTTGTGCGCTTTCGCTCTCTTCGCGCACGCACAGGATGTCACGAAGGCGGCTGCGACTTTGGAGCCAAAATCAGGGAGCCAGGTTACTGGCACGGTCACGTTCACAAAGACTGGCGACGAAGTGCACGTCGTTGCCGACTTCCAAAACCTCAAACCGGGCAAGCACGGTTTCCACATACACGAGAAAGGCGATTGCTCGGCGACGGATGCGATGTCAGCCGGCCCGCATTTCAATCCGAAGCATCAACACCACGACGGGCCAACGGGGACGGAGCGTCATGCCGGCGATTTCGGCAATGTTGAAGCTGATGCTTCCGGCAAGGGGCACCTCGAGTGGAAAGGGAAACTCGATCTGAGCGGCCCAAATTCGATCATTGGAAAATCTGTAATCGTGCATGAAAAAGAGGACGACTTGAAAACCGATCCGGCAGGCAACTCGGGTGCGAGGTTCGCCTGTGGCGTGATTAACGCCGCCGAGTGAGATAATTGCCGATCCTCGGAAGGCAAGGTGCCAGCGGACCCCCACAGCTAAGATGGCTGTGCTCCGCCCTAGCTCTTTTCTTCGTCGAGCCTGGCTTTGACCGCCCCCTCGATTTCTTCGTAGAGGGCCTTGTCGTTCTTCAAAACTTCTTTCGCGGCGTCTCGACCCTGGGCCAGTTGCGTGCCTTTATAGTTCATCCAGGAACCGCGTTTTTCGATGATTTGTTTTTCCAACGCGAGATCGAGCAGCGCGCCAGTCGATGAGATTCCCTCGTTATACATGATGTCGAACTCCGCTTCGGTGAAGGGCGGCGCGACCTTGTTCTTAACAATTTTGATGCGGGTCCGATTTCCTGTAACAACACCGTCGGTCTGCTTAATCGCTCCAATGCGGCGAATATCGACGCGCACGCTGGCATAAAATTTCAGCGCTTTCCCGCCGGGCGTTGTTTCCGGATTTCCAAACATCACACCGATCTTTTCGCGGATTTGGTTTGTGAAAATGCAACAGGTCCGCGCTTTTGAAATCAGGGAGGTGAGCTTGCGCAGCGCTGCACTCATCAAGCGTGCCTGTGCGCCAACGGTCGTGTCCCCGATCTCGCCCTCGAGCTCCGCCCTGGTAACCAGTGCCGCAACGGAATCGAGGACAATCACGTCCAGGGCGTTGGAACGCACCAACGTCTCGCAAATTCGCAGCGCTTCCTCGCCGGAACTCGGTTGAGAAACCAGCAGATCATCCAGATCCACGCCGAGCTTTTTTGCGTATGCAGGATCCAGCGCATGTTCGACGTCAATAAAGGCCGCAAGTCCGCCACGTTTTTGCGCCTGCGCAATTACGGTCAATGTTAGGGTCGTTTTTCCCGAGGACTCCGGGCCAAAAACCTCCACGACTCTGCCTCTCGGAAATCCGCCGACGCCGAGGGCCCGATCGATCAAAATGTTCCCAGTAGGAATAACATCGATATCGACAATCTTCTCATCGCCAAGCCGCATGATCGCGCCTTCGCCGTAATCTTTTGCGATCTGTTGAATCGCCAGATCAAGATTCTTATTCCGCGCCGCGGTGACCTTATCTTCTCTGGTTTTTTGCTCGGTTTTTGCCGCCATATCAGGAGACTGTAACTACGATGCGCCCGCCGATTCGCCAAGCAGAAAAGATTATGGCGCGTAGTTGCGGCCATTTCGCCGGAGCTCATCGGCGGCCCTTGACATCTTGGTCATCGACCGGTTACGACTCGCACCGTGGACCCGCGGAGTGAAGGACGGAGTGAGCTCGATTCAGTCGTCATCAACGTTGAGCTCACACTTGCCAGCATCATTCAGGGCGTTGCCCTTTTTTTCTTAACGGACAATGCTCGTGTAGTTTTCACGATGCGACACTGGAGTTCGTTTCCCTATGTCGCCGCAGGTTTATGCGTGATCTTTATCTTTTGGTCCCGGTCAATCATTCACACACTGACGCTGATTCGCTGGCCGATGGAATTCGGGCACAATTTCTTCTACATCGGTTGCGCATTGGGCGAAGCGATTCTTTTTAGTCGTCTCGACGATCCACTGGCGTGGTTCCAGCTGAGCGCTACTTATGCTGCAGCTGTGTGGCTGCTTTTCATCTATGACATGCGGCTAATCCACGCC
>DATHHK010000011.1:0-4166 GCA_035317225.1 Candidatus Udaeobacter sp. | reverse complement strand
ATCGTGGCGACTCGCTAATCCTGGAAACCGAAATCGAAACCAAGAGCGGCGCCGTGCGTCTGATCGATTTCATGCCGCCACGTGGCGAGAATCCCGACATCGTCCGGATTGTGGAAGGGGTACGCGGCAAAGTGTCGATGCAGATGGAACTCGTCGTCCGGTTTGATTACGGGCAGATCGTGCCATGGGTGCGCCACCGGAATGGCGGACTGGAAGCAATCGCGGGACCGGATGGTTTGATCTTGCGAACGCCGATTGAAACGCGCGGCAAAGACCTGACTACAGTTGCGGAGTTTGCGGTTGGCGAAGGTGAGAGGGTTCCGTTCGTGCTTACGTGGTTCGCTTCCCATAAGAATCCACCGCGGGCGATCCACTACGAGCATGCTTTGCGTGACACGGAGAAGTATTGGCGAGAATGGTGCAATCAATTTCAGGGTAAGGGGAAATGGCGCGATGCGGTGATGCGGTCCCTCATCGTGCTCAAGGGATTGACCTACGCACCGACGGGCGGCCTGGTCGCCGCGGCTACGACGTCGTTACCTGAACAAATAGGAGGACCGCGCAACTGGGACTATCGCTACTGCTGGCTGCGAGATGCTACGTTCGCTTTGCTCTCGCTGCTGCGCGACGGTTATCGCCAGGAGGCCGAAGGATGGCATGAGTGGCTGCTGCGAGCTGTCGCCGGGAGCCCTGCCCAGATGCAAATCATGTACGGCGTTAGCGGCGAGCGCCGGCTCACTGAAGTCGAAATTCCCTGGCTTTCAGGCTATGAAAAGTCTGCGCCGGTACGCATCGGCAACGCTGCTTCGACTCAATTTCAGCTTGATGTCTACGGCGAGGTGCTGGCGACGATGTTCGAAGCCGATCGAGCTGGAATCAAAATGCAGGAGCCAGATTGGGCGTTGATGGTGCATTTGATGAAATTCCTGGAATCGAACTGGCAGAAACCGGATGAAGGAATTTGGGAGGTTCGCGGCGGACGAAAAAATTTCACGCACTCGAAAATGATGGCGTGGGTGGCGTTCGATTGTGCTGTAAAACTTGTTGAAGAATGCGGATGCGCGGCGGGCGAGCATCATGCTCGCTGGCGAAAAGTTAGGGAGCAAATTCGCGCAGAGGTTTGCGAGCGCGGTTACAACTCAGAGAGAAAGGCGTTCACCCAGTTTTACGGTTCCGATGCGCTGGACGCCAGCCTGCTGACGATGCCACTCGTTGGCTTTCTACCTGCAACAGACGAGCGCGTCCGCAATACTGTCGAGGCCATCGAACGTGAGCTGATGGAAGATGGCTTGGTCTTGCGCTATCGGCCGCAGGAATACGGCGTGGACGGATTGCCGGGACGTGAAGGCGTTTTTCTCCCGTGTTCTTTCTGGTTGGTCTCTTGCTGGCACCTTCTCGGTCGAAAGAAAGAAGCGCGCGATTTGTTCGAGCGCTTGCTTGATGTGCGAAACGACCTGGGACTTCTCTCCGAAGAGTACGATCCGCGTGAAAAACGACAGCTGGGAAATTTTCCACAGGCATTTTCGCACGTTGCGCTTCTTGGCGCCGCGCGAGTCCTTCAGGACGAACACGAGTTGTGACGTTGGCCTGATGCGCAGGAAGAACGGTCTCCAGTTCGCCACACGGTAAAGGGAAATTGTAAAGCGCGCTTCGTTGAAATGACGGCTTTAAGGCCGTCATGTTTGCGGTGACGCAGCTCGTTGGAAAGCGCAATGAATTTAAGCCCGGGCCTCGCTTGAAGAAACAAGACACCGGACCAAATCCTCAATTGTTACAATCCCGCAAAAATTTTTCCTTCGGTCCAGTACAACAGCAAGGCCGAGTCGAGCAGCGCGCAATTGCTGTACAACCCGATATGCAGACTCGTCCTCCTTAGTGGTTACGATGCGCCGGACATAATCATGCAGCGGTTTGTTTCCATTCTGTTCGAGTAGGATATCGAGAACGTTGATCAGTCCGGCAGGTTGCCCTCCTGACGTAATGACTGGCAGACGATCAAGGCCGGAAGACGCGCTAAGCTCCACCGCTTCTCGAGTTGACGCACCAGGCGACAACGCGACGACTTTTGCCGAAGGCACCATTACGTCGCGCACTCTGACACCGCTGAAATCGACTACGTTATGAATCATCACGCGTTCTGTGGCAGTGAGGGAGCCTTCGAGCTCGCTTTGTGCGGTGATCTGTTTCAGGTCCTCGCGCCCTGCAAAAAGACGAGCGCGTTTGGCCGCCCGACCTGGCAGAATCAGCTTGCCCAGCCGCGCTCCGAGTTCGAGCAATGGCGAGAACAGGATCGATGCTAGTTCGAGTATGCCGGCAAGTCGCCCCAGGGCGCGAAAAGGGAATCGACGGAAAAGCGATTTTGGAAAAACAGAAAGCAAAAACAGATAGACCGGAAGCGCTATCGCCAGAGAGATAAAATAGCCAGCGTAACCCCATGATCGGACTAACCCGTGCGTCAGCAGGAAGAGACCGAGTATATCCGCCGCATTCGTGATGAGCAGAACGGTTACCAGCAATCGCTCCGGGTGTTTCAACAAGCGGTTTAACCGCACTGCCGCCGGCACGCGACGTTTCACATTTTGTCGCAATCGAATTGGATCGATCGAAAGCAGTCCGCTTTCAATCCCGTTGAAGAAAAACGAAACAATCCAGCAACAAAAAATGATTAAGCCGATTATCATGCCGCTGCCTCGAAGGCTTTCGGAGTTGTTTTTTCCAGCAAGATTTCCTCGATCCTTTTACGGCCTGCGCGACGCACCGTAATAGCAAGGCGCGGGATCTCCAATTTTGTGCCGGCGGGCGGCAAATAACCCAGCCGCGTGAAGACAAATCCGCCGATCGTGTCTATTCCCTCGGCGTCGATTTGAAAACCGAGATATTCGCTTAAATCGTCAAGGCGCGCATTGCCGCTAACAAGGAATCTGCCGTCCCCTAACGGCTCGATATAAAGAGCGACATCATGCCGTGGCACTACATCGCGAAGGATTTCTTCCACGATGTCCTCCATCGTGATAATTCCTTCTGTGCCGCCAAATTCGTCAACCACGACGCCCATCCCCTGGGGGCGTGTCAAAAAGAGCTTGAGTAGCTCCAGTGCCCCCATCGTCTCGGAGACGAAGGAGGGAGCGATTAATTTCTCAGTGTAATATTCTGTCGGATCGAGCAGGAACAATTTCACATCAATGATGCCAAGAATTTGATCGGGCGTTTCGGCGTAGACCGGGACGCGCCGATAACGATTCTCCTTCAGGCGCACGATTGCTTCTTCGTTCGTCAAATCATCGGGCAGCATGAAACTATCAACGCGCGGCGTCATGCAATCCTTTGCGGTTTTATCACCGAGTTTGATGATTTCCTGAATGATATCGACTTCGCCTTCATATAACGCGCCTTCCTCTTCACTCATCTCAAGGAGTGTCCCCAATTCCTCGTCACTCAAATGGGGTCGAGGGCTTAGACGCGAAAGGGTGAAAAGATCGACTACGCGAGCGCTCACGCTCTCGAGACCGCGGCCGATGCGGTCAAGAAGCGGCATCGATATCTGCAGAGCGAAGGCCCCGATCGTTGAGAGCCGATAGGGGACCGAAACCGCGAGAAGCTTTGGAACGAGATCGCAAAGCAACACAATAATTGCGAAGATCGCAAAACCAGCAGCCCACTGCGGAATTCGCTCAGCCAGTGGACCCTCCCACAAGAAAAAGAGGCACAGTACGACCAAGAGTACATTTATTACTCCGTCGCCTAGGAGAAGCACATTCAGGACGCGACGCGGATTTTCTCGGAAAAGCTTCACGAATTTTGTAAGGCTGACGTGATTTGTTTCCAGACGGCGCAATTGATGCGGCTTGAGTGAGAAGAGCGCTGTCTCGACTCCGGAGAAGAGAGCGGAACAGAAAATCAAGACTGATATGACCACCAGCAGGATGGCCAGGGTCACAGGCGACATTTCCTATGTTGCCACAGCCAGACTGGCTGCGAGAAGTCAGCCGCGGGAGTCGGGCAGTGTTGTTGTTCCTCGAAGAAACTGGTGCGTGCTTGTTTGCTCATTATCTGAGCCGCGAGCAAATTAAGCCCTTCATGAGCAAAGGCGAGAGGATTTCGCAGTTTGTGGCCGAGATGGTTCCCGAAGATGTCGATCCAGACCAGCGAGACATTGCAAGGCATCC
>DATHHK010000010.1:0-5237 GCA_035317225.1 Candidatus Udaeobacter sp. | reverse complement strand
GAAAGGACAAGCAGTATCGGGCGCTATGGACCGTTCGAAGTCGATGTCGTGGCTGGCCAAATGACAAAGGTCCAGTGGCAATGCGACTCGGGCATGCGATAATCGAACGCACGATGATCTAGCGCGCGTTGGTAGGTCGCGATTCGTCCCGCGGCGGACTGGCAGCGTGCGCTCCCAGAATTTTTTTTTGGGCGCAACCGAGATCAACGACCTCGGCGATAACTCGTCCCCAATCACGATTTACTAATCCTTACCGTTACCGCTATGGGCGCGGACGTGGCGTCGGGCGAGACCTTGGGACGGGGATGGGCCGCGGTGTCGGAGTTGGCCGCACAGTGGCGGTAGGTGTGGGAGTAGGAGTCCCTATCGGTGTAGGACTAGCGGTCGGCGTGGGAGTGGCTCCTCCCGCAGGCGCCTGGATAGCAATCGTCATTGGCGATCCTGTTTTGAAGAAGTCGATAATGGCGCTCGTAGCTTGCGGCGGTTGATCGGCATCGAACCGGAAATTATATAGCGTGCCCCAGCGAATCGCATTTGCGTTCTGGTTTTGCGCGAACGTTTCGCAGTTCCATGTGAGCGAGTTGGAAGTCTGGGTAGGTGTCCACGGCGCGCCGCTATAACCCTGGCTGTTCAAGGTGCCGTCATTTGCCCAGCCGGGATGCTGGGGCGGTGCGTGAAATCCGATGTTACTGACGTTGACACCGGGCCCTAAAGGCACACTGAAGGATTGGATCGCCCGATCAAGATTTTCGTTAAATAGCGCATACTCATAGTGCCAGACACCAGGCGAAGGGTTGGTCACTTTGTAACCCATGAACCAGATTCCATCGTTTCCCGGATCGGGCTCGATCCGGTTGACTGTTGCGCCAGTCCACGCCCTGATTCCAGGCTGCATCCGTGCAGTATCTCCGTCGGGGCTAAAGCCGAAATTCGTAGTACCACTCACAATATACTTACGGTAGGAGGCGTTGTTAAACATGTTGCATTCCGTAGGGTGAGTCTGGCACCAGGTATACTCGTGCGGGGTCACGTATTGCGCTTCGACAAAATAGCTCGCGCCTGGGTTCAGTGTGGTATTCAAATCATCGACCTCCACCAGAATCCGATGCGATACGCCATTGTGGTTGTGGCCGCCGTGCTCGTTTGCCGTCGATGGAAAGTTGCCGGTAAATGGATTGACCCATGCACGCGAACCGATCTGGTTTTGGTCGCCATTTAGGCCTGCAGAGTACGGATCAGAGCATCCCGGGCAAAGATGGCTGCCGGTCTGGCAATTATTGGTGTTACACGTGCTGCAAACCGTATCTTCTAATGCGAAGAACGCGTGCTTTAACCAGGACTGACCGATCTGTTCAAAGCGCTCAGTATTGTCTATGCCACCGGCCATTCGATAGAGATTCTGTGGAATGACCGGATGATCAGTATTTGGCAATTGGAACCAATCCAGTGGCTGGTCGCCGTTGTTACAAGAAGTCGTTGCCACCGCGAGGCCCACCTGGGTTCCGGCGCTTCCCTGTTGTTCCAGGTTCGGCAGGTCTCCAACAATGACATCGGGCCCGTGGGTCGCCGTGGGCGCTTGGGCGCCGGAAACACTATTCACCGGCGGCATCGTTACTCCTTTGAGTTCGCCATTAACAAGCTCCTTGATTTCCACCGGCTGCATGGCCGCGCCGACAGAGATTTCTCCCACCACAGCCCCGACGTCTGAAGACCGCCCAAGAGTGTTGGCAAAATCGCGCGACATCGCAAGCTTTCCGCCGCTGACGGAAAGCAATTGCGCCCCGGCGTCGTAATTGTACTGGTGTCCTTCAATATTGAAAAAGACGAAGCCCGTTTTTGCGTCCCGGACGGCGAGATCGAATTGTTCGCCTGAGGGGAGTTTTTCGATTGTGAGCTGCTTGAAGGATGCGCCTAACGCCGCGGGCACGTTGTTCAGCCCGGCCGGTGAATAGCCTTGCGGGATAAGAGCCATCGATCCCTGCTCAGGCCCGCGCAAGAGATCATTGAATACGAGAATGCTGAAAAACGAATTCGCCGCTATGTTGAAACGCATCTGCTCCTGTTTTTGCGGCGCAACGCTGATTCCGTTCAGACGATTGAGATCGAGTTTCATTGTCGCGGTCCCGGTCTCCGTGATCATTTTTTGAAGAATCCCGGTGGCCTCGTTCGGGTTGTCCGGAATTTTCTGCTTCTGCGCAACGGGATTGGCGAATCCCGCGTCGGACGAGCTGAGAAGAAAAAGGAACGGGAGAATGAATGCAGTGAGAGCTTTCTTTAACATGGTTTTGAACGCTGATGGGCTACCTAGACTACGCGCTGGAAAGAGTCGCAATATGTCTCATGGGTGCCCCAGTGAAGTAAAGAAAATGTTGAAAGAATTTGGTGACGATCCTTTTGGAAATGAGAAGAGCTTTTGGGTGACGATGGATGATGGCGGGCGGAGCTCTGCGACGCCTGTGCAATGATGAACGGACGCGAGTCGCGCGGGCTCGCTGATCTCGCCCCTCCATTGTCGGCGGTAGCGATTGTGCCTGCTCGCTGGCGTGCAACTTGTTTTCGAGTAAATTCGCCAACCTCGTGAAAACCGGTTGCCTCAGCCGAGAACTAACAACGCCAATCTCCCGCAAAGGTGGTCCGGTGCCTGCAGGAAAGAATTCTCTGCTTCAACCGAGCGGGATTCGCAAATCAAAGACCGGCCGGTGGCGAGCGATGGCGCTGATCCTTCTGAATTTATTCATGATCGCGCACATCATTCAGTGGTGGGTCATGGGCAGGACAGTTTCGCCGATCGAACCCTCGGAGACGATGTACACGCTGCAAAAGGGGTTCGTCAACGCGGGGTTCATCTTTTTTACGCTGGCAATCCTGGTCACTTTGATCTTCGGGCGATACATTTGCGGCTGGGGCTGTCACATCCTCGCGCTGCAGGATTTTTGCGGATGGCTATTGAAGAAGATGGGGCTTCATCCGAAGCCGTTTCGATCACGGCTCTTGATTTACGTTCCGCTGATTGGCGCTCTATATATGTTTGTCTGGCCCGTCGTATACCGGTTGTTCTCGGAACCGCACGAACCGCTTATTCCGAAGTTCACCAATCATCTGGTGACCACTAATTTTTGGCAGACGTTTCCCTCGGTAGCGGTGGCCATCCCGTTTCTTTTCGTGTGCGGTTTCATGACGGTCTACTTTTTGGGACAAAAAGGCTTTTGCACTTATGCTTGTCCTTACGGCGGATTTTTTGGGCTGGCCGACAAGTTGTCGCCTGGCAAAATCCGCGTCACGCCCGCATGCAATCAATGCGGCCACTGCACGGCGACCTGCACTTCAAACGTTCTGGTGCACGCGGAAGTAAAACAGTACGGAATGGTGGTCGATCCGGGTTGCATGAAATGCATGGATTGCGTCAGCGTTTGTCCGAACGACGCCTTGTATTTTGGTTTCGGCAAACCGTCGATCCTGGTTCCAAAAACAGACGCAATTAAGAGAAATTATTCTTTAACATGGCCGGAAGAAATCATTGGCGTGCTCGTATTTTTTGGAAGTTTTCTGGCGGTTCGTGGTGTTTACGCGCTGGTCCCGTTCCTGATGGCGCTCGGTTGCGCCGCGATCACCACGTTTCTCGCTCTGAAAACGTGGAGATTGTTCCGGGCGAAAGAATTGTCCTTTTACCGTTTCAATTTGAAGTCTGCGGGCAAAATTCGGAAAGCAGGATGGGCGTTTGCAATCTTCGCCTGTGTCTGGGTTGGATTGAATGCTCACAGCGGCTGGATCCGCTATCATGAGTTTCTGGGCAGCCGCGCGTTTAAGAAAGTTCAAGTGCCTGACGAGCTCGCCCTCGCCGAGATCAATCCTGCTCGCTGGCTTAGCCCAGTTGACCGGCAAAACATTGTCGCGGGAAAAGAACATCTTCAGACTGCTTCGAGGCTGGGTCTTTTTGTGAATAATGAAGTACTGCCGAAGCTGGCATGGTTTGAATATCTCCTGGGCGACACGGAACAATCCGTTGAGTTGCTCGGCCGGTCTGCGGCCTATCAGAAAGGAGAGGCGAAGGCTTTGAGCCTGTATTATCGCGGCGCGATTTTGAATCGGCTGGGGCGTTACGACCAGGCACAGGCGAGTCTGGATCAATCTCTGACAGAACGCGACGACTTGATTCTGGCGCGCCAGGAAAAAGGCGAATCGCTGTGGCAGCTTGGCCGCAGGGACGAAGCCATTTCGGTGTGGAGCGATGCCGCCCGGCGCAATCCACGTCTGGCCCTCGTGAATAACGAGCTTGCCGGCGCAAAGCAGTCGTTAGGTAAAGTCGACGAAGCTAGTAATCATGAAAGGCAAGCCGACCAATTCACGCCCAATGATCCGCTTTTCCATTGGATGATTGGGCGCCGGCTCCAGGACCTTGGTATGGCTGAGCTGGCCGAAAAACATTTCCAGCGCGCGAAGCAGCTGAAACCTGGAAACCAATAGCCTGACGGGCGCGGCGACTTTCAATCGTTCTAGTCGTCGGAAATTTCTTGTCAGCGGCATTAAAACAAACACAGTGCGGAATGCCTAAATTTCGAGGAACGATCTTCATTTTGGCGGCAGCGCTGGCTTTGACCGCTGCCAATGGTGCGGAGGTAAATTTTTATGCAGCAGCAAGTCTCACCGACGTGTTGAAGGAGATTGCGGTTAACTACGAAAAACAGAGCAGTGACAAAATTGTGTTTAATTTTGGCGCTTCCAGCCTGCTGGCGCGGCAGATTATAGAGCACGCGCCGGCCAACGTTTTTTTCTCGGCGGATGAAGCAAAAATGGATGACGTGCAAAAAGCGGGACTGATCGTGACCGAAACGCGACGGGATCTGCTTTCGAATTCACTGGTCATCGTCGTGCCTAACGACAGCAATCTTGCGATAACTTCGCCGGACCAGCTCGTCGATAAGACACAGAAAATCGCGATTGCCGATCCGCGCGCCGTGCCCGCTGGCATTTATACGAAAGAATATCTAAGCAGAATTGGGCTGTGGGAGAAACTTGAACCGAAAATGGTGCCTACGGAAAACGTGCGCGCCGCGCTTGCCGCAGTGGAATCGGGCAACGTCGATGCCGGTTTCGTTTATAAGACAGACGCGAATATTTCGAAAAAAGTGAAGATCGCGTTCAGCGTTCCGATCGAAAAAGGTCCGGTCATTCGCTATCCAGTTGCGATCGTTAAAGATGGAAAAAACAACGGCGCGGCGGAAGGTTTTCTGCGCTAT
>DATHHK010000009.1:0-16612 GCA_035317225.1 Candidatus Udaeobacter sp. | reverse complement strand
AGGATGGCAACGGGTATTTGCTTAATCGCGACAACCTCGGCGGCATCACCGATCCGGTGGCGTGGTCGCACCTTTCAGATAACTCGATTATGCAGGCAGCGGCCACTTATCGGACAAACCAGGGCACGTATGTTGCTTATCGTGTCTTTCCTGGCAATATTCTCGGTGCTTTCCGGATTACTGCGACCGATCCGCCCATGATCGTCGACGAGTGGGGGGCGGGCCAGAACGGATGCGGCTCGCCTTTCGTCACCTCCACGGACGGCACTAATAACATGATCGTCTGGGCGGTTGGCACGAGACAGGGGGGCACCCCGGGTGATCAGCGATTACACGGTTACGATGGAGATACCGGTACCGTTGTTTATGCTGGTGGCGGCGCCAGCGAACTCATGGCCGGCACGCACTCGTACAGCACTACCGGCATAGCAGCCCGCGGACGCATCTACGTCGCTGGCGACAACAAGGTGTATGCTTTCACCGTGCCAGGAGGGACGCCGACACCTACTCCAACAGCTACTCCAACAGCTACGGCAACACCGACAGTGGCACCTACATCGACCCCAACTCCGGGTGTTACACCGACCCCAGCAGTTACACCTACGGCTACTCCAACACCAGCAGTGACAGCTACGCCGACGATAACTCCGAGTGTTACACCGATTCCAACGGTCACACCTACTGCAACCACCTCACCTACAACTAGTCCCTCTCCAAGTGTGACTCCAACGCCTACCCCCAGAGTCACACCGAGACCTCGCCCAACGCGGCGACCCCCTCCGACTCCGCCGCCTCGGCCCGTTGGCCGATGAGGATTGCCGATGGAAGCGGATAGGAGATCCCGAACGGGACGTTCGCGGCCAACTCCAACTTTGTGCCCGCGCCCGACCCCGCGGGTTGGCGCCCTTAGGTGCCGTCACCGCCCGGGATTTTCGATGTCGCGGTGGGGCAGGGCTTCGCGTTTGTCCCGGACACGCCCAATATTCATGTGGGCGACACGGTTCGGTGGACCTGGGCCAGCAACGGCGATCCGTGTACGCGATCGATGAACAATTTTGTTCGCCTGACAACACCAATTGCCAGGCGGGACGCTTTCAAACGCAGGCACGGTTTACGAGCACACCTTTACTCAGCTTGGCACTTTTTCTTACTTTTGTGCGGCGCACTGCTCGATTGGCATGACGGGCGTGATCAGTGTTGCGCCTTAGGGTTAGGCGTTTATTCAACGACCGGACGCTCTGCTCATAGCGTGATCTGGAGGCCGAAAGGGATGAATCGTGAATGCCCTTCGATCTGCACTTGAGCGAAGAGGCGAACGAAGCCGGGCCGCAGCGCATAAATTTGAAACTCCAGTTCCGGTCCACCCCGCGCAGCTGGGTCCAACTCGGGTGGTCCCTTGGGATGCATGTGCATAACGGTCTTGTAGTCCTCGTTGAATCCAACGAGGTGCGCGAACGCGCCCATCAGCGGCTCAAGTTGCGTGAAGCCCTTCCCGTCCGCACTCGTAATTCTTAGCCGGGCCGATATGGGTCGGCCCACTTGGATTGTTTTCTGCGGGAGGATGAGCTCGTAATTCAATCCGTCCACGCTGGCTTTGAAATTGACAGTGCGATTTGTCAGCGGCTCGGCACTCGTTGCCGCCGGAATATCTGTCATCGCATATTCCTGAAGCCCGAGCGGATGTGGTCTAACGTCTGCCCAGACGCGGTAGCTCCCGGGTTTACCAGGTGTGAAGCTGAAGGAATACTCCCCTGGATTTCGCGTCAGCACTGGATGTTCGTGATGATAATCAGTCAGGCTGCTGTCGACGATTAACAGATGGACTTTCTTCGTATGCGTTTCGATTAGATCGGATGGCAAAACGGGATCGCCGTTCGCCCTTTGCAGCTTGAGAAGCGCTGCCACCGGCTGGCCCACAGTCAAAGGTGCTGCGGTGCTCACCGACGCGCGCACGGTTTGCTGTCCAACCGATGGAAAATTCGAGCCGGAAGGTAGAATCCGGGAGACCTGATCCAGCGGCATGCCGCATTTGGGGCACAAATCGGTCCGCTTGCCGATAACATCCCGATGCATCGGGCAGGTAAAAGTTTCGACGTAAGCTTGAGCCTGGGCGACGACTTCTTTGGAAAAATATGCTTTCACCTTGTCAAAAGATTCCAAAACTTTGCGGAGCTCAGCTTCGGAACTGGCCTGCTGGTTCAAGTCCGCCACAAGGTGCAGCGCGCTGACTCGCGAACAGAACTCCGTCAGGCTGGACTTGAAATCGCCGCCCCGATTCGGTGCAATGGCGCCGGCCTGAGATAACAATTCGCTCGCAGCTGCGCCAAGGATTAGGTCTTCATTGTGGATAGCGCCCAGGTCTTGGCTTTGCACGTGTTGTTCGAGTTGCATTACCACCTGGGAGAGCATGCCGAGCGACCGCGCCTGAACGGCCGACGGGAGCGTTCCGTTAGGAACCTTGGCGCCCGGGGTTGCTTGCGGCGATGGGTTTTCAGCTCCGGATGTAGCGACGATTGCGAAAAGCAATAAGCAAGCCGCAGAACCTTGTCTGATAAACAACCTCATCCTTTAACGACGCCACCAGATGTCCCAACCAACTGCGCGAGAAGTATTGCACTCTTTGGACCTCATTTGGGTTAGCGCGATAGGTCCAAGCAGGTGCGTGGTAGCCTAACGAATCTACCTCGCGTAACACGGCATCCACAGTGGCCCGATTTGGCGACAAATCGCAGACCGGGTCTGTGTTCGCAGCGTTTCCGGTCAGCAACGCGGCCTGACAACGGCAACCGCCAAAATCGATTTCTCTTTGCGGACAACTCTGACATGGCTCCGGCATCCATTCTGTGCC
This sequence comes from Candidatus Udaeobacter sp., assembly GCA_035317225.1. GTDB lineage: Bacteria > Verrucomicrobiota > Verrucomicrobiia > Chthoniobacterales > UBA10450 > Udaeobacter. Next base: position 13,764 of record DATHHK010000009.1, on the reverse strand, counting down.
ACGGAACCGGTTGAAACTCTCCGATTCCCGCCAAATCCAATCGAGGTCGCGCGCCCTGACGTTTTCAAAACGCAAATCCGGGATAGCCGATGAAGCAGTCGGGCAGGGGAGCACATCGCCGATCGGATTGACTGTGAGATAACGCTGGCCCCAGCCGTTCAGGCACGGTTTGGGTCTGTTTTCGTAATAATCCGGCAGCACATAAAAGATATCGATCTTGCCGGTAAGGCGTGCCTTGGCTGCTGTCGCGATTTCTCGGGCGCGAACAACTTGCTCACGTGTTGGGAGCAAAGCTGCGCGGTTGAGAAATGCCCAGCCGTAAAACTGAACGTTGGCGAGCTCGACTCTCTCGGCTTGGAGCGATTCGGCTAGGGCAATCATTTCTGCCAGGCGATCGATGTTACGCCGGTGAACGACAAAATTGAGACTGAGCGGAATTCCAGCTGCGCGGATTTTCGCAGCGGCATCCAACTTGCGCTGATGCGCGCGAGCGCCGGCGATTTCATCAGCCAGGTCCGTGTTGTCCGACTGGACACTTAACTGGATTGAGTCCAATCCGGCATCGCGCAAGGCGCGCACGCGATCGTCGTCCAGACCGATGCCGCTGGTGATGAGGTTCGTGTAAAGATTTGCTTCGCGTGCGGCGCGAACAAGATCCTGGAGATCTCGCCGGGCAAGTGGTTCGCCTCCGGAAAACCCAATTTGCAATACACCTAGCGCAGCTGCTTCACGGATCACGCGAGTCCATTCGTTTGTCGTGAGTTCTTGATCGTTTCGCGCCTGGGTCGGGTTTGAACAGTAGGGACAATGCAGCGGGCAGCGATAAGTAATCTCCGCGAGCAACGCGTATGGACGAGGCGCGATCATACGAGTTCGATCAATTTGCGTTGTTGCAAGTCCGCAAGGGTTTCCCGCACATCGGCGCCAAGCATTTGAGGATCGGCATCGTACTCGTCAGCCAACGCCTGGACAATCTCAGCCACTGTTCGTCCATCGCAGCGGGTAACAATCTCCTGAGCGGTTTCGTTTAATTCGAGGACCCCTTCGGGGAAAAGCAGGACATTGTTGCCGGTCTGGGAATCGGTTTGCAGCCGAACTCCGCGGGCGAGCCTTGGCTGCGCAGAGCCAGCGATGGTTGGAGTTTGCATTCAAGAAGAACCGTAGGCGTGATGGATTGCATCGAGCACGGACCACAGCACATCACATTTAAACTCAAGCGCGCGCACCGCCTCACGCTGCAGCTCCGGCGTGTTGCAATGGTCCAGCGTAATCGTGAGCGCTTCATCAGAGTCGCGTCGCGCCTGGGTGACTCTGCGGCGGAAGTAATCAAGCCCGCGCGAATCGATCCAGGAATAATATTTTTCGAAAGCCGCAATACGTGCTGCCATGAGATCGGGTGCGAAAAGTTCCGTGAGCGATGATGCAATGGCAATCGGCCACGGCTGAGTTCGAGCGAAATTTACATAGGCATCTACGGCGAAACGAACTCCAGGTTGTAGAAGTCGCTCCTGCAGCAGCTGGTCGCGCGACAGCCCGCATGCCTCGCTCAGGCGCAGCCACGCCTCAATGCCGCCTTCATTTTCGCCGGTGCCATCGTGATCGAGAATGCGATGAATCCAGATTCGGCGCACTTCGCGCAATGGACAGTTGGAAAGGATCGCGGCGTCTTTGACTGGAATGTTTTGCTGATAATAGAAGCGATTGGCCACCCAGCCGCGCAATGCCTCCTGTGAAAGCCTGCCTTCGTTCATGGCCACGTGGAAAGGATGTTTGTCGTGATAAGTGCGCGCACCGATCGCGCGCAAATTTTCAAGAAAGGTTTCGCGGTCCCAGAGTCCGGTAGTCATATGACGATTTCCAATCCGTCTCTGGCAATCTCGATTCCTGATTGCTTTACATGGGCGCGTTCCCGGGAGCTGGGCATAAGAATCGGGTTTGTATTGTTTATGTGAGTGTAAAACTTCCGGCGCGCCGGCGATTGATGCAAGAAATCGACGCTGCCGTCACTGATAGGCAGATGATTCATCTGTCGCGCGCTGCGGGCGCCCGGCCGAATGGCGGCCAGTTCGCCGTCACTCCAGAATGTGCCATCGAACAGAACGACATCGGATTCGTGAACAATGTTCCGCAATTCATCCGTTAGTTCGCCGACACTGGGCGCAAACAGCGCAGTAGCTCCCGACGAGTTGTCCCGAAATTGAAACGCGATGCTCCTGGGCAGTTCAATCGCTCGAAACGCGACGGTGCCACTCAGCGTTTGAAATTCAGGGCTCGTCTTGCGCCATTCGATTCCGCAGAACTTCGCAAGGATGCCATCGAGCCAGGCGAGCGTGGCCCGGGTTTCGTCGGACGCATAAACGACCAGTGGCAGCCCCTGTTCTCGCAGGAGCAATAAACCCAGCGCGTGATCGATGTCGGCATTGGTCAAAAGGATGCCTGCAACCGGAGTGTTGCGTGGCGAATCGCGGCGTGGCTGCAACCGCGGCATGTTTTCGATTTGCCGAGTTAAATCAGGCGACGCGTTGATCAAAAACCAACGGTGAAAACCTTCAGAGTCTCCGCTGATTGCAATGCTCGATTGCGTCTGGGGCGCAATCTTCCCGGTACGCGCGGCCGTGCAATTCGCGCAGGCACAGTTCCACTGTGGCAGGCCGCCGCCGGCTGCGCTGCCTAGAATATGGATGCGAATCAACCCGGAGTTTTCGGAGTCGGATAATTACGTTCGATCAAACCGCACCTGCGTAACAGGTGCACTCGAAAAAGATCGGAACGGTTTTCAGCATCGGTTTGAGCCACTGCTTCTTTACTCGTCTCATAAGTCGGATGGCTCATAGGCGTGGAGGCCATTTGGGTCAAATTATTTTTTGATAAAACTGATGTTGCCGCTGCGTTCCACGCGGGCAAGCTGAACTTTGGATAGGTCGTCTATGTGCGCATCAAGACGCAAGTCTTCTTCCAAGTCGTGCGTGGAGATGTGGTTACGCCGCATCATGCGAAAATCGCATTGTCCGTCGCGGGCGATAATGTCAGGTTTGCCCTTAACCAAAATACCGAACGCGTGAGAATAGTATGCCAAATGCGCGAAGGTACGGTGCAGCAACACTAAAACCACGCTCCCGCCGATTGTGGCAAGGAACGCCGCCGAGCCATTGATCGCGCGCGAAAGCACTGAGGCGAGAATTACGAGCAAAACGGCGTCGAACGGCGTCTTGTGTGAAAGGGAACGTTTATGCCCAAGCCGGACCATGGCTAGCGCGGCAATAAACACGATGACGCCGCGCAGCGAAATTTGAACAAATGTCAGGTTTTTCGGTTCCACGCTCAAGCCGAGCAGGGTTTCAAAGAAATTCCAAAGTGCATTCATAGGTCAGATTGTATCGCCACAAAAAGCCTGGTCGAGCCCGTGCCGATCTTAGTAGCGCTTGCGCGAGAAACCATCGCGTGGCATAAGACGAACCGCTTGCCCGGTTTGATCCGGCAGAGCAGATATAATTTATGCCGACAGCTCCACCTCCTTCTCGCGACGTTGCGCTGGAAACGCGCTTCTTTTTGGAGCGCTTTAAGAAAGAGATCATCGCGGTGCTGATCGTAGCCTTGCTCGCTGCCATCGCCTTTACTGGTTACCGTTATTATTCCGATCGACGCGCAGCGGCGGCTGCGGCTTCGTTGGCGAGTGCGAAGACTGCTCAGGAATATCAACAGGTAATTGATCGCTACCCAAACAGCCCTGCGGCCGCTGATGCTTACCTGTTACTCGCTGAAGCGCAGCGGAACGAAAAGAAATTTGCTGAGGCGAACACGACGCTTCGAGCTTTCATCGACAAGTTTCCTCAGCACGAGTTCGTAAGCACAGCACGAATGGCGATGGCGGCCAATCTGGAGTCGATGGGTAAAAGTGATGAAGCGCTGGCTGCCTATCAACAGATCGCGACTACTTATTCGAACAGTTTCAACGCGCCACTGGCGTTGCTATCGCAGGTATACATTCTAAAGGGAAAAAATAAGAACGATGAAGCCCGCCGCATCTGCGAGACGATTCTCACGCAATATCGAACGAGCTTTTGGGCCGGCGAGGCGATGCAAGAATTGCGTCTGCTAAAGCCAAGCAGCACTCCGGTGCCTGTGGTGCCACCGGGAGCGACAGTTCCGCCGTTCTTAGCGCCCCCTGCCCCAGCACCGGCCCCGCAAGGCGCACCGTCGCCAAACAAGCCGTAGAGCGATAGGGCGCCTCAATTACGTGCGCGCCGTCTCCGGCCGGCAAGGGCCGCCTGCCCCGCCACATTAACGTTTCGAGAATTGGAAACGTTTGCGCGCTCCGGGCTGTCCGGACTTTTTGCGCTCTTTCATGCGCGGATCTCTGCGAAGCAATCCCTCCACTTTCAGCGTGCCCCGTAAATTGGCATCGACCTGAAGAAGGGCACGCGCGATCGCAAGCTGCGCAGCACCAGCCTGCCCCATAATGCCGCCACCGGTCGCGTTAATCGACAAATCGTAAGAGTTCACCGCCTTGGCAGTTTGAAGCGGTTGCAGCACGACGTTTTGTAAAGGCACAGTTGGGAAATAGTCTTCAAAGCTGCGACCATTGATATCGATCTTGCCGCTGCCGGGCATCATGCGGATGCGCGCGACCGATGTTTTGCGGCGGCCTGTGGCAACGAATTCCTCAGTTTCTGGCATAGGATTATTTTCTGGTGAGTTTGACGACCTCGGGCAGTTGCGCGGCATGCGGATGAGAATCACCGCAATAAACTTTCAGCTTCCTATAAACACGGCGACCAAGCCGATTGTGCGGAATCATTCCGCGCACAGCGCGCTCGACTAGCAGTTCGGGATGCCGCATCCGGCGGGCCCGGGCATTCTCAGATTTGTGACCGCCCACGTATCCGGAAAAACTCATGTAGGTTTTTTGTTCTTCTTTCTTTCCGGTGAGCCGCACCTTCTCCGCGTTAATGACGATCACAAAGTCGCCTGTGTCGACATGGGGCGTGAAAACTGTCTTCTCTTTCCCGCGTAACAGATTGGCGGCTTTCACGGCTACTTTTCCCAGTACCTGGTTCCTGGCGTCGATGACCCACCACCTGCGTGGGACTTCGCTGGCTTTGGCAGAAAACGTCTTCATCACTACAGAAAAAGGGCACGAAAAATACGAGGAGTGCAAGCGCCTGTCAACCTATCGGCGAAGGATGTCTCGCCGTCACTTGTAAATTCCCATTTGGCGGCAGATACAGCCTCCCTACAATTGTAGGGCGTTTCTGCGAACCGCCAATTAATGAGCACGACAATTCCCAAAACGGCGATCACGCCACGGCGCGACCAGGATTTTCCAGAATGGTATCAGCAGGCCATCCGCGCGGCGGAGCTGGCCGAGCCCTCGGATGTGCGCGGCTGCATGGTGATTCGACCGTGGGGTTACGGGATTTGGGAAAACATGCAGCGTCAGCTCGACGCCATGTTTCGCGCTACTGGCCATCGCAACGCTTATTTCCCGCTTTTCATCCCGCTGAGTTATTTTGCGAAGGAAGCGGAACATGTTGAAGGCTTCGCCAAAGAATGCGCGGTCGTCACGCACACACGATTGGAGGTAGACGCCGATGGAAAGATGAAGCCAGCCAGTCCATTGACGGAACCGCTTGTGGTGAGGCCAACTTCGGAAACAATCATCGGCGCCAGCTACGCGAGATGGGTTCAATCCTATCGGGACTTGCCAATCCTGATCAATCAATGGGCAAACGTGGTTCGGTGGGAGATGCGGCCGCGCCTGTTTCTGCGGACAACTGAATTTCTGTGGCAGGAGGGCCACACCGTCCACGAAACGGAAGCTGAAGCCCGCGAAGAAACCAGACTCATTCTCGATCTTTACCAACGTTTTGTCCGGGATCATCTGGCCGTGCCGGTTTTCACCGGCGAAAAGTCCGAGAGCGAGCGTTTTCCCGGGGCGGTGCAGACGCTGTCGATCGAAGCGATGGTGCAGGATCGCAGAGCAATCCAGGCGGGAACATCGCATTTTCTCGGCCAAAATTTTGCGCGTGCGAGCGGTATCCAGTTTCAAAATCGGCAGGGTAAACAGGAATTTGGCTGGACGACGAGCTGGGGAATCTCGACCCGGCTGATTGGCGCGCTGATCATGATGCATGGAGATGATGACGGAATCATTTTGCCGCCGCGCATTGCGCCCACTCAGATTGTTATCCTCCCGGTTGCACCCAAAGAAGAGACACGCGCAAAGGTGATCGAGGCTTGCGACAATCTTGCAGCGCGCCTGCGGGACATTCGCTATGCAGATCTTCCCGTTGAGGTGACTGTCGACCGGCGCGACCTTGGCGGTGGCGTCAAAAATTGGGAGTGGATAAAAAAGGGCGTGCCGTTGCGCGTCGAGATCGGCCCGCGCGATCTGGAAAAAAACGCCGTCGAAGTCAGCCGGCGCGATCAAGCGGTGAAGGCAAAGGAGTCGATGCCGATGAACGAGTTCGTCGCGCGCGTGCCCGAGATCCTCGGCTCAATTCAGAATTCGCTATATCAGCGCGCGAAGGAGTTTCGCGACGCAAACACGCGTGTGATCGAATCAAAAAAAGATTTCTACGATTTCTTCACGCCTAAAAACGCGGCGAAGCCGGAGATCCATGGCGGTTTTGCTCTCGCGCATTGGAACGGGTCGCGTGAAGTGGAAGAACAAATCAAGAACGACCTCAAAGTCACCATTCGCGTCGTTCCACTGAATGATTCGCCGGAGTCTGGCAAATGTATTTTCACTGGTGAACCCAGTGCGCGGCGCGTTGTTTGGGCGAAATCGTATTGAAGCCCTTGGGCGCATTGTGATTTGCCAGACCAGCGGGAAGTATCTCGGTTGACGCGGCGATCATCGCTGGTTTATTTGCGCGCTGCCGATGGAACTGACCCTGTACAGCCGCAAGTGGTGTTCATGGTGCATCGACGCGAAGGATTATCTCAATGAAAAGGGATACCGTTTCCAGGAAATTGACGTTGGTAAGGATCGAGAGGCATATGAACAAATGAAGCAGCTCTCCTCGCAAACTTATGTGCCGACGTTCGTGGCAGGTGATAAAGTTTTAGCCAATTTCGATACCAATCAGCTCGAGAAGTTTTTAACCGAGCATCAGATCAATCCGCAGGAAATCAGTTCCTGATGCTTTTTGGCTTCTTTCTTACACTTGGCGTAGCCGTACTAAGCGCGGGTTTGCGCAGCTTTCAGAATTCGTTTGCACAAAAGGCCGGCGCGCTCGGAATTCTCGCTGCCACTTTTCTCGGCGTTTATTTTATCACCGGCAGCTGGATGTGGGGTTTTGTCGGCGCGATGAGCTGGCTCTTTCTGCCGTGGCTGGAAATTCTCACTCGGATTCGCGCACTTCGGCTTCCAAAGGAAAAACGGCTTCGACCGAAAAGCCCGCCGTCTTCGGACACGTTCCCAGCGCTCAGTGAAATCACACGCGAGATCGAGGACGAAGGGTTTGTCCACGTTGGCGACGCGGGTTGGGACTGGGAGGATTACCGCCAGTTTTTCCGATTGTTTTATCGTGAGGAAGATCGAGCCCAGGCTGCCATCTGCCTGAACGAGCAGCGTGATTTTTCGTTTTATTATTTGCGTATTTCATCGCGTGCCAAAGGCGGCACCGTTTGGACGACGTGGAATTATCCGCTCTCCTATGGTTTGAAACTGACTCCGTTGTTCCGCATTAACCGACAGCGTCCTGACAGATCATTCTGGCAGCTGTATCAAAGCCATCGCGAGTTTCTCCGCCGAAACGGTGTGAATCCTGCCGCAATCGACCCGCTCGACGAGGAACAAATTGAGACGGAAATGGAGAACGATCTGCGAGACCAGATCGCGCACAACATTCATAAAGGCGTTCTCAAACAGACGGCGGCGGGCGACGTAAAATACTCCTGGCGCGGGATGGTTTATCTCTGGTGCCAGTTTCTGGTCGATCTGGTGCGGTTGTAGTCCCCCTCGGTCCTCCCGAGCGATGCGAGGGCTGGGTGAATCTGTTCATTTGAACTTGCCGTCACCAAGCTATAGACGAGTATATGAGATGCTGACCGAGCGTCAGAGGAGCGTCCTCGATTTTATCCAGCGCGAGCAACGCGAGAAAGGGATTACCCCGAGTACGCGTGAAATCCAAAATCATTTCGGGTTCGCCAGTCAGACATCGGCAATGCAATACATCGCCGCGCTGGAGCGAAAAGGTTTTCTCGGTCGGCATGCGCGCAAAGCCCGGTCGTTGATCACTCCGGTCATGAAGGTCAGGATTACGGATATTCCGATTTACGGGCAGATTCCGGCAGGCATGTCGGCATTGACCGAGCAGACTGTTGAAGGCCACGTGTCGCTCGATGCGCGCTCCGCCAATGTGCAAAGGAATCGCGGCACATTTGCGTTGCGGGTGCGCGGCGATTCAATGATCGGCGCCCACATTGTTGATGGCGACATGGTGATTTTGGAAGACGCTAAAGATGTGCACGACGGCGACATTGTTGCCGCGTTGATTGACGGCGAAACGACATTGAAACGTTATGTCGTCGAACGCGGCCGGCGATATCTCAAGGCGGAAAACCCGCGCTATCCGGATCTGGTTCCGGCGCGCGAACTGAAGATTCAAGGCGTAATGGTATCGCTGCTTCGGAAGCAAGAGCGCAGGAAGAAACACTAGGCCGGAGATACCGCGGCCACACGAGGTGGTTCAATCGCCAGGCTGCACGAGGCTATCTCTTAAGTGTTCACTTGAACACATATCCTTCTCATGTCATTTTCTGGATGCCTATGAGTGGGAAGATTATCGATCTGCGCAACCTTCTTGCGAATCGTTTTCCGCACGCACCGAAACCGGTGGGAACACGTTTAATCACAGGTTTGGCTTTCTTCGATCAATCTGTTGGCGGCGGTTTGCCCAAAGGAGCAATCACCGAATTAATCACTCCACGCAGAAGCGCGGGGAGCGCATCGCTTGTTCACGCCTTCATCCATGCCGCATATCGCGATAAGTATTTCGTCGCCCTGATTGATGGGCGTGATTCGTTTGATCCATGCGCGCTGGGCAATTCTATTCTGCGTCAGCTGCTTTGGGTGCGTTGCGCTAAAGCCCTGGAAGCAGTCAAAGCGGCGGATCTGCTCTTGCGTGATGGCAATTTTCCGCTGCTGATTGTCGATCTGATTTTCAATTCCCCGGAAGAATTGCGCAAAATTCCGCAAACAACCTGGTATCGCTTGCAACGACTGGTCGAATCAGTGCCCTCGGCTTGTTTGGTGCTCACCCGGTATGAAATGGTCAGCAGCGCGCAATTGAAGCTTGTTCTCGAAAATTCATGGAACCTGGAAATTTTGGAAAAGCATGATGCGATTTCTCAACTGCGGATTGTGGTAGAACGATCGCATCTGAAATCAGTGGTCCCGCCTTCGGTCGCCGCGGCAACCTATGCTACGACAAGCAATGGTCAGAGGTGAATTAATCGATGTTTGCAACGATTTATTTGCCGAACTTTTATTTGCAGGCCGCCATGCGGCATCAGCCTGGACTTTGCGCAAAACCGGTAGCTTTAATCGAAGAACAGGAAAAGAAACCTGTGATCATTCAACTAAACGATGCCGCGGAAAAGACGGGGATCTGCAAAGGAATGACCGCAAGTCAGGCTCTGGCGCGATCTTTGCGCGTGGTGATCAAAGTGCGCATTCGTCAGCAAGAGAAATCGATTCAGGAAATTTTACTTCACTACGCGTTTACGCTCAGCCCATTCGTAGAAGCAACCGCACCCGGTATTTGCACAGTTCAATTTACAGATCACCGCCATCTACAGGCAAAAGTTGTGCGAGTTATCGAGCAATTGACCGAGTGTGAAATCTCGTCCCAAGCGGGGATTGCTGTTACGCCGGACACCAGTTTTCTCGCAGCACATTTGGCGCGACCGGTTCTGCATATCGAAAACGTAAAACAATTTCTTGCTCCCTTGCCCATAGAAACCCTCGGAACAACCTCCCCGGTTTTTTGAAAGAGGCATTGCGCGTGATCTTCGCTGCGCGCAAGACTGCTGATCAGCGGTTCTTCTTTGGTTTCCCGATTGTTTCAGTTTGCTTTGCAATAAACGATTTCACGCGGACGTACTCCTTCTGAACGCCATTGGCGAAATCGTGTGGCCCGTACTCAAACAACACAACGAAACAAAAAGTCAGAACAATGAATAGAACCAACCAAAAAAGACCGCGCACGAGCGCCATGCAAACAGGCTAACGCGCACGGACACGACGATCAATATCAGACGACGGAACGACAACATCTTGAATGGAATGGCGAAACTGCCAAGCTATCTCGCCATGCGCGTGCCGCTGCTCGATCTTAGCGAACAACATCGTGCCCTGCGCGATTCAACTCGCGAGGCAATTAACGACGTCCTGGCCAGCGGCCGTTTTATACTTGGGCCAAAAGTGGAGGCGTTCGAGAAGGCTATATGCGCGTATTGTGATGTGCCGCACGCCATCGGTGTTTCGTCGGGAACCGATGCTTTGCTGGCCATATTGATGGCGCTCGGAATCGGGCGAGGCGACGCTGTTATCACGACGCCCTACACATTTTTTGCTACTGCCGGATGCGTAGCGCGTGTCGGCGCGAGACCACTTTTCGCTGACATCGATCCGAAGACGTACAACATTTGGCCATCTGCGATTCAAGAATGTATCGAGAAAACCTGTCAGCTTGATGCGGATGGCACATGGAAAACGAAGGATGGAGAAAAAGTCCGCGCACTGGTTCCGGTTCATTTGTTTGGTCTGTGCTGTGAGATGGATGCGCTTCGTGAAATTGCGGAGCGCTACCGGCTTGTTCTGATCGAAGACGCGGCCCAGGCGATTGGAGCCGAATTTCCATTCCGTGAACGGATCGCCAAAGCCGGAACCATGGGAGAAGTCGGCTGTTTTAGCTTTTATCCTTCGAAAAATCTGGGGGCTGCCGGTGATGCGGGGATGATTGTTTGCGGCGATGACGAGCTGGCGCAAAGGCTACGCACTTTCAGGGAACACGGAATGGAACCGCGCTATTTCCATCATGTCATTGGAGGTAATTTTCGCCTGGATGAAATACAGGCTGCCGTACTCGCTGCCAAGCTTCCGTATCTGGAAAAGTGGGCCGCCTCGCGGCGCGCCGCTGCGGATTTTTACCGCTCGGAATTCGTTCGCGTTGGGCTGATTGAAACGATCGTTCCGCCCACTGAGCCCTACCGCGACCGCGGCCTAACGAATCACCACGTTTATCATCAATATGTCATCCGCACACCCATGCGCGATGCGTTGCGCGAACACCTGGCCAAACGCGAAGTCGGGACGGCGATTTACTATCCGCTCGGGCTCCATGAGCAAAAATGCTTCGCCTATCTCGGCTACAGAAAAGGTGATTTTCCCGAGACCGAACGCGCGGCTCGCGAAACACTCGCGTTACCCATTTATCCCGAGATTTCGCGTGAAGGGCAGCGATACGTGGTCAGCGCAATTGCCGAATTCTTCAGCTGACGCGGCGAGCGTTGGCCAAATGACTTGCGAGTGGCAGAGTGCGAGCTATATGAACGCCGAAAGCTTTCGTGGTACAAACGGGTAGGTACCGAAGTGGCCAAACGGGGCAGACTGTAAATCTGCTGGCTTACGCCTTCGCTGGTTCGAATCCAGCCCTGCCCAAATTTTCATCAAAACGTTGATGCCGTTGTACCCGCCTCGATGCGTCGAGGCGTTCGAGCACAATCCCGAGTGCGTACAGTTACACGTGCCACGGCGGGCGAACTTGCCGTGGTTACAAAAGCAATTGGGACCAGTGAATTCCTAGTAGCTTCTTCGCTGGCCACCACCACCTTCGCGACGACCGCCGTATCCACCGCCGCCGCCACCATAGCCGCGGCCACCACCGCCGGGCGGTCTCGGTTCCCGCGGGCGAGCCTCATTCACGGTCAATGGTCGGCCCTCAATCGTTTGTCCGTTGAATTTCGAGATGGCGCTTTGAGCGTCCTCTTCGGAACCCATCGTAACAAACGCAAAGCCACGCGATTTGCCGGTGAATTTGTCTTGCATGAGGGCAACTTCCTGCACAGGGCCGGCCTGTGAGAAAAGCTCCTGCAGTTCGTTTTCCGTCGTGTTGAAGGAAAGATTACCTACGTATAGTTTAGTTCCCATTGAGTTTATTCTGGAAAAGGCTGCCAGGTCACTGTTCCCGCTTATCGGATTTCAAATCGCCACTGAATAAACTCAACTGACAATCCACCAACTTCCAGGCTTCCGTTTCCGGTTTCGGCTCACTTGTAAAATGTTTCCCTTAGGAAAGCAATAGAAAATAGCGTAACAATTTTTGCCGCTCCGCATGGCCAAATTAGGTAGTACGACCAGAGAAAAGCCCCTTGAACGGGTGGCAGTCGTGACTGCAGGAGTGGTGAGCCCGTTGGGGTTTGGACTGGCGGAAACGCTGGATTCGCTGCGTGATGCGCGGGATTGCGTCACCGCGGTGACACGATTTTCGGTGGCTCAATGTCGCTGCAAAACCGCGGGTCAAATCCCTGATGACCGCTTGCTTGCCGGCCTGAACAAAAGGCTCCGCGCCAAACGCTTGCATCGAGCGTCACACATGATGATTCGTGCGTTAAATGAAGCCATGGCGCAAGTGCCTCAGTTTGAGCCTGAGTTAATGGTAATCGGAACAACGAGCGGTGGCATGTCTTATGGGGAACAATATTACCGATCGCTGTGTCGGTCAGGGGATTTGCGACACGCGCCGACGTGGATCGCCAATTACCCGGCACAAAAGCCGGTAATCGACGCGCAGCAGGAAGTTTTCAGGGCATCTGTGCCATGTCAGGTGATTGCGAACGCGTGCGCTTCGGGCACCAATGCAATTGGTCATGCCTTCGAGTGCGTCCGATCAGGGCGCTACCAGCGCGTATTGACCGGAGGGTATGACGCTCTTTCGGAACTGGTTTTCACAGGGTTTGATTCACTTCAAGCCTCGACACCGGAGAAATGCCGCCCGTTTGATCGACATCGCGCCGGAATGGTGCTGGGCGAAGGCGCAGCCGTTCTCGCGCTGGAAAATCTTGAACTCGCTCGAAAGCGAGGCGCGCCTGTCCTGGCAGAAATTGTCGGCTACGGGATTTCCACGGATAATTTTCACATCACGCAGCCGGATCCTTCCGGGGTCGGACCGCGACAGGCGATGGAGCGCGCTCTTCATAGCGCGCAAATTTCAGCAGACGAAGTGGACTACATCAACGCACACGGGACAGCGACGATATTCAATGACGCAGCCGAAGGAAAGGCGATCAGCGCGCTATTTAATGGCGTTCCAGTGAGTTCGACCAAGAGCATGATGGGTCATTCATTGGGAGCAGCTGGCGCGGTCGAGGCGGTTTTCTGTTTGCTGGCGCTCAAGGATCAATTTCTTCCTCCCAACATCAATTTTGGCGCTTTAGATGACCGCCTTGATCTAAACGTTGTGGCGAACGAGTCGCGACCAGCTGTAGTGCGTACGGCGCTTTCGAATTCATTTGGCTTTGGCGGCACGAATGCTTCGATTCTGATGCGTAGAGTTGGAGTATGAGTTTGGCGATCGCCGGAATGGGGTGGGTGACCCCTCTTGGGAATGGCGTTGATCCAGTGTGGGACCGGCTGCTTCATGGCGATGAGGCGTCAGCGACAGCGATTTCCGAACAGTTTGGGGACCGATCCTACAGTGCGTTCCGCGTACCCGAGTCGGCGCTGAGTGGTTTGGCGCATCCTCGTCTTCGTCG
>DATHHK010000008.1:0-6015 GCA_035317225.1 Candidatus Udaeobacter sp. | reverse complement strand
TAAACCGTTAGAATGTTCGGATGATTTAAGGCCGAGGCACTCCGCGCCTCATTTTTGAAGCGGCTCAACTGCGTCTCGTCCGTCGTCAGGCTATCTGGGAGAAGCTTGAGCGCGGCTTTGCGCCCGAGTCGCTCGTCCCGCCCGAGATAAACCTCGCCCATTCCGCCAACGCCGATGAGTGACTCGATCCGATAATGACCAATCACTTTTCCAAGCAATGCGCCGGCTTTGTTGTTAGTCACCAGCTCGGGAGCGACTTCGAACGCTGGTAATTCAATAAAATTCTCCGACCTCTCATAAGAGGTGAGCAAAGTCTCCACCTCACGCCGCAAGTCTTCGTCATCGTGGCAAGCTTCATGAAGAAATGCGGCCCGCTCCCCGGCCGCACGTTCGACGGCCGACTGGAAAAGATCGTTGACCTGTTTCCAGCGCTCAGCCTTCATCAGGTCTCTTCCCCGCTTAGCGCCCGGTAAAGCCAGGCCTTAGCCATGGTCCACTCGCGCTCCACCGTCCGCTGAGAGAGTTTCAGGAATTCAGCCGTCTCTTCGACTGTCAAACCGCCGAAGTAGCGAAGTTCAACAATCTGACTTTTACGCGCATCCTGCGCGGCCAACCTATCCAGCGCTTCATCGAGAGCGAGTAATTCCTCCGATCGCGTTTCTGTTACTAACGCAGCTTCATCCAGGGTTACTTTCACCGCGCCGCCGCCACGCTTGAGTGAGCGGCGTTCGCGCGCATGGTCAACCATGATGCGCCGCATCAACTGCGCGGTCGCCGCGATAAAGTGGCTGCGGCCTTGCCAGACCGGCTTCGTATTATCGACCAGCCGCAAATAGGCTTCGTTGAGAATGGCGGTGGTTTGCAGGGTGTGGCCGGCGCGCTCCCGACTCATGTAATGATGCGCGAGCCGGTGCAATTCGGGTTGTACCAGCGGGAACAACTTCTCTAGCGCTCCGTCGTCTCCGCCGCTCCAGTCGCCGAGCAGTTGGGTGACCGCTTGCCGCGTGGATGGGGGCGTCGTCATACAGGCTGCTCGACGCCGCAAATTCTAACACGATCGAGGGGTTTTAACAGCACAGCTGGGATGCGATCAAAAAAACTGCGCAATCGTGGCGGGTTTCAGGCTGCCTTTCCGCTTTACCACATGAACCGGCACAAACACAGACGCCGGAAAAACCAAACAGAAAGCAAAAAAAACTATGCAAACCAAACAATCAGTAACCAACTCCGTCATAGCCGCCTTTGGCTTGCTATTGACGCTATTCGCAGTTCGCCAGACTGCACAGGCACAGGACATCCAGTCCAGGCAGTTTGTTGCACCGGCTGTTTTCCAGGCGGCCGGGACAAACGCTGCCTCCATTCAGAGTACGGTCGATGCGTTCCGCGCTCGGCTTGGAGATCCCAACAACCTCAATAACCCAGGGCCGCTCAAAATCGGTCGCCGCGAGATCAATTGGGACGGCGGCAACCCCAACGTCCTGGATACGACAGCTCCGGTAACGCCGTTCAACGTGTTCCTGAACACGCGCGGCAGTCAATTCACGACACCGGGACTGGGCCTATCGCAGGCTCCTCCATTCGGCGGGCCGCAGGGCGGGCTGGCCGTGCTTTTTGCTAATCCCACCTACGGCAAAATCTTCAGTACCTTCAGCCCATCGCGGTTGTTCACTCCTGTAGGGAGCAACATCACCGAAGCTGTGTTCTTTATACCGGGTACGAATGGTACCGTCCCGGCAAAAGTCAGAGGCTTCGGCGCGGTATTCACAGATGTTGACCAGCCAGATGGAGATGGGCCTGCAGGAAGGCGTGGAAATCGCGGAGCCAGCACGCTGATCGAGTACTTCGACCAGAGCGGCAGGCTTTTATTCAGCAGTTTCGTCCCGGCCTCCCCGGGCGATGGAAGCTTGTCCTTCTTCGGCATTGTGTTTGATGACGCCCGCATCGCCTCGGTCCGGATCAAGGCCGGCGACGTTGCCCCGGGTCCAAACGACGATGAACGCCATGACGTCGTCATGATGGACGACTTCATCTACGGCGAGCCACAGCTCCTTTAAGTAAGGGCAGATGAATTCTACGGTAGATACTATGGAAGCGCCGCTCACCTGAACACAACGGCCCCAACCCATAGAACCTAACGAGTACAAAATGTGCTGCCGGGCGACACGCTAGTCCCCGGCAGTTTCATTCTTCGTTCTGCCGCTCCTCGGAGCGGCAGAACTTTTGTCTTCAAGGCTTGGCCGGTTACGCGAAGACCTGATTGTGAGATAATACGCTTTGCCGTCTTTAATCTGTTTCAGAATCGCGACGCTGGTTGCGCTTTCGACGACGATGTCGCAGGCTTCGAGAGCAACATGAATATCGAGATGCTCCATATCGGAATGAAGGTACGCCATCCCCAATACGGCGTTGGCGTGGTGAGATCGCTGGCCGAACGGACAGCCGAGATCGCGTTTGAGGACGCGCCGCGAACAATTGCGCCGGCCTCTGCCGATCTCCAACCCGCGGAAGCCACCGCTAGTTTGAGCGAGTTAGAGATGCCGCTTGTGAATCTGATCCGCGATACTGCTCACGCTGTAGTCGAAGCACTCGGACTGGAACAAAAGGATGTAGTCGTGGAAGATTTGGCCGCACGATGGCAGCGCGGAACCCTGGTGATGCAATCGGCCGACAGTTCGCTTCAGCCGAAAGAAGTCCCGCTCGAGACATTCTTCCACAAAATCGTGATGATCCGGAACAACCTGCGAGTTCTCGAGCAGAAGGTGAACGCGAGCGACAAACTAAGCGATGCCGACAAGTTCGACCTGCAACAATATATCACCCGCTGTTACGGTTCGCTCACGACGTTCAATATCCTTTTCAAAAACAAGGACGATCAGTTCCGTACCGGCCGCTAAACGTTGCACAAAATGAGCTCTTATACACTCGAGCCGGTTGGCTTCATTCGTTCGACGCTGAAGCGGCGGGAAGAGGCGCCGCGACAGGGAGCGGAAGGTGCGCCGGACGCGTGGCTCGAGATCGAACCGCAATTTGCCGATGCCCTGTTGGGCATGGAGGTCGGTCACGAGCTGATTCTCATCACGTGGTTGCATCAGGCGAAGCGTGACGTGCTGAAGAATCATCCGCGCAGCGATGAGAGCCGTCCGCTCACCGGCGTGTTTTACACGCGCTCACCTGCGCGACCGAATCCGCTTGGACTGCATCCGGTGACCGTGCGTGAGATTGACGGCACACGCGTGAAGATCGGCCCGATCGAGGTATTCGACGGCACGCCGGTGGTCGATATCAAGTCAGCCTCAACACGTGCCGACGAATGATCGGCATCGAGACCCGATGAGATTTACGCAACGGCGTAACTGTGAGACAATTTCTCTGTGAACACACGTGAACCGATCGATAACGACGTCGATGAGCCGTTCAACGGCGCAGAGCTAAGCGAATCTGTTCTCGGACGGGATTGGAGCTCACCAGAAGAGGAGGCCGCGTGGTCAAACCTGTAGCCGGCGAAATCGTTGTCGTTCCATTTCCGCGAACCGATAGCGGAAAGCGCCGACCCGCTTTCGTGATTGCCGATTTACCAGGCGCGGACTTGATTCTCTGTCAGATCACCAGCCGCGCGCACCTCGATGGTTTTGCGATCACGCTGGACAGTAGCGATTGTGAGCGCGGCCAAATCGATCAGCCGTGCCACATTCGCCCGCAACGGCTTTTCACACTCGAACATCACCTCATTCTTCACTCACTCGGAAAAGTTACTGAAGCGAAACTTGGAGAGGTCTTGAAAAGAGCGCGCGAGTTCTTCGTTGAGTAACGGCAAGTAGAACGCGGCTTTGCCGCCTGACATCGGCACGTTCGGCGATTGTTTAAGCCATCGGTCCGAGCTCTCCACGGCGAGTTTTCGCCCGGACTGGGATTTTTGGAAGAAGCCAATCCACCTTTCGCAACCGACATCACTTGTACTGCGTCTTTGGTTCGGGCGATGCCAGGATTTTTTGAAAACGCGGATCGTTGCGTAACGGATCCCATTCCCAACGCTGGCGCAGGTCACTTAACGTGATGCTGTCGTCGCAGTAATTGACAGCGAATGGCGTAGTGAGAAGACGCTCGAGCAGTTGGATCGCGTGATCGGCATCGCGGTTGCGCGCATAAATCAACGCGAGAAACCCCTGGACTGTGCCTGCATTGATTATGTCTTTGGAAACAGACGTCAATTCAGCTCCACGCTGGCCTTCGCGCAACCCGTCGTCCTTGCGTCCCATCAACGCGTAAAGAAAACCGAGCTGCGCGTGGCGAATGCCGTCTTGGGGACTCTTCATCACAACTTGTTCCAACATCGGCCGTGCTGTTTCGAATTCCTGCTGGGCCCGCGCCGCATCGTTACGTATCAATGCCACGCAGCCCGCGAGATAGCTTTTTGGCAATGGCACGCCGGTCGGCGCAACAAAGTTCTCCACCCGGGCCGATGTCAGAGCGCGTTCGGCCGAATCCGGATCACGATCCATGAGTGCCACGTCCCAGCGGCTGAAGGTGACGATCCCGTCGGGATCGAGATTTGGTGCGAAGCTTTCCAGAACTGCTTTAATTGGCGCCGTGCTGCCTTTCCAGAAGAACTCCATGTAGGCGCGTTGTATCTTGACGTTGAGCGAATCGGGCGCGAGCGCGAGAACGCGATCCATTCCTTTCACGGCATTTGGCCAGTCGCGTATAGCGAAGTAGGTCTGTGCGGCGTCGTAGAGCGTTACAGAATTGCGTGGATCGATTGCTTCAGCTTTTTGGTAGGCGGCGATAGCCTCGGCGAAGTGTCCCTGCCGTCGTTGCACTGCAGCAATGTAAAGACCGACGTCGCCATCATTCGGAAGAGCCTTGGCTGCCAGATTCAATTCGCGCAGAGCTTCCTCATAGTTGTTCTCCTCGTAATAGAAATAGAGGCCGAGCGCGAGATGTCCTTCGCCGAGATCAGGTTGGAGTCGAAGCGATTCGTCCGCTTCACGACGTGCGGTCTCTTTGACCTCTTGTGTCGGTTCGAACCAATGATAGATCATGCTCATAACGGCCGATAGCCGCGCGTGCGCGAGCGCGAAGTTCGGGTCCATCTTGATCGCTTGATCATAAAGATTCATAGCTGAGCGAAAATCCTGCAGCAGGTTATCGGGACGCATCTGATAATCGCGGGCACGCAGATAGAGCACGTAAGCGTCGGCGTTCGTTGTGGGTTTGGCTTCGACGCGCGCTTTCTCCTGTGGTGAAAGTGTGGCCTGCAACGAGTCAGCAATGCTTTTCGCGACTTCGGCTTCTACTCCAAAGATGTCGGTCAATTCCCGGTTGTAACTTTGCGCCCATAAATGGGCGTCGTTGTCGGCCTGGATAAGCTGCACATTGATGTGAACTTTTTCGCCAGCCTTCTGAACACTGCCTTCGAGGACATTGCTCACGTGCAATTGTCGCGCGATCTCGGACAGATTTTGCGGAGCGCTTTCGTAGTGGGCCGTCGAAGTGCGCGAGATCACGCGCAGCCCGCTGATCTTCGACAACGTGGTGATGATTTCGTCCTGGATGCCCTGCGCGAAAAACGCGTTCTCTTTATCCGAGCTGAGGTTTTCGAACGGCAGCACAGCAACTGATTTGTCCATGCTTGTCGCCATTGGCGCGGTTTGTTTTGGCAGCTCAGCAGTCACAGACGATCGAGTGCGCGTGAATTGAAACGCGAGCAGTGCAGCCGCGAGCACAGCGGCGGTGACAATGATCGCGGTCCATTTGCGACCGGCTTTTGGCGTCTTCGACTCTCGCGGCGCAACTTCGTCCGCGCGCCTGATTCCTTCCGGGGTCAGCTCGAATGCCCACGCCAGGATTAGCGCGACTGGAAAACCGAGAATGACCGCGGTGACAAACACCTTCATCACCCAAAGAGGCGCTTCGAAGGTGGGGAAGAGAATGGAAGCTGCCTGGATCAAAAGCCACGCCACGATCGCGTACGCGACGGCGACCCGGTAAACCTTGCGCCGTTTCAGTTCGGTAAAA
>DATHHK010000007.1:0-9968 GCA_035317225.1 Candidatus Udaeobacter sp. | reverse complement strand
GTTACAATTGGAAGCGTGTGAAGCGCAGCTAACTGTCGATGCAGCGGATTTGAAAAAGATCAGTAGATTGATGTGAGACCAATTCAGTTATCTGATCAGCGAGGCGACATGTCGGTCGTTACAACCTATCTCGAGATGCGTGCGCCGCACCAGCTTCGTCCAAAGCGGTGCGCAGATGGACGATTTCTTGTCCGGGAGAAAATAGAACGCGACTGGCGGTTCAATCGCGATCTCTACCTAGGCGTCGGGCAGATGTGGTCGTGGAACGACAAACGCCTGTGGAGCGACGAGCAATGGAAGGAGTACGGGCTTTCACCGGAGCTACGCACTTTTGTCGCCCATTACGATGGCTCGCTGGCAGGTTATTACGAACTGCGTCGCGACGATGAAGGCGGCGTTGAGATCGCCTACTTTGGGTTGTTACCGGAGTTTGTCGGGCGCGGCCTGGGCGGAGCATTACTAACCACCGCAATCGAAGACGCGTGGCGAACGACGTCTTCAGTCTCCCGCGTTTGGGTGCACACCTGCACGCTCGATCATCCCAGTGCGTTGGGCAATTACCAGGCCCGCGGCATGGTGATTTATAAGCAAGAAACAACATAGAAACTCAGCAGCTGCCGCTGCGTTCGACCGCAAAACCCTGGCGACTTAACCGGCCATGTCGCTAATCCCAGTCGCTCGATTCGCCAACCAGTCTTCGTCCGGATAAGAAAAGCCGCACGATTCATGGGAAATCATGCGGCTTTCTATTGGTGATATCTCAGATCGCGCGGGCCTAATCGACAACGACGTGATCAACCATACGCAGATCGCCCATGTTAACATAATAAACACGAACGCGAGCGCCG
Source organism: Candidatus Udaeobacter sp. (assembly GCA_035317225.1). Taxonomy (GTDB): domain Bacteria; phylum Verrucomicrobiota; class Verrucomicrobiia; order Chthoniobacterales; family UBA10450; genus Udaeobacter. The sequence continues at coordinate 9,120 of DATHHK010000007.1, read as the reverse complement.
GGTTTTATCCCGGTTTGAATCACTTCGCCGTTCTTGTTCACCACGTGACCAGGTCCGCTGAGTACGTAACTGCCTGGAGTATTCGAACGGTCTTCACGAACAACGAGAGTCTTGACCGGCTGGTAATTGGCCGCTGATCCTTCCTGGATCGCCGTGATGATCGTTCCCGTTACTGTTATGGGTTGTTCTGTGGCAGCGGTTGTTTGTTTCTTATCTGCCGAACGCGTCTGGGCAAACGCCACCGGCGCAATAAGCGCACCGCAGGCGAGGATAATAATTGTCTTCTTGAACATGATGGCCTCCTTTGTTGCTCACTTTTACGGCTATTAGACACACGTCTTGAACTCGGCGTTCGAGACTCGTTAGAACGCATCGGCTTTAGATGGTAACGAAATTGTTACCGACCGGGGACTGTTCTGAACTCGAACGAGGTTCCCCTGTAATGTTGCCATCAAGGCATTGCCTGTGGTTGTCTCTTTTACTTATGGCCAGAGAATTCAAACCCGTGCGTTTTTTTGTGATGATGGCGCTGGCGGCGTTTGTCGTGTGTGGGGTAACTGCATTCTATACTCATCGCGCCGCTCACGGTAGAACTGCGGAAAAGCGTTCTGCGTATGCGATCGGGTTGAAAGCGGGAGAGCAAGCGCCGGCGCAGGCAATATTGCCGACTGATGCTGAATTGAACATGATGGCTCAAAGGTATTTCAAGCAGCAGGGGTCCGGCGACCAGCAGAGTTGGGACCTCGCGTTCGAAAACGGTTACACCGACGGATTCAAGAAGACACACGGCCGCTGAACCAACGTGGCAGAAAGGTCCCCGTCGGGGCGTTTGCATTGTCTTCACGGAGCGCCGCATTTTCGGCACTGCGCTTCAATCACAAAGGATATTGAATGAAAACCTGATGAGCACTGTCTAACTCGGCCATGACGAAACTCATTGCGTTAGTAACGGCGGGACTCTTTGCTGCAGGCACGATGTTCGCAGGCGAACATGGCAACTGCACAAAGCAAGTCGGAAACGAGGCGAAAATGGCGTGTACGGTCTCATTGGCCAGTCTCGATCTGACACCGGAGCAAAAGACAAAGATGGATGCAGCCATGGAGGAGCATCACAAGGCCGGTTGTTCAGAAGCGAGCGAGCACAAATATATGCAGGAGGCGAAAGGGATCCTGAACAAGGACCAGTTCGCGAAGTTCAAAGCCGAATGCAAGAAGGGCGAAAAAGAGAAGACGCAGACCTGATCGCGGAATTTTAATCAGATCCACACAGCGCGCCGAGAGCAATCTCGGCGCGTTCCGCGTACAGGTTAGCATGTGGCTTTCAAGAAATGCGTAATCGAGTCGAGCTCTCGATAAAAGTTGTAGCCACTTCCCGTGGGACGTTAAGATTGCTTTGAGTCCCAGTATTGTTCACGGCTGACCCGCCTCCGCACGCTTCGGCGTACCAGGCAGCGCCGTGTCTACAGGACCATCGTGAACGTCTGAGCTCGCTATTTTGAATCCGCCGCCTTTACCCGTTCGAAAACGTTTCCCGTGGATCCTTTACTGGATCGTTCTAGCGTTCATTGTTCTCGTTGCGCTTGCGCCCATAGGATCGGTCGTGACGTGCGCGTGGATCGCTAATGCGCACGGGTGCAAAGTAGACGAGGGCTCGGTGCATCCCTGCATCGTCAATGGACAGGATTATGGTCAGCTTCTTTACACTCTCGGGGTATTAGGTTGGCTAATGCTTGTTACCGTTCCCGGCGGCGCTTTCGCATTCGCGATTTGGTTGATTATTCTCATCCTGCATCGCGAAAGGTGGCGAAAGCGGTTCGCGGCGGGAGTTCCTCCACCAGTTCCGCCACCGCCTCCGATGACTTGAGCCGCAGCCAGCGACCCGCCAAAGGGGAGGTATGAATTTTTGCGGCTGACTTACCCGCAGCTACAGGCGAAGATCTGCGCCGATGAAGGATCTGACGACGGGTTCGGTGACCAGACATTTGCTGCATATGTCGGCGTTCCTGGCCGTGAGCATGGTGGTGCAGACCCTTTATTTGTTGGCCGATCTCTACTGGGTAGGACACCTCGGGAAAGAAGCGATCGCCGCGGTAGGTGTTGCGGGCAACATCACGATGATTGTGCTGGCGCTCACCCAGATGCTGGGCGTGGGAACAACCACGTTGATCTCGCAAGCTGCCGGCAGAAAAGATCAGCCACACGCAGAGCTGGCCTTCAATCAGTCTTTTGTCATGTCGATCGTGATCGCGCTTGCGTTAGCCGTTGTGGGTTTCATTCTGCGCCCCGCCTATTGTGATTGGCTGAGCGCAGATGCAGAAACGGCCACACTCGCAAAGGCGTATCTCCTCTGGTTTCTTCCCGGACTGTTGCTTCAGTTTCCCTTGGTGGCGCTGGGCTCGGCGCTGCGGGCGACAGGCATCATCAAACCAGCCGTGGGATTCCAGGTGCTCAGTGTCCTGCTCAACATTGTGCTCGCTCCATTATTGATTTTCGGAATCGGTCCCTGGCCAAAACTCGGAGTGACCGGCGCAGCACTGGCCACGTTCGTCTCCATTCTCGTTGCCGACGTGTTGATGATGATTTATTTCGAAAAGAAATATCATTATCTCCGTTTTCGGTTTCCGCTGTTTCGCCCGCAAACCAAAATCTGGGGAGGCATGCTGCGGATCGGTGTCCCTGCGGGTGCGGAGTTTTTGCTGCTCTTTGTGTACATCATCATCGTTTACGCGATCATCCGAGGTTTTGGTCCGGCGGCACAGGCGGGCTTCGGAATCGGCGCACGCGTGATGCAGGCGCTTTTCCTGCCGGTGGTGGCGCTCAGTTTTGCCGTTTCGCCCGTGGTTGGCCAAAACTTCGGTGGCCGCCGTGCGGATCGAGTCCGGCATTCCGTCTATTCTGCAATTGGCATCGCATCGTTGATGATGCTGGTACTTACGTTGATCGCGTTTCTCGCGCCGGGGACGTTGATTCGGATTTTCTCGGGCGACCCGAGAGTCATTGCCTTCGGCAGCGAATATCTTCGGATCGTTTCTTTGAATTTCATCTCGGCGGGAATTGTTTTTGTCACTTCCAGTATCTTCCAGGGAATCGGGCACACGCTGCCGCCGCTGTTTAGCTCGATGACGCGGCTGATCTTGTTCGCGGTGCCCGCGATGTTGATTTCGCGGATGCCGGGATTTGAGATTAGGGAGCTGTGGTATCTATCCGTTGGGTCGACCGTTTTTCAGATGTGCGTCAATCTCCTGCTGCTTCGGCACGAGTTGCGAAAGCGACTCAGGTTCGACGAACCGGAAAATTTTATTCCCGCGAGCGCGACCGCGTCATAGTTTGCACGCATTCCATTATGCGCGCGTTCTATTCTCTCCGGCCTGAGATGACACGAGGCGTTGGAACGCCAGCAAGCTGACGAACACGGCGACACAAAGCCACGCAAACCAATCGCCCGTTCGCGCGTAAAACGTTTGCTCGCGCGAAACGTTTACCTTTCCAGTGATTGATACAAAGCGATCCGGCGCCGTTTCTATTTCAGCGAGGATGCGACCGCGGTTGTCGCTCAGGGTTAACAATCCGTTGCGCGCAGAACGAGCCAGGGCGAAACCGTTTTCGACTGCGCGCAAGACGGCCATGCGCGCGTGCAGCCAACGATCCAGATTGAAGTCCCAGGCGGGTACTAGCAGCAGGTTCGCATCTTCGGCTGCGTATTCGCGGCTCAGCTTGGGAAAATCCATGTCCTTGCAAATTTGCAATCCCCAGCGTCCCGACGGCTCATCGAGAACTACTCGTTTGTCGCCGGGCTTTTCGGGTTCCACGCCAGGGAGGAGATGATGCTTGTCATAGTTCGCCTCCAATTTTCCGTCGGCCGAATACAGGCGGGAAGAATTGAAGCCGCCGGACGGCGTTTTTCGAACGAGGCCAAGGACAATCGCCGCGCCTGTAGCGCTCGCAACCGAAGAGTAGAGAGAATCCACTTCTGCCAATGCAGTCTCGCTGATACGTCCGATTTTTTCCGGTAAAACTACAACCTGCGTCCCAGCAGGCGTAACCCGGCGGACTTCGTCAGCATACTCACGCAACAATCCCAGGGCTTGCTCTTCAGAGCCAAGATAAACGCTCATCGGCACATCCCTGGCGACGAGTGTGATTGTGACAGCTTCAGAAGGACTCGATTGCATTCGCCACTTGCCAAAAACAAACACTGCGCAAATGACGATCCCCACAGCGAGAGCGAGCGCGCGACGTTGCCATCGTTTTCCCGCGCCGCTCAACAAAACTGCCACGGCGCCCGCAAACAGAAACACAATGAAGCTGATTCCCCAAATACCGGTGACCGCAGCGATCTGGATCACAGGGAGACAATTCATTTGTGTGTAAGCGAGATTGCCCCATGTGCTGTGAGGCGACGCAATCGCGGTAAGATATTCGTACGCCACCCAGTAGACGGGCAAAGCAAGCGCGGCAAGGAATAGCGATCCGCGGCGAACGAAACCGCGCACAAACAGGACGCCCAGGCCAAAAACGACAGCTGGAACTACAAAGTAGAGGATGGTGATTTGCGGTGGCAGTTCGATCTGATGCCGGACGTAATTCCATTGGTTCATTTCGCCGACCACCCATGCGAACGCTGCGACCAGGAAAGCTGCGCCGCCGCGCAGTCGGGGCGAAATCGCGAGCACTGGAATCGGCGCCAACCAAAGCGCCCACCAAATTGGATGAAGTCCGGTGCCGAAATACGCGAACACCGCCGATACGAGACCGGCCGCGGCGATGAGAAAAGGTTTACCAGATCGCATTCGAATATTGCAAGTTGTGGTTGTCTCCGGGTGTTCTGGCAAGACACCAATTCGAAATATCAGAAGCGAGCTCGCTCCGATTTGCAAAAGATGCCATGCTCGCCGGAAGGCGGCGCGAGATAGTCTATTCAATCCAGATGCCAGGAAGAGAAATAAAAAATTACCAGTTTCTGATCGAAGATGAGCGATAACATCAAGACGCGAGAATTTTCCATTAGCGATTACGACGCGGCGCTTGAGCTGTGGCAACGGGCTGAGGGTCTCGAGATTGCCGAGGGTGACGACAGAGAGGGCGTTTCCCACTTTCTCGCACGCAACCCGGGACTGAGCAGAGTGGCGACCGATGGCTCAGCGATTGTTGGCGTAGCATTGTGCGGTCACGACGGACGCCGCGGATATATTTATCATCTGGCCGTTGATCCTGCTTATCAGGCCCGCGGACTTGGCAGACGTTTGATGGACGAATGCATTGGCAGTTTGCGCCGGACCGGTGTGAAGCGAGCGCTGATTCTGGTAGCACACGACAATCCGCGCGGTCGAAAATTCTGGCGTCGCCACGGCTGGGAGGAAGTCCCTGGGCCTATTGTCATGGGAATTGACCTTTAATGGTAGGTGTTAGGTGGCCCCCGAGAAATAAGGGGCAACTAGAAATCTACCAAACGTAGGACTCGCCCACGAACCAAAAAAACACCATACTACCTGTATGATCATGATGTTTCGCCCAGTCGCTGGTCTTCTCTTCGTGACAATCGCACTCTCAGTTTCGGCCGCTTCCTGGGATGACGATTCGCATTATGTCTCGTTAGGCCCACGAAACGGTTATTACATTGTGCAACCTGATTCCAAGTTGTTCAGTCAGCTCGGTCTGTGGGAAGCGCCTATCATCGACACATCGGATCCGCTTCGTCACGGCTACGGAGCGGACGCGCTCGCGTTCCGGTTCAATCGAAACGGCGTCTTGATTGCGCCTCCTGCTTACATCGCGCAGGCGTTGCCTTACGATTTTTATATGCGCCGAATCGGCTCGTTCACTCACGGCCGAGCGACTACGCAAGATGTGGAGGCGATGTTTGGCCGCAGTCATACTCGCGCTAATCGCCCTGATGGTTTTATGTGGTATTACGCACTGCCGGTTTACAACCCCTTTGAGGAGCGGGGCGGCCGCCGTTGAGATGCGCACGCTGAACGATCGCGCCCAATGTCCGTGGAATCGCAGCATGCGAGCCGCAATTTTTCTGGCGACCCTTTTTGGCGCAGGCGTTTCAGCAATCGCGGGTACGTCGACTATCATGAGCCCTGATCATCACCAGACGTTTGCCTACGGTGAATTGCTTTCGCATCAGCTTTATCTCGCACGCGCGCGCGGCGAACTGGCGGCGCGGATCACCTTTAGCAATATGCCTTATAATGGTGACGACGAACCGCGGACGGACGAATCGTTCGATTTTCATTTCCCGGGGATCAAATTTGATGCGACACGGCGGACGTTTTTTGTCAGCGACCGGGGCGGTCAGACGATTCCTGTGGCGCGGTTTCGTGACGGTCTATTTTGCCCCTCGGTCGATCTGGCGCCGGGCGCGAAAATCTATCTGCTTAAAGAGAGCGGGCGCGTCACCGCCATTTTGACCGCAACCGATCATTCGCGCGCGGGAAGTCAGTGGATCGAGACGGACAACAATTGGTCGCTTCAGAATGTTTTGATTGCGCTATTCGGCCAGCCTGCACCCGGCCTGCCGTAAATCGCTCAAATAGAGTTTCGCTGAGCGGACTTTTGCGGGCCGAGGGTCCTAAGATCATAATCACAAACGTGTGAAGGTAGACGGTCAACATTTTCGAACAATCTGGCTTAAACCGGACGATGAACACGTAGTGCAACTAATCGACCAGCGTTTTTTGCCGCATCGTTTCGTAATCGAAGAAGTCCGCACCGTCGAACAAATGGCGACGGCTATTCGGGAAATGCATGTTCGAGGGGCGGGATTGATCGGCGCGAGCGCGGGATACGGAATGTATCTTTCGGCGATCGAAGCCACGGTGCGTCCTGCAGCAGCGGAAGTTGATGAGCAGCTGGCCCACGCAGCGGCACAACTCAAGGCAACGAGGCCGACGGCGGTAAACCTTTCCTGGGCTGTCGAGCGCCAGTTAAAAAATATCGCCGAAGGGAAAGGTGCTACGGAGAAGATTGCTATTGCTCTGCGCACAGCCAGATCGATTGCGGACGAAGATGCGGAGCATTGCAAGATGATCGGCCAACACGGATTGGAGCTCATTCGGAAGATCGCAGAACAAAAAGCAGGAGAACGGGTGAATGTGCTCACGCATTGCAACGCGGGGTGGCTCGCGTTTGTTGACTACGGTTCTGCTACTGCACCGATTTATGCCGCGCACGACGGCGGATTGCCAGTTCACGTGTGGGTCGCTGAGACCCGACCCAGAAATCAGGGTTCCAAACTCACCGCCTGGGAACTGGGCGAGCATGGAGTGCCTCATACGATCATCGCAGACAGTGCCTCGGGACATTTGATGCAACGCGGCGCGGTGGATTTGGTGATTGTTGGAACCGATCGCACTACCTTTACGGGAGATGTTGCGAACAAAATCGGCACATATCTGAAGGCGTTAGCAGCGAAGGATAACGGCGTTCCGTTCTACGTGGCGCTGCCTTCGTCTTCATTCGATTGGGAATTGCGGGATGGCTTGAAAGAGATCCCGATCGAGGAGCGCAGCCCAGACGAAGTGAAGCATGCCGATGGCTGGCACGACGGACAACAGGTCGAAGTCCGCGTCGGGCCGGAGGGAAGTCCGGCTGCAAATTATGGATTCGACGTTACTCCGGCGCACCTGATAACCGGATTGATTACCGAGCGGGGCGTGTGTAAAGCGACCGAGAAAAGCATCCGCGCGCTGTTTCCAGACCAGGCGCCGTGAGCGAATACATAAAGTTTTCGTGCGAACGCGTCGCCGGCGAGATTACTTCCTTTGGCGGACTTCCTGAATTAAATGCATACAGACGGAAACTTCTCGATCTCAGTCTAATCGGTGTGGATCCAACGGGTGTTGGGTTTGGCAACCTGAGCGTAAGGGACCGCGCGACCAAAAATTTTTATATCACAGGTTCTGCGACCGGGGGCATACAGGAGCTGGCGCTGGCACACTGCGCAAAAGTAGTGGCGTGGGATTTTGAGAGGAACCAAGTCCGATACGAGGGCTCTGTGATGCCATCATCGGAATCGTTGACGCACGCCGCAATCTACGAGTCGGATGCAACCGCAGGGGCGGTTGTTCATTGCCATTGCTCCAGATTATGGGCAGCGCTTTTGAATGAAGCGCCGACAACTTCGAAGGCGGTTGAATATGGAACGCCCGAGATGGCGTATGAGATAATGCAGCTCTTCACGCGCACCAACACGCAAACCAGAAAGATTGTTGTCATGGCTGGACACGAAGGAGGCATTCTGACTTTCGGCAAAGATCTCGAGGAGGCGTTCGCCGTTCTAATGCGCGAGAGGCAGCAAAGGATTTTGCGTTAGCGCTTTTTACGAATGTCGGAAACTCGGACATCAGGCTGCTAGCCGACCTCCGTTGACAGCAATTTGCGTGGACGTACGCTGAACGGCATGCATGCAAAATGTTCGGACTCGAATGAAAAAAAAGGTATTACGCGCCGAACATTCCTAGACACAACGCTTCTAACCGGTGCCGCGCTTCTTGCGAGAGGACCGGGTGTAATCTTCGGAGCCGAGTGGTCAGGGTCCTCGAACGTCGCTACGAATCCCACCTGGAAGTTGGGCGGCGACTTAACAGTCAACCGACTCGGTTTTGGCGCGATGCGCGTCACCGGCGAAGGGATTTGGGGTTGGCCGCCTGATCGCGGGAATGCGCTCAAGGTTTTGAAGCGCGCGGTCGAGCTCGGTGTGAACTTGATCGATACAGCGGATGCCTACGGTCCGGAAACAAGCGAACTGTTGATCGCGGAAGCGCTTTATCCTTATCCCAATGGTGTGGTCATCGCGACGAAGGGCGGCTTAACTCGACCGGGGCCGGGCGAGTGGGTACCAGATGGAAGGCCCGAACATCTTAAACAAGCTGTCGATGGCAGTCTGAAACGACTGCGCCTGGAGCGCATCGACTTGTATCAACTGCATAGCATCGATCCCAAAGTTCCCATGGAAGAATCGCTCGGCGCCATCAAGGAGATGAAAGATGCCGGGAAGATTCGGCACGTCGGGTTATCGAATGTGGAGCCCGACGAAATCGAGCGTGCGCTCAAAATTGTTCCCATTGTTAGTGTGCAGAACCGTTACAACATCGAAGACCGCAAGTCGGAAAA
>DATHHK010000006.1:0-2848 GCA_035317225.1 Candidatus Udaeobacter sp. | reverse complement strand
GGGTTTCGGCTATCGAATGAAAGAAAAGTAAGGCCAGATGTATTGGCTAATCCTCGGCGTGCTCTGCGCTCTGTTTGCAGTGACAACGCTGCTTCTCTGGCAAAAATGGGCCGCGCCGTGGCCACAAATTGAGCAACTCGTTTCCCAAATCGCCCGCGGTGAACGTCCGTCGACGTTTCTGATAAATGGTGGGCCTGACCCGCAGCGGGTCGGTCTTGCGTTGGAGACTATTTCTGCGCACCAGCAGGAACTCGAACACCAGATCGCCGGGCGCGAATCCGGCACGCAAACAATTCTCGGCGCGATGGAGGATGGCCTGCTTGTAGTTGACGCGCGCAACAGCATTACGCTTATGAATCCGACTTTTCAGAGACTGTTCGAGCTGCGCGATCCGGCAGTCGGCGTTCCTTTGGTTGAAGCTGTCCGTCACGCAACGTTAGATCAACTGATTGCGGAAACGCTGCTTACTGGGGAAGCGATGCGAGGGGAGTTGAGTCTGGCCGATTCGCGAACCCACAGCGAGCGGCATATCGAAGTCAGCGCCGTCCCAATCAAGGACTCTGACGATGAAGTGAGTGGTGCTGTCGCGCTTTTCCACGATATCACTGAGTTGAAGCAGCTGGATCAAATCCGGAGAGACTTTGTGGCAAATGTTTCTCACGAGCTCCGAACGCCGTTGTCGATTTTACGCGGCTACATCGAGGTATTGTTTGATGAGCCGCAGACCTCACGGGAGGAACTCACACGCATCCTTTCGATCATGGAACGGCACTCCAAACGACTCCAACGGTTGGTGGATGATCTGCTAAGCCTCGCACAACTGGAGTCGTCCCAGGCTCAGCTGGAGCTCAGCGTCGTGCGGATGGATGAGTTATTTAATAACCTCATCCGTGATTGGAAAGAAAAACTCGCCGGAAAGAATTTGAAAGTGATTGTCGATTTGCCTTCGGAGACATTGATGCTCCGCGCCGATGGAACGCGCCTGGAGGAGGTGCTCCACAATCTGCTGGACAACGCGGTGAAATTTTCACCCGAGAACGGACAGATTCGCCTCCGAGGAGCTCGTTGCGGTTCTAACGTCGTACTGAGCGTCGTTGATAATGGAATCGGGATCAGCAAAGAACATTTGTCGCGAATTTTCGAGCGCTTTTATCGCGCTGACAAGGCGCGCAGTCGTGAGCTGGGAGGCACAGGTCTGGGATTGGCGATTGTTAAACACATCGCTCAATTACACGGCGGCCGTGTTGAGGCTGAGAGCGAGGTTGGGCGCGGAACCACAATCCGCGTCGTGCTGCCGGGAAATGACGAATGACGAATGTCCAATGACGAAGGAATGTCGAAACCGGGATGACAAAAGGAAGGGTCGCTAGCCTTTTTTTGGCGTTTATCATTCGAACTTCGTTCGGCACTGGCGGCTGGAGCGGCGGTTGGTCATTCGTTCGTCATTCGACTCCTGTCACACAAAAGTAACATTAAAAATTTTGACGCTTCGGCGCGCGCTACGGCAGGCTGGCAAATCTATGAAACGTCCCAAACTTGCTCACAAAATTCTCGCGACAGTGCTGATAGCCGGAGTCAGCGCGACCGCCTCTGCGCAAATGTTGATTAACGGAGCAGGGGCGACTTTCCCCTATCCCATCTACTCGAAATGGTTCGATGAGTACGTGAAAGTCGATCCGTCCGTCCGGTTCAATTATCAATCCATCGGATCTGGCGGAGGCCAAAAACAGATCCTCGCGCAGACGGTCGATTTCGGGGCATCCGATGGTCCAATGAGCGACGAGAACCTTGGCAAAGCGCCGGGGAAAATTCTCCACATTCCGACGGTCGCCGGTGCGGTTGTGCTGACCTACAATTTATCGGGCAATCCGAGCCTGAAACTTGATGGAGATACCATCGCCGGAATCTTTCTCGGCCAGATAAAGAAATGGAATGATCCCAAGTTGGCGGCGTTAAATTCCGGCGCAAAATTACCCGATCAAGACATCGTGGTGGTACATCGATCGGATGGCAGTGGAACCACATTTATTTTTACCGATTACCTCAGCAAAGTGAGCAGCGAATGGAAGGAGAAAGCCGGCAATAATACATCGGTTAATTGGCCGACTGGCATCGGCGGCAAGGGAAACGAGGGTGTGTCGGGGCAGGTAAAGCAAACGCCGGGGTCGATCGGCTATGTGGAACTGATTTACGCGACACAGAACAAGATGCCGTACGCAGAGGTGAAAAATTCCACAGGACAGTTCGTGAAACCGACGATTGATTCAGTGACTGCTGCGCTTGCAACGGCCGAGATCCCGGATGACTTCCGATTTTCAATAACAAACGCGCCGGGAAAAGACGCCTATCCCATTTGCGGTGCGACCTGGTTGCTCGTTTACGAACAGCAGAAAGATCCTGCGAAGGGGAAGAAGCTCGTAGAGTTTCTAAAATGGGCTGCGAAAGATGGTGAAAAGATGGCCAAAGACCTCGATTACGCTCCTTTGCCGCAGACCGTTCAAGAGCGTGTCTTGAAGCGGATCAACGAAATCAAAATGTGATGTGAGGAAGCATGGAGGTTTCTACAGCTCCAGCCTCGAAAGCTTTCGGGGCACCGGGTGAGCACCGATCCGCGGCCCAGGTGATGAACCGGCCTTCGCGCTTTGGCGACAAAGCGTTTGAGTGGCTCACATGCGCCATGGCGCTCTCGGTGGTTGTGCTGGTGATTCTGACCGGGTGGGAGCTGTGGATCGGGTCGGTGGGAGCCATCAAAAAATTTGGGTTCCATTTCCTTGTCACATCCACCTGGGACCCAGTCGCGGACCAATTTGGCGCTCTCCCATTTATATATGGGACACTGGTTTCTTCT
>DATHHK010000005.1:0-6381 GCA_035317225.1 Candidatus Udaeobacter sp. | reverse complement strand
CGCGATAAAGTTCTGCTGCCGATTCTGACCGACCAGTATGGGCGTGTCCTCGAGCGCGGCGAACTGCAAGTGCGCTTTGAGGAAGGAACGTTTTATTTGCTCTATGGCGAGCGCAGACTGCCGATCGCTCCCGGAACGTATCGCTACGTTCTGGAAATCGCCTTGCGAAATCTGGCCGAACACAAGGAAGAGGATTTCTATGCGGAACTGCAAAGTATTCTGACGGCACTCGAATATTTGCCAAAACGCACCGAGGCCGACCCAAAACGCATCGCGGAGCGCATTCGCGAAAAAGAAATCATCAAGCGGCGTCTCGAACGTCGTTGCGCCGAGGCGCCGCAAGTCCAACAGGCAATTCAGAAGGCACTGGCGCAGATCAACGGCGAACCGGGCGATCCTCGTAGCTTTGATGCGCTGGATGAATTGCTCAATGCGCAGTCCTATCGGCTGGCGTTCTGGCGGGTCGCCGCCGAGGAAATTAATTACCGTCGCTTTTTCGACGTGAACGAACTGGCCGCGATCCGGGTCGAGTTGCCAGAGGTCTTTGACGCCATTCACCGGCTTCTTCTCGAGTTCGTAAGCTCACACGCGGTTACAGGTCTTCGGATCGACCATCCCGACGGTCTTTATCTGCCGCGCGAGTATTTTGAAAAGCTTCAACAGCGTTGCGCGAAGGCGCTCGGGACCACTTTGCCGAAGGACGGTCGAGCGATTTACATGGTGGCCGAAAAAATTCTCACCGGCTCCGAAACTCTGCGCAAGGATTGGCACGTACACGGCACTACCGGGTACGATTTTACGAATCAAGTAGCGCAGTTGCTTGTTGATTCCTCGACAGAAACGGCAATCACAAAAGCGTTTCATCGTTTCATTGGTCGCTCCGTACCGTTTGGGCATCTGCTGTATGCAAAAAAGCTGCAGGTCATGAAACTGTCCCTGGCCAATGACGTCGATGTGTTGGGTAACATGCTCGACCGGCTTTCCGAGCAAAGCCGATGGTATCGCGATTTCACGCTCGAGGCGTTGTCGCGCACCGTGCGCGAGACCATTGCCTGTTTTCCGGTTTATCGAACATACCTGGCGCCCGGGCAGCCTGTGACGGAAGAAGATCGGCAGATTGTCGAGCGCGCGATCGCTGCCGCAAAGCGGCGCAATCCGGGAATGGAAGAATCAATTTTTAATTTTCTCCGCGACATATTGCTCTTCCGTTTTCCGCCGAACCTCGATGCCAAAGCACGCGCCGAGCACACGCATTTCGTTCTAAAGTTTCAGCAATCCACAGGGCCGATCATGGCCAAGGGCCTGGAGGACACCGTGTTTTACATTTACAACCGGCTGACGGCGTTGAACGAAGTAGGCGGCGAGCCGCAACAGTTTGGATTAAGCATAGAAGAATTTCACGAGCGGAATATTGATCGACAGCGCAATTGGCCGGCGACCTTGCTCGCCACTTCGACACATGACACCAAACGCAGCGAAGACGTGCGCGCACGAATCGTTGTCATTTCCGAAATCCCGGAGGTCTGGCGGCGCTCATTGCAACGATGGCGCGTTGCTAATCGTCGCTGGAAACGAACGATCAATGACGTCACAGCGCCAGACGCGAACGAAGAATATCTGCTTTATCAAACGTTGTTGGGAACATGGCCGATGCAGGCCAATGGTGAACCGGAAACGACGGCAACGCCGGATTACATCGAACGGATTCAAAGGTACATGGCCAAGGCGCTCCATGAAGCGAAGATCAACACGAGTTGGATACAACCGAATGAAGAATGGGACGCAGCAATGCGGGATTTCATCGCGAAAGTCCTGGATCCATCGCCGCGAAATAAATTCCTCCCAGCGTTAATTCCGGTCGCGAAGGATGTTGCGCGATTCGGCGCAGTTAATTCGCTTAGCCAAACGTTGCTTAAGCTGACTTCGCCGGGAGTTCCCGATATTTATCAAGGCAGCGAAATTTGGGATTACAGTCTGGTCGATCCCGACAATCGGCGCCCAGTCGATTACAAGCGGCGTCGTGAAATGCTGGAATCACTCGCAACAGCTCATCCCCGCGATCTTGCGCGCAACTGGACTGATGGCCGCATCAAGATGCTTCTAACGCAGCGCGTCTTGCAATTCCGGCGCAAGCACGTCGAGCTTTTCCAGAAGGGAGAATATCTGCCCCTGACGCCGGGCGGAATATTCGCGGACTCCTGCGTCAGCTTCGCCCGACAGCTTGGGAACCACTGGATTGTAGTAATTGCACCGCGGCTTTCTTCTCGCGTTGGTTTTCCGCCGATTGGTGAGATTTGGCAGGACACAACACTGGAAATTCCCGAAACGCTTTCGCTGGAAAACGCGCACGACCTTTTTACCTGTCGTCCTGTTCCTGCGCAGGATCGGCGGGTGAAACTTGCCGAAGCATTGTCGGTCTTGCCTTTCGCCGCGATCACGAACCAGTAGACGTCTACCTCTGGGCGACGCGGCGCCGGCGTGAATAGCAGTCGTGCAAAGCGTCGCCCACACGGCGACGGCTACAGGTTTGCGCCCAGTCTTCCAAAAAGATCAGCAAGCCACCGCGCGAAATTGGCAAGATTGGTCAGCAAATCTGCTCCGAAACCGACGAACGTAATTTGGGGCGACGCCAGAATGAGCATCACGCTGAGCAGCAGCACGTTCATCAAATAGATTACGACGAGCGAGAAGAACGTACCCTGATCGCTCAGGTCAGTCTGATTTTTCGGGATCATCCAACACGTAAACGTGAAATGGAACGCGCACGTCGCGCCGATCACAGCGTAAAGCCATCGACCATACGGCTGCATATTCATGAAGAGGCTGAGCGCGCCATAGATCGCGATCGCCAGAATGCTGTAGAGTGGGAAAAAATATGGTGCCAGCGCGATCCAGAAGTTGGCCTTGTTGGTAACCACATGTCCGCCGTCACGGCCAACACGAAACCGGCTCACGCGCCCCCCCATCAACCACACCCACAGCGCGTGGGTCAATTCGTGTCCGAAGACATAAATGAGGATTGGGCGCGGAAGACCGAAAAAAGCAATCAGCCACAGAACTGCGCCCAATGAAAAAAACCAAAATTCTTCGCCCGCCCAAAAGCGCTGCGTCACGGTTGCGCGCGCGAAAGCGGTAAAAAATGTCTGACTGAGAATTGCGCAGATCGGAAGAAGGAAAATCGCAAAAACAAATTTCACCCAACGGGTCGGGACCGTGAGCGGATCCGCCACCGGAACGAGTGTCCGCGCCCGTGCCACGTTGCGCACAACTTTGCGGTTGCGCTTGGAATTGCGCTTCCCGCGATTACTTGTCGATTTTCTCTTTCTTGCAGCCAAAGTTGTCGCAGATTACGCAGACTGCGACGAATTTGGACAAGCGAAATTTGCGTTCCGGGTGTGGCGCTGGCCGCCTGCGCCTCCAGACGAAGCGATCACGCGCGGCCCATGTAGGCGCGGGTACGCGTGTCGATCTTGATCATCTCGCCTTCCTTGATGAAAAGCGGGACGTTGATGGTCATGCCAGTCTCGAGCGTCGCCGGCTTGGTAACATTGCTCGCCGTATCGCCGCGCAGTCCCTCCGCGGATTCGGTTACCTTCAGGCTTACCGACGCGGGTAGTTCGACCTCCACCGGTTTGCCCTCTGCGTAGAGGACCTGCAGCGAAAGATTTTCCACCAGATAATCCTTTGCGTCCCCGATCAGGTTCTCCTGCAACGTGATGGTGTCGTACGTCTCGGGGTCCATGAAATGGTACCCGTTGCGGTCCTTGTAACTGAATTCGAGCTGTTTTCGCTCGATCTCCACCAGCTCCACCTTGTCAGTCGAACCAAAGCGAACATCGGCGCTTTTGCCGGTGTTGATGTAACGGATGATGGCCTGGACGAATGCACGCAAATTTCCGGGTGTGCGATGATGGACTTCGAGCACAATAGCGGCGTTGCCATTGTATTTTATGGCCATTCCTCTGCGAAGATCGTTGGCTGCGGGCATGATTTCTATGAGGTGATTAGTTAAAAAAGTTACATCGTTACAGCAATTTCAGCCGCGTCAAATCCTGGGAATCGACGATCCCGACAGGAACGCTGTCATCATCAACCACGACCAGGTCGTCGATGCGGTGGCGTTCCAGGAGATTAAGAACTTCGACGGCGAGTTTATCTTTGTGCACAGTCACTGGGTTCAAAGTCATCAGATCCGCGACGAGACGCTCGCCGATCTTTGAATCGAATTGAAAATGCCGCACGAAATCGCCATGGGTGAAAATGCCCAGTAACCTCTGATTTTCGTCGGTTACAACGGCAGCGCCGGCACGCACGCCGGTCATTGCCTTTAGCACTTCGCGCACAGGTGTATCCGTAGAAACAATTGCCATGGCTTCACGCGGGCGCATGACTTGGTACACTCGGATAAGCATGCTGCGTCCGATCATTCCACCGGGATGAAACTTCGCGAAATCCTCTTTGTTGAATCCGCGCGCCTCCAACAAAACCATCGCCAACGCATCGCCGAGGGCCAGCATCACTGTGGTGCTCGACGTCGGTGCAAGATTCAGCGGACACGCTTCCTGCTCGATGTTCACATCGAGAAACAGATGCGCATTCTGTGCGAGGATTGATTGCGGATCGCCGCAGATGGCGACAATCCGCACTTGAAAGCGAGCGATCGCCGGCAAAATCCGGACCATTTCTTCCGTCTCCCCGCTGGCGCTCAAAGCAAGCACCACGTCGCCATCGGCAATTACGCCGAGGTCGCCATGTAGCGCGTTCGAAGAATCGAGCAGCACAGCCGGCGACCCGGTGCTGGTAAGCGTGGCCGCGATCTTTGCTCCGATATGTCCGGACTTACCGACTCCGACAACAACCACTTTGCCCCGCGCATCGACCGTCTCCTTAATCAGTTCAACGGCTCGAGAAAAATTTTCGCCCAGACGTTCCCGCAATCGCTTGAGCTCAAAAATTTCTATATCCAGCACACGTCCGGCCTTTTCAAGGTAGTCCATCGAAGTATATAATGTGGCCAGGCGTTGTGACGGGCAAGCCCGCCTGAGGCGGATTGCGCGCTTCCAACGAAAGGAAAAAACATGAAAACATTAATGATCGCAATCATGGCCGCACTCGTTACAACCGCGTGGGCACAAGAGTTCAGAGCACCGATTGGCCCGCAAAAACCGGTGCGAGCAATGCCTACGCCGCCGCCCCTTTTACAACGTCCTCCAGTCCAGGGAGTGATTCCGCGAGGATTTAGCGATGGGCGTAACCCGTTCCAAATGCTCAATCCCTGGGCGCCGGCACGCTACGGTACTTGGGTAGAGAGTACATCATTCGATCCGAATCACCCTGGAAAATGGAACGGCATTAAACTCTTCGAGATCATCTTTTGATTTAAATTTGGTGAGCGCACGCCAGGTGCGTGCGCTCACACCAAAGAAGACCTGAAGGATCCGATTGTCGTGGGCCTATTGTTTGTAACGCACGAGTTTCGCCGCTGGCTTGCTCACCTCTAGTTGGGCGCTCACTTTTTGGATTTGTGCGCCCTGCTCTTTTACCGTTGCCGCGAGACGCGCAACCGTGCCTTCCAAATCCGCGACCCTCTTTTGCTCTTTGCGCAATTCATTGAGCATGGCTTGGCGCTGGCCACCTAGCAGACTAGCCAGCGGCACCTTGTTTCCAGCAGCATCGACAGCGTTCGTGCCTAACTTTCCATCGGCGTCGACCCCCACAATCGTGGCGGTGCCCAAGTCAATGTCCGCGTCGAAGATGTTGTCGATATAGCAGCTGTCATCCACCTCGCCAAAAACAGTGGAGATACCATCCACTTGGGCGCCAATTGCAATAATGTTATTACCGGTGGTAATACCTTGCCCGGCTAGACGGCCTACGGCCGTGTTGAAACTACCGGTCGACTGGAAGAGCGCACCAACCCCGATAGCCGTGTTGCCGTTGCCTTCGCTGTCACGGAGCGCGATACCACCGATGGCCACGTTGAGGCCTCCGGTGGTATTGACGCTAAGCGCGTCAGCACCGATGGCGGTGTTGGAGTCGCCGGTGTTGTTAAGAAGCGCTCCAGAACCGATCGCAGTGTTACGGATGCCTTCGGTGTTGCTGAAAAGGGCGAACGTGCCATTGGCTGTGTTTTGGTCGCCGATGGTGTTGCTTAAAAGCGCTCCGGCGCCTGTAGCCGTATTTTCGTTTGCGGTGTTGCTAAGGAGCGCCCCAGCGCCGACACCTGTATTGAAGCTGGCATCGCCGTTACTTAGGAGCGACAAGAAACCAAACGCTGAGTTATAAAAACCGCCCGTTAGCCCCGAAAGAGCGCTATCGCCTTCCGCGGTGTTGCCATTCGGATAGCCGCCATCAGGTGGCGGAGAAAGTGCTTGCATTTGC
>DATHHK010000004.1:0-14852 GCA_035317225.1 Candidatus Udaeobacter sp. | reverse complement strand
AAATGCCTGCAACCGTTCGAACTGCGGGAGCCATTCCTTCACTTCCGAGTCGGTGGCGTCCATTTTGTTTGCCTTCGCCATGTCGGCATAAGCCGCGTCCCATTTGTGCAAACGAAGGAAAGCGATTGCGCGCGCGACACGGCGCGTGGCCGAATCCTGTGCAGCGATTGCCTTCGTTCGATAACCCGCGTGATCTTCCCAGCGCTCCTGCGTCGCGCATAAATTCGCCAGATTGTCATACTCGGTCGCGGCGTCTGCCGGCAACGGCTTCGACGCGAGAAACGCAAGCCAATGCCGCTCGGCATTTTGATAATCCTTGCGCCTAATCGCAAGGTCGCCCCGGAAATCTTCAATCGCTGCCGGTGGATGCCGGACTGCTTTTTGCCATGCGTCGAGTGTTTGCTCCAGACGATCCAGGTCTTCGGTTTCCAGTTCTGTCTGGGCAAGTGTATCCCAGACATTGGAGTCGCTTGGAGTGATGGCGAGAATGCGCCGAGTCAACTCGATAATCGCGGGCTTATCCGCGGCGTCTTCGGCTGCTTGTAGCTCGGTTCGCAATTGCGAAACCTCCTGGCCCGCTACCGGTGCCGCGGCTACGGATCCGACGCACAGTGACAGGAGGAAAATGAATGTGAGCAGGAGGGACAAGGGCGGCCATTATGGCCGGCGATTATTAGCGTTTCAATGGTTTTTGCAAAAGAGCTTGCGTCCGCTAGAGCGGAACTTCCATGTGATTCGCGATGACATTTGCGAACACCTCATCGCTGCGGTTCTTTGCAGTCCGCCATCATTACCATGTCTCGTCAATACACGCTGCAACGCGCACCAGCCCCGACGTCGACTAATGTCGACTACGCTGCCGAGCTAAATGAACAGCAGCTCGCAGCGGTGACTGCGGCGCCGGGTCCGCTTCTTGTCATAGCTGGTGCGGGCTCGGGAAAGACGCGCACCCTTACTTATCGCGTGGCCTACTTGCTCGAAAACGGAATCGATCCTCGCAATATCCTGCTTCTCACGTTCACAAACAGAGCTGCACGCGAAATGCTGGGACGTGTAGCGAATTTGATGCCGGTCGACGCCAGCGGACTTTGGGGTGGCACATTCCATTCGATAGGAAACCGGATCTTGCGCCGGCACGGCAGCGCGCTCGGTTATTCGAGCGGTTTCACCATCATGGACCGCGAAGATCAAAAAGATTTGATCGACGCCGTCGTAATCAGCGCAGGAATTGATCCGAAGGAGATTCGATTTCCGAAAGGTGATGTACTCGCGGAAATTTTTAGTTTTGTCGTCAATACAGAGAAGCCGATGGAGGAATTGCTTGCAGAAAAATTTCCTTATTTCCTGCCGCTACTTGAGAAGATTCACGACGTTCGGGGGCGCTACGAAAAAAAGAAAAAGGCAACTAACTCGATGGATTTCGACGATTTGCTGCAAAAGACGTTGTCGATGTTTCAACAGCACGAACGAATCGCGGAAATTTATCGGCGGCAGTTTCAGTTCATTCTCGTCGACGAATACCAGGACACCAACAAGATCCAGGCTGATCTCGTCGATCTGCTCGCGCATGACCACCGAAACGTGATGGTGGTGGGCGATGACGCACAGTCAATCTACTCGTGGCGCGGCGCCAACTTTCAAAACATCCTCGAATTTCCAAAGCGTTATCCAGATGCGCGGGTGTTCAAGATCGAGATGAATTATCGCAGTGTGCCAGAAATTCTGGACGTAGCGAACGCGGCCATTGCCGCCAACGTTCACCAATTCCGCAAACGCTTAAGCGCAACGCGCGAATCAAAAGCGCTGAAGCCGGCCCTTGTCGCGCTAAACGATGGTGCGGAGCAAGCGCAGTTTGTGGCGCAACGAATCCTCGAACTCCGCGATGAAAATGTCGATCTCAACGACATCGCGGTGCTCTACCGCGCGCACTATCACGCGGTCGAGCTGCAGCTGGAGTTGTCACGGCGAGGCATACCTTATCAAATCACCAGCGGCATCCGATTTTTCGAGCAGGCGCATATTAAAGACGTCACTGCGTTTGTTCGCTTCGTAGCCAATCCTCGCGATGAAGTCGCATTCAAACGCATGGCGAAATTGCTTCCCGGCATCGGCAATCGTACCGCAGAAAACCTTTGGCGGGCCTGGGAAAACTCGCTGGCTGTAGTTGCGGGCGCCGATCGTGGCCCGGAAGGAACGTCACCACAGGCCGGGGTCAGCGAGCCACCTCAGGCGGACTACAACATCGGCAAAACGCTCCTGGCCATGAACGTTCCAATGAAATCAAGGAAGCCTTGGGAGCAACTCGCGCACACGCTGGACGAAATCGCTCCAGCCGGTCGACCCAATATGCCATCGGAAATGATCACGTCTGTCGTCGAAGCGATCTATGACGATTATGCCAAAGCGAACTTCACAAACTATGAACTTCGCCGCGAAGATTTGAATCAGCTCGCAATCTTTGCCCGCCAGTTTAAGGACGTGCACGAATTTCTTTCGCAGTTGGCGCTGATCAGCAACGTTGATGCAGAAGCCGCGTCAGTTCAAGCCGGCGACAAGGAAGCCGTCAATCTTTCTTCAGTGCACCAGGCCAAGGGCCTTGAGTTTCACACAGTGTTCGTGATCTGGCTGACTGACGGAATGTTTCCAAGCAATCGCTCGCTCGATACGCGTGATGCCCTCGAGGAAGAACGGCGTCTGTTTTATGTAGCCATCACGCGCGCCCGCGACGAATTGTATCTCACTTATCCGCAAATGCGTCTGAGCGGAGGATATGGCGACGTTTTCCAGCGGCCCTCGCGTTTTCTGCAGGAGATTCCAGACGCACTCGTCGAAGACTGGCAGGTGCAGCGCCGCTGAATTCATTGGTTAGCATTTCGGCAAAGCGCTCAGAAGTCGATGAATCTCTCGCCCTTTTCGAAAACGAATTAGAATGAGAGATGTCTCGACTTCGCTCGACATGACAAGATGACGCATCCAGGACTGAATCTTTCACCGGAGAAAAAGATTGCGGGCGTGCTCGTGCCGTTGTTTGCGCTGCGCGGAGAGGATGATCTGGGAATCGGTGATATCGGCGCGCTCCGGGAGTTTATCGATTGGGTCGCACAAATTGGATTCAAGCTAGTCCAACTCCTGCCCATCAACGAGACCGGGGCCGACAACAGCCCGTACAACGCGATCAGCGCAATGGCGATCGAACCAGCCACGCTGCATTTAGCGCCAAACTCGTTACCAGATTTAACACGCGAAGACTTTGATGCTGCAGTTGCTGGCACCGATCTTCGCAGTCTTCGTCTTGGCGAAGTAAAATACCGCCAAGTCAAAAAACTGAAGCGGCGCATCCTAGAGAAAGCGTTTGCGAATTTCTCTGCTAACGCCAGCGAAGAACGGCAGTTGGAATTCGAAACATTTTGCGAAGAGGAAGCCCAGTGGCTACGCGATTACGCCTTTTTTCGCGTTCTAATGGAAGAGAATGAGGATTCCGCCGCTTGGAATCGATGGCCGGCGCAACATCAGTCAATAGAAAGAGCGCGAAACTGGTTACGTGGTCTGCCGCAAGATCGACAAGCAGGGCTGGCAAGCCGTCAAGATTTCTTCCGTTATGTGCAGTGGATTGCGCACCAACAATGGCGCGCGATCAAATCATACGCTGAGGAACGCGGCGTGGCACTGATGGGCGATATTCCATTCGGCGTCAGTTATTACAGTGCTGACGCTTTCGCGCGGCCGGATGGATTCGTGCTCGATTGGTGCGGCGGCGCGCCTCCCGAGCCTTACTTCAAAGAAGATCTATTCACGCAAAAGTGGGGCCAGAACTGGGGCATTCCGCTCTATCGCTGGGACAGAATGCGAGTGGACAATTTTGAGTGGTGGCGCGAGCGCGTCCGGGCTGTCCGCCGCATTTTTCATCTCTTTCGCATTGATCACGTGCTTGGATTTTATCGCATCTATGCCTTCCCCTGGCGGCCGCGGAAGAACAAGCAATTTTTTCCGCTCGATTGGAATCAAATGCTCGAACGAACTAGCGGCCGCGCACCGCGTTTCGTTCCACGTGACGACGAAACCCCCGAAAACTCCGAGGCGAACAAACGCGAAGGCGAAGAATACTTGCGCGTTGTTTTGGACGAAGCCGGCGCCACGCGAGTGATCGGCGAAGACCTCGGACTTGTTCCTGATTACGTACGCCCAAATCTGCGCGCGCTCGGAATCGCGGGATTTAGAATCCCGCAATGGGAGGTTCGTGGTGAACAAGTCACGCCCGGAAACGAATACGAGCGGCTTTCCGTTGCGACATATACAACGCATGATCACAAACCGATCCGCGCTTTGTGGGAAGAAGCTTTTGAGCATCCGACGCCGACATCGGAACAATCCCGATTCGATTTAGCAAAAATCGCCGTCTTCGCTGGGTTCGATCCAAAAATCGACCGCATCGATTTTGAAAAAGATTTTTACCCGGCGATCATGGGAGCGCTTTTCGGAAGCGAGGCATGGCTCGCTATCGTCATGATCACCGATCTGCTCGCGCGCAAATACCGTTTTAATGTACCTGGGACTAAGGCAAACTTGAATTGGACACGGCGAATCCGACGCTCGATTGGGCAGCTGATTTCCAGCCCCAAAGAGCAAAAGCGAATGCGCTTAATCCATGACCTTCTGGTAAAAACCGGGCGGATTTAAAATTTCTTGTAGAGGCGTTTGTGTCAAACGCTTAACGAATCGTTCGGTACCTCTGGCAAGAATACTTACACGCTCTTCTCAATGGGTGCACCGACCTTATTGCCCCACTCGGTCCAGGAACCGTCGTAGTTCCGCACGTTATTCAGTCCCAATAGATAGGTGAGCACGAACCACGTGTGACTGGAACGCTCGCCGATGCGGCAATAAACAACTGTCTCCTTTTCGGGTCCAACTCCACATTGGTCGAAATAGATTTTTGCCAGCTCCGAAGCCGGCTTGAACGTGCTATCGTCGTTGGTGGCTGTTTTCCACGGCATGCTCTTCGCTCCGGGAATATGACCTCCGCGCAGAACGCCCTCCTGCGGATACTCGGGCATATGCGTAATCTCGCCCTTGTATTCGCCCGGTGAGCGCACATCGATCAGCGGTTTGCCGCTTTTACTTTGCGCCAATGCTTCATCGAAGAAGGCGCGAATTTCTTTGTCGAATCGTTTCTTCGGTACTGGATAATTTGTCTTTGCATATTTGGGGACGTCGCGCGTCATGGGACGGCCTTCCGCTTTCCATTTGTCGCGACCGCCATTGAGAATTTTCACTTTCTCGTGTCCAAAGAGTCGGAACGCCCAGAGTCCATAGCAGGCCCACCAGTTGGCCTTATCACCATAGAAAATGCAGGTCGTGTCTGGCGTGATGCCGCTACTGCTGCAAAGCTCCGCAAATTTCTCAGGCGAGATATAGTCACGAATCACCGGGTCTTGCAGGTCGGCACGCCAATCGATATGGACTGCGCCCGGAATGTGTCCTGTATCGTAAAGAAGCACGTCTTCATTCGACTCCACGATCCGGATCCCATCGTCTTTGAGATGTTTTTCCAGCCACTCGGTCTCCACCAGCGCCTCAGGATGCGCGTATTGGGTAAATTGTGTAGCCATAGAAAGAAACCTCAGGCGGCGCCTACAACCCGGCAAGGGGTTTTACAATTTCATCGCCCATGGAGCCTCACGGTCATGCCGAAAACTCTGGTCGGACCTGGGCAAGCAATTCCGGTCAGCGAAGAACTACAGTCTTAATGCTTCTTTGCTTGCAAGAGCTTGATCGCATCGCGCAACTCCGCGGCGCGCTCGTAGAGCTCTTTTGCAATCGCAGTTTCCATCTCGCGCCGCATGATCTCCAGCTTGGAAAGCGGACGCTTTGCTTTCACTTCCTCGAGCCATTCGTCGAGAAATGCGATCTCGGAACTCTTCGACACCAGCTCCGGAAAGTTTGACTGTTGCAAAAAATCAACGATCGCCTCGCGGCCACGCTCAATTTCAGCTATCGCCTCCGCAAATTGACCCTGGCCGAGAAAAATGGAAGCCTTCGCACGAGTGTTCATCATGAGCACGTAGGGACGGAATTGTTGGAGGCTCCAAGAAAATTCCTCGCGATCTGTATGCTGGGAGACGAAGGTGAAGAGGTCGAGATTACGCTGCGTATCGCGGACTACGCCGTCGAAATCATTGATCTGAAACAGGCTCAGATAACGATGATAATATTGGATACCTTCCTGTTGGAGCTCTGCGCATTGTTCGGGCGCGAGCTCGTAGGTTTCGCCTTTCGCCGCAGCACGAGCCGCCCGTCTCTGATGATATTCCAGAAGCGACTCACAATTGTGCGGACGCCGGCCATCCGGCCGCCCGGCCAATTCCATTTGTAACACGCCGAGATCGACCCGTAGCTGCAATTTCTCACGGCCATCGAGCCCCGCGATTTTGCGCACCTTGATATTCCCGTTCTCGTGAGGCCAATCCTTCAGGATCGTATTGAGGTCCAAACTCATCGTAACTAAACATCGGACATCTAAGGTTGCCTTGTCAATATATCGCAGCCTGCTTTCACTGTGGAGATGCGCGTTAGGCGGATCGGCTGCGTTCTCAATTCCGTCGCAGGCGGCCTGCCCGCCGCAACAGGGTGATTTTGCAGGCGCCCCGCCGGTCGCTACAATGTGGAAGATGGAAGACGCGATCGACTCGTTTATCCGTTTCCTCGCAATCGAGCGCGGTCTTTCTGAAAATTATCAGCTTTCTACCCAAAGATCGCTGAGTGAATTTGCGCGCTGGTGCGCCGTCAGGAAAAAAATTGAAGATCCGCGCGCGGTGACATTGCCAGCGATCGGCGAATATCTCGCCGATCGCAAGCGGGCCGGCCTTTCCGCTTCTTCGATCAAACTCATCGTGGTCGCGCTGAAGATTTTTTTTCGCTTCCTGGTCGCCAGAGGCGAGGTTCAGCGTGATCCGGCTGAAGCGCTGGCGCTTCCGCGAATCGAGCGATATCTCCCAGAAACACTGAACGAATTACAAATCGAGCAGTTCCTTGAAGGGATCGATACGAATGCTCTTCACGGGTTACGCGATCGGGCGATGATCGAATTGCTTTACGCAAGCGGTCTGCGTATTTCGGAGCTGGCAAACGCGCGTCTTGAGAACTTCAACTTCGAAGAACGAGTTGTGCGAGTAACCGGTAAGGGAAACAAGACGCGGATTGTGCCGGTGGGCCGCAAGGCATGCGAAGCACTGGCAGCGTACCTGTCCACTGAACGGCCGAAACTAGTCAAGCGCCGCAGCAGTAGCGAAATTTTTCTTTCCGAGCGCGGAACCAAACTAACAACAGCGCGCATCTGGCAGATCGTAAAACAACATGCGCGGCGCTCCGGACTCGAACAGCACATTTATCCTCACCTTCTGCGACACAGCTTCGCGACGCATCTGCTGGGGAACGGCGCCGATCTGCGTATCATCCAGGAAATGCTTGGTCACGCCGACATTTCGACGACCCAAGTTTATACACACGTCGATCAACAGCGATTGAAAGCCGTGCATCGCCAATTTCATCCCAGGGCCTAATCATTACGCTCAGGCCGCTCGATCAAGTTTACGTTTGATCCAGTATGCAGCATCGAGTATCGAGCATCCGCGCTTGAGGCGCTGTTTATGAGACGAATTCTGTTGCTGATCATTGCGGTCGCTGTTGCCGCATATGCCGGTTGGTACTACTGGAATTTTTCGCAACAGGTTTCGGGCGCTTCCGTGAGCGCGTTTCTGCCGCGGAGAACAATTTTTTTTGCGCACCTGCCGGACTTTAGTCGGACACGCGATGAGTGGCGTCAGTCGGATATTTATCAGCTGTACCGCGAACCGGCCGTGCAGGATTTCCTGCGCAAGCCGCTGGACAACATGCCAACCCCGAAGGTTCTTGGGACACTGCAGGAGCTCGAACAGCTCGACCCAAAGAACGCCTTCTTCGCCTTGACGTCCATCAGCGATAGCGCTCCAAGCCTCGTGGGCGGCTTTCGTTTTCGCGGGACCCAAGAGGACGCTGAGCGGGTCATCGGCAAGTGGCGCGCCATGCTTTTGGAACAACGTCCAGGCACGAAGAGCGAGAAACTTCAGTATCAGGGCCATGAAATCGATGTGGTCGCAGCGACTCCATTCACGCTGGCAACAACATATGATCGCCCATGGTTCTTCGCGGCAACAAACGTGACGGAATTAAAGGCGCTGCTCGATCGCGTCGACCATCGCGCGAACGATTCAGGGGAAACGCTTGATAAGGACGAAGCGTACCGGATAGCGATCGCGCACCGGCCATCGAACGATGCAGCGTTTTTCTATCTCCAGCCCAAGGCATTTTCCGAGCGGCTTGCCGCGCTGCGTGCTGCAGTCCAATCAAACCCGACCCTCGGAGAGACCACCATGCTTGAAAAAATGCGGTGCATTGCGGGTTCGTCGCGATTTGAGAACGGAAAAATACGCGACGTGCTTTTTCTCGGAATGCCAAAGATCGAGACTGACGGTACGCTTAACCGCTCCTCGCTAACACTTGGAACAAAGGAGACATTTTTCTATCTGGCGATGCTGCTCAATCTGGGCGAAAAGATGGAAACACTAAATCAGGCCGCTACGCTGAGTGGAGCAGTGCAGAAACTCTTCCAGGACTTCGCCACCAGTGGGATCGCAGCCGATGATTGGAAAGCCGCGTTTGGCTTCGAGTTGGGAGCGCTGGCAGACTGGCCATCCAACGCCCATTGGCCATCTTTACTTCTGACTCTGCCAGTGGTGGAAATGGCCAGGGCCAGCAAGATCGTCGAAGCGTTCACACGCGCCGATGAAGGGGCAATCTGGACGCAAACAGAGAAGGACGGCGTCCGCTATTTCTCGAAACAATCGGCAGCCACACTCGTCGCAATCACTCCAACTATCGCGTTGTCTGACCGGATTCTTATCGCCGGTTTGAATCCCGTATCGGTAGAAGAGGCAGTGAGACGCAGCACGGGTAGCTCTTCGGAGCTTTCTAATTCGCAAACCTACAAGGCCGCTGAGCGGTTGTTGCCGGCGCCAACTAATTTTTTCTCATACGTGGATACCGCGCTGCTGTATTCGCGCCTTGATGCTTCGCTTCGTCCGATGTTGCTAATGGCTGCGGCATTCATGCCGGCGATAGCTCGTTCCGTTGATCTAGGTAAGGTTCCATCGCCAGAGGTCATCACAAAGCACCTGAGTCCGATTGTCTCCTCGCAAAGATATGACCGCGACGGCTATGTGGCGGAGTCCCTCGGACCAATCACGTTAGACCAGGCGGCGATCGGGCTCGCCATCCTGAGCAGCGTCGGCACGGCGGCACGACAGCAAGCCGCCACAGGCTTTGGCAGTTGGGCGCCTTCTTCGACAGCCACGCCGCAGCCGGCGGTAAGCAGCCCATCGGCCACGCCATAGATGGGAGCCGGGCCGGAGAGCTGCGTCATTTCGGCACTCTTTGGAGTTTCAGCTACGGGAAACCAAAGAAAGGTGCTGCAGTTGGGCAGAAAACGTGCTATTTTTCTCACCTTATGGCTATTCTAAAGAAAAATGCATTCTCCCGTCGCGTTCCTGATCTGGTAACTGAGGAGCTGGTCGCTGTCCTCTCACGGCGTTCGTCGTTCGAATTTAAGCAGTTGTTCGACATCGTGCACGAGAATCTTCGGGCCCGGAACGCTGCCAGCGGTGGCGAGGAAATGCTGCGCTTGCGAGCTTACGAGAAATTGCAAAATCTCGTGGCGCGGGGCGCGGTCAAGAAGAACGGCAAGAAGTACAAGGGGTTGCCTTCGGCTTTGGCCGCCGCGATTGCCCAGCAGAATGGCCATCTTGCTGGTGTAAAATAACCGAAACCTCCTGATTCCAGGGAATTCCGGATGCTACGCGAATATTTGCCGGTTCTCCTGCAAATTCTCGTAGCCATTCTCTTCGCCGCTTCGGCGTTGGTCGTCAGTGTGTTGGTAGGCAAGAGTGGAAAACGTACGGCCGCCAAAGATACCCCGTACGAATGCGGCATGATCCCCCAGGGTGAACGCCAGCCGCGCTTCAGCGTGAAGTTTTACGTGGTGGCGATGCTTTTTATTCTGTTCGACCTCGAGATTGTGTTCATGTACCCGTGGGCGGTCGTGTACCGCGACTCTATCAGGCAGAGCAGCGTTATTTTCTGGAGCATGCTCAGCTTCATCACAATCCTGATGGTAGGCTACACTTACGCAGTCAAAAAAGGCGCGCTCGAGTTCAAAAAGTAGGCCCAGCAACCTTAAATGGGGTGACACTCTAACGCGTCATCCTCTTTCCGATGTTTAAGGCACCAGCCGCAGCGAGGGTTACTGGCTCTCCCAGCTTTTTCGTAGACCCACATTGGTGGTTATTTTGCTTTCTGATCCTGGCATTGAAGTTCGTTCTTCTCGGACTCGATCCATTGCCACAACTATTTATGGGAGACTCAGGAAGCTATCTGTTTACGGCAGTGTCCGGGTGGATTCCTCCTGACCGCTCATTTTTATACGGGTATGTGATTCGCTGGTCATCGCTCGGGACGGGGAGTTTGAGTTCATTACTGATTCTTCAGGCTTTTCTTGCCACAGTCACCGCAATTTTAGTTGCACTTATTTGCCGGTGTATTTTTGGACTCACTTCTGGCTTGTCCTATCTTTTTGGGGTTCTTTGTTCGCTGGATCCGTTGCAATTGGTATGGGAGCGCTACGTCATGACGGAGACCGTTAGCCTTTTCTTCTACGCCTTCGCGTTGTTCTTTTCGTTTCTATACCTGAAGCAGCAGCGTCTTTGGCAGCTGGCAATTGTCGAAATACTGTCGATATTCGCAATAGGCTTCAGGATGAGTTATCTACTTGTTGCTCAGATCAGTGTCGTTTTGTTACCGGTTATAGCTTTTTTTCCAGAAATTCGCGCAGCGTTTGGGAAACATTCCTCCACATTATCGAAGGTTTCCGGACTAAAGTCGGCAGGACTACACCTGGCATTTAGCGTTTTGTTTATGTTTCTTCTTCAGCAAGGCTATCGGCAACTCAACGGTAGGCTCGCGAGTCGAGAACCTGCCCTTCTGCATAATACTGGACTTAGCGTGCTAACGACGTGGGCGCCTGTTCTTAAACCGACTGATTCTCCCGACCCCCGCTTATCTGAGTTGATTGCAAGGGGTAATGAGTTTCGACTGAACGACGTCTGGTCAAGGGACGGTCAGCTCTATTCGCCTGGAGGCCTTGCCGACCGGTGGAAGCAGATCGAGCCGAACGACGTGGTCTCGAACCGGGTAGCGAAGCAGACAGCATTGAATGCGTTGTTGCGTCGCCCACTGGACGTGATATCGCTGGGCGCCAAGACGTTCTTACACTACTGGAATTTCAAGCACATCCGTAGACAGGCTAAGGTTGAGTTAGGAAAGACGCGAAACAATTGGCCGAAAAAGAAAAAATGGAATGTGGCTACTCACTTTCATTTGGTGCCGCCGTCAGCACGAGAGGCTAAAACGAAAACGCTGTCGCAACGGTACTTTTTGCGTTCACAGCCCTACTACTACATTGTCCTGTTATCACCCTTCGTTTGTGTCGGTCTCATATTTTTCCTGGCCGAGGGGTATGTTTTTTTGCTTTGCCTCCATAGCTGGATTCTCTTTGGGACAATCACCATTCTCTCGAAGGATGCTAGCGTGCGGTACCTTCAACCAATGTCTCTGCTCACAATACTGATTTTTGCTGCGTTGGTGAAAGCCGTGATTGATCGACGATCTCAGCCGACGTCGATTGGGATCCATGAAGACATCGCCAAACCCGTAAAACCGGAGAAACTAAATGCTGAATGACGTAAAGTCTGGGACTGCATCTTTGGGTTGCGGCATTGAACATCTTAAACCGGAGGGCATGACGCTCGGAGAAGTACAACTGAGCATCGTCATCCCTGCTATGAATGAAGAAGTCACCGTGG
Source organism: Candidatus Udaeobacter sp. (assembly GCA_035317225.1). GTDB lineage: Bacteria > Verrucomicrobiota > Verrucomicrobiia > Chthoniobacterales > UBA10450 > Udaeobacter. The sequence goes on along the minus strand of DATHHK010000004.1, from coordinate 2,901 downwards.
GCGAATTTATCGAGTGGTGCAAGGAAGGTCTTAAACGCGCCGGCGTGACCGGGCAGATCCTCATTGTGGACAGTTCGACCGATAACACACCCAAAATTGTTCTCGAACATGGCGGCGAGGTCCTGCGCACTCCGAAGCGAGGGGTTGGCCGTGCTTACATCGACGCCATTCCATACATCCGCGGAAAGTGGATGTTAATGGGCGACGCAGACTTGACCTACGATTTTCGTGAGATCGCTCCATTCGTGGAGGAATTTCGCAAAGGCGCGGAGTTTATAATGGGTAGCCGCTTCCGAGGCAGTATCGAAAAGGGGGCCATGCCCAAATTGCACCGTTACTTCGGCACGCCTCTGACAAACTGGATTCTCAACCGCATTTATCGCAGCAACTATTCCGACATTCATTGCGGGATACGGGGAGCGACTCGCGAAGCATTGGATAGAATCAATATCACATCGGAAGGCTGGGAATACGCAAGCGAGATGGTATTGAAAGCCGCGCGATTGAAACTCGCGAGTGCCGAAGTGCCCATTAAGTTTTACAAGGACCGCGAGGGACGCCTCAGTCACCACCGTCGCGTCGGATGGAGATCATCCTGGATGGCAGGTTGGGTGAACCTAAAGGTGATGCTGGTCTACGCCGCGGATTCATTCCTGCTCAAGCCTGGCATCGCTCTTATGGGAATTGGATTGTTGCTTTCTCTAGGTCTCTCGACAGGTCCGGTGAGAATCGGACCCATTGGGTTTAGTCTATACTGGATGCTCCTTGGGGTAACCTGTGCGACCCTGGGTTACAGCTCGATCCAGATTGGGCTGCTTGCCCGGGTCCTTCACGGATTACGACCTCGATTTGTGGAGCGGTTGCGAACATTCGTGACGTACGATCGTGGGATGATTGCATCGGCTGGGTTTATGTTGGCCGGGCTGATGCTCCTTGGCCATCTCGTTTACCTCTATTTGAAACTCGGACTGAACCTGCAAGCCATCTCGCATCCAGCTATTCTCGGCCTGCTCTTCGTCATCCTTGGATTCCAGACATTCTGCTTCACGCTGCTGATGGAAATGGCGAACCGCGTCATCTTAAGGTATCGGCAGTGAGTTCGCGGACAGATGAAAGCTATGGGCAACACGGATTGACCCTGGCTGATCGGCTAGGAGTGTGGCTGTCGCAGCGGGCAATTCGTCGGCATCTGCCGACCCGAAGCGATTTAGAGGTGTTAGAACTCGGCTGTGGCTACCGCGCCACTCAGTTACTCGCTTTAGAGCCGAGACTGAAAAAAGGCATTGGAGTAGATTTCCAGATCGCTCCGGAGCTGCTGAAGCGGAAGAGATTCACTTTTTATCAGGGAACGATCGAGCAGATCGTTCCGAAAATGGAAAGCGAAACCCTGGACGTGGTGATGCTTATCTCAGTCTTGGAGCATCTGGTTGAGCCGCAGTTGGTTCTCCAATCTGCGTGGCGTTTGCTAAGACCTTCAGGACTCCTTCTAGTCAACGTCCCAACCTGGGTGGGTAAACGCTTCCTCGAGTTATCGGCATTCCGGCTTGGCTTCAGCCCGACAGTCGAGATAGACGACCATAAAATGTATTACGGGAAACGGGATCTCTGGCCCATGCTGGTTCGTGCTGGCTTCAAGCCGAGTGAGATTCGATTACAATATCACAAGTTCGGTTTGAACTTGTTCGCTACCGCCAAAAAAGCTGATTTCGGAAACCATGATTAGTGGACTGGTTGACGTCCATTGTTCGCCTAAGCGGCGTTTTCTTTTGAGCATTAAGGGGTAGTTGTTGCTTTCCGATGGCCGAAGAAACTCGATCACCGAATCTCCAGCCGGTCGCTTTCGTACTGGTCGCGCTTCTGTGGTTTTTCACCATGACCGGAGGTCGCCAGATCTTCGTCAACGAGGTGCTCGGCAAAGCCTACGATTCACAAGCCGAACATTTTCTGCGAGGCGACGTAGGAGTCGATGGTGATGCGATCAGGCACGAAATAATGATCGTGGACGATAAGCCGCGCATGTATTTTGGCCCGTTCCCAGCGTTCCTGCGCATTCCATTAAATTATATCTATCAAGGCGGCCGAGGGAATTGGTCGCGCATCTCTGGATTTTGCGCAGGAATGATCGCGTTAGCCGCGTTCGCTGCACTCGTTAGGAGCGCCTTGAGTGCGTCCAAACTGTCCAGTGGCTGGCGAAATTGGCTGGGCAATGCTTCGCTGGTGGGATTCGCTCTCGGTTCGCCGCTGCTCCTGCTTCTCGGAAATCTTTCCATCTATGACGAAGCGATCATTTGGGGACTGGCCTGGTCGCTGGCCGCTCTTTATTTTGCGCTGCGATCTCGAGAAACGGAAGGATTTGCGTTGACTCGCGCGCTGCTGGCTTTCTCTTTTTGTGCCGGCGCAGCTTTACTATCCCGAGCGACGTTCGGTGCGCCCTTTCTCTTGATTGTGCCGGTTCTCGCGCTTCGCTTATTCCGCAGGAATCCCGTGCGTAATCTCGCAGCGCTTTTTCTTCCGCTCGGGGCGGCGTTCCTTTTTTACTTGTTTCTAACGTACGCACGATTCGGTGACTTCAGCGGGATGCCCATGCGTTTCTCCGCCAACCAAGAGCAGCAGAAGTTTGCTCTAGAGCACGGGCTGTTTCGGCTTGAGCGTGTGCCTTACAGTTTCGCGGACTATTTCATCTTACGGCGTCCCGTATTCCAAGATAAGCCTCCATTCTTGAAGGCAAGCCGTGAGCCTTACGAGCACCCGACTCTTTATGTTATGCCTTTCACCGAAACATACTCTTCGCTGTTATGGTGCTCGTCGTGGATTCTGCTCGGCGCCGTGATTGGCATGGCAATGCTGCTTCGGCCTGGAGGTTCCGACGGAGTAGACCGCACGATTGCGGGGATTCTTTTG
>DATHHK010000003.1:0-4420 GCA_035317225.1 Candidatus Udaeobacter sp. | reverse complement strand
GCGGATGATGTTTACACCTCGATCGATCCGATACTCGACAAGATTTCCAAGTCCGGAATCGGAAGTTTAACAGCAAGCGAGCGCCGGCAACTGGACCGCGAACGGGAACGGTTGCTAAAAAACTCAGAATAGCCGGAAATCGGTTCGGCCACGAAACACGCGAAAGTCCAGGACTGCGAGGACGCTCTATATGAACTTTCGTATCTTTCGTGTGTTTACTGGGCTTTTTTCTTTCCGATGAGCCGAACCTCAACAGTCTCGCACAAGACATGGAGCAGAAGCTGGTGCGCCTCTTGAATCCGGGCAGTTAAATCGCCGCGAACCAAAAGATCGATATCGGCCATCCCAATGGTTGATCCGCCGTCCCGACCGAGGAAAGTAATAGTCTTAAGCTTGCGCGCTTTTGCTTCCTGCAATGCGCGCTCGACGTTCCTGGATTTGCCGGAAGTCGTTAGGCAAATCAGCAAATCCCCTGGAAGGCCGAAAGCCGCCACCTGGCGAGCAAAAATCTCGTCGAAGCCATAATCATTGCCCGCGGCGGTGAGAAGTCCGCCATCCCCGGCAAGACAAATGGCTGGGTACGCGGGACGGTCTTTCATAAAACGCACCACGAACTCTGTTGCGAAATGCGACGCATCGGCTGCGCTGCCGCCATTTCCGCAAACGAGCAATTTGCCCCCTGAGCGCAAACAGTCTTCGATCAGACCCGCAGCGTTCTCTACTTGCCCATCGAGGTGAACAAGTGACTGCAGCGTCTCTCTGGCTCCAGCAACTGCACTTTTTAAAATTTCAGATGATTCGCCCATAAGTCGTCGAATGGAACACCGCTTCTTTGTGAATTGAATCGGAATCTGAACTGTCGTCAAAGTGCATAGGCCCACGTGATCTGTCGACACGGTAATTGAAACAATTGTGTAAAAACCAGACCTTTTCCTGCTGGGATAAGCATTTTTCGGAACTTAGTCCCCGGTTTTCCGTAGAAGTGCTTGTGCACGCTGTAGCGATCGAACTAACATGTAAGCTTCTCCGACGGCACGCTTTGGCGATGCTGCGGGCTCCACTCTGGAGCACAGTCATGCATCAGCAGAGAGACTTCGCCCGGGCGACGACCGCCTTGGCGAGCAGCAGCCAACCGGGATGATGAAAAATGGATTTAAACGGCCTTACTGAATCGTTTGGGACACCTCAGCATGAGGACGACGAGTGCCCGCATTGTTGCGGTATAGTGCGTGTTCACAACGGACTTTGCCTCGGGTGTTTGGTGCAAACCGGACTGGCTGAGGAGCATGGCTCCGAGAGCGAGAACCTCGACAGTCTCCTCTCAGAGATCGAATAGGTGCGCGGATCCACCGCCTGTAATCGCCAATTCTCTTGTATCGGACTTAATTCCTCGGTTTGTGACAGCCCCGTTAAATTCCCCTGGTCCTGCAAAATATTCGGAACCTTCACCCCCCAGTTCCGTAGAAGTAAGCGTGCGGGAAAATAGATCAATTCAACGGGCCCTCCCGATATGGCGCCTTGCCTGCGAGCAAACATCGTTTAACTGCCGCGATTTCGATCTTCGTTTCCTGCTTTGTCCCCCCATTTTCACATTTTTAAGAGTGAGTTTTTCGAGGACCCGCTCCTCGGTCACGAAGACCTAGATGCGGATTCCTCCTCACTCTCACAGTCCCGCTCGGTTAGCGGGTTAGCAGCGGTTGGAGGAAATCAATAAATGAGAATAGAAGGTTATCTCCCGCATGTAGGGCGGGCGACCAAGGGCGGCAGCTTGCCCTATAACAACTCGAACGGGAACGGCGCGAAAGCGCGTCGGTTTACAATCGATTTTCAGGACGCGCCAGTGCACAAGGTGCCCGGCTGGAAATCGGCTCTCGACATCACCTGCATTCTCCTCGCGCTGCCGATTTGGCTGCCGCTGATAATCTTGCTCATGGTAATGACGCGACTCGCTTCGCCGGGACCGATCTTCTACCGCCAAAAGCGTGTCGGCCTTGGAGGAAGACATTTTTCTATCTGGAAGTTCCGGACAATGAAGGTGAGTGCTGAAACACAAACTCACGAACACTACTTCCATGAATTGATGAAGGTAGATCGTCCGATGACGAAGCTGGATACTTACGGCGATCCACGCCTGGCCCCTTTCGGCAGATTTCTGCGTGCGAGCGGCCTGGATGAGTTGCCTCAAATCTTCAACGTGCTTTGCGGTGAGATGAGCCTGGTTGGCCCGCGGCCCTGCACGCCAAATGAATTTGCCCATTACGAGCCGTGGCACAGAGAACGCGTAAACGCTCTGCCGGGCTTGACCGGATACTGGCAGGTAAACGGCAAGAATAAAACAACCTTCAACGAGATGATCGTGATGGACCTCTTCTATCTAAAGAACCTATCGATCCTCCTAGACCTGAAAATCATATTCAAGACCTGCACTGTTATCGCTGGGCAGTTGGTCGAGTCCAGACTGTCGGCGCAACCTAATCGGCAAGACAGTACTCACTACCAACCGGCACCAATTTTACGAACGTTCGTAGACTCGGCCCGAACAAGTCCGCGCTCGCCAAGCACGATCTTACAAGGCCTCGCAGAATCAGCTCCCAAATCATGAAGAAGCAAATATCAGTCGGTATAATCGGGTGCGGCTACTGGGGACCGCTGCTGGTTCGGAACTTCAAAGGTCTTGCGGACTGCCAGCTCAAAGCCGTCTGCGACGTCAACGCTGAGCGCCTAAAACATATCCGCGCGCTGTATCCGGAAATCGAAGGCTTGACGCAGACGCAGCAACTTCTTAACGGCACAAACGTGGACGCCGTTGTCATCGCCACCCCGGTGAAGCATCACTATTCATTGGCCAAGGCAGCCCTTCTGGCGGGTAAGCACACGTTCATCGAAAAACCGATGGCGGCGTCTTCAGCCGAGTGCGAGGAACTGATCGAAATCGCCGACCGCAAGGGCTTGGTTTTGATGATCGATCACACTTTTCTTTACTCTTCGCCCGTGCAAAAGATTGCCCAAATTGTTCAAGCCGGAGATTTGGGTGAGATTCGCTATATCAATTGCCGGCGTCTCAACCTGGGATTATTCCAAAAGGACATTAACGTTGCCTGGGATCTGGCGCCGCACGATATCTCGATCATTCTCCATATTCTGGACGAATTGCCCACGACAATTAACTGCCAGGGAAATGCTCACATCACGCCGGGAGTAGAGGACGTGACAAACATGTCGCTGTCCTTCTCGCGTAAACGCTTCGCAACCATCCAGAGTAGCTGGCTCGAGCCCCGGAAAATTCGCGAAATGACTATCGTCGGTACGCGACGCATGATCGTCTATGATGATTTGCGGACACGCGAGAAAATCCGCATTTACGATGCACGGGTAGAACGTCCGCCGCATTACGACACGTTCGCCGAATTTCAATACTCGTATCACTACGGAGATAGTTACATCCCATACCTCCATCAGGAGGAGCCGCTAAAGCTGTCGTGTCAGCATTTTATCGACTGCATCAAAACGAATTCTCAACCGCTAACGGATGGCCGTCGGGGGCTGGAAATGGTCAGGATCCTCGAGGCAGCTAGCACTTCCGTCAAGTTGAACGGTGCACCGGTGACACTTTCTCGTCCGAGTAGTGCAGCGCCGGTTCTCGCCCCGGTCAAAGCGGAAGAAATGCTTCAGGTTGAAGCATTCGCTGGATGAGTGGCGCGCAAGCTTAGCGCTAACTCATCGCGCAGCACGCGGAGCCTCGACCATAACCGCCCAGATTCATCCCTTTTAAGCCAAACCATAAAATGAAAGTACCCTTCCTCGATTTGAAGGCGCATCACGCCCCTTTTATTGAAAAATTCGATCTCGCTATTCGCGAAGTGATCGAGAGCAGCGCCTTTGCCGGCGGACCGTTCGTAGAAAAGTTCGAAGAAGAGTTCGCTGCATTCTGCGGATCCTCCTCCGCAATCGCCGTGGGCAACGGCACTGACGCCCTTTGGCTTGCTCTGTTGGGGCTTGGAATTGGTGAAGGCGATGAAGTCATTACCGTTCCAAACACTTTTATCGCTACGGCCGAGGCGATTACTTACTGCAAAGCCCGGCCGGTGTTTGTGGATGTGGACCCGAACACCTTCACGATGAACCCCGCGGAACTTGAGAAGAGTCTGACGGAGAAGACCAAAGCGATCATTCCGGTCCACCTTTTCGGGCAGCCAGCAGACATGGACCCGATTTTGGAATTCGCACGCGCGAACGGGCTTTTCGTGATTGAAGATGCCGCTCAGGCGCATGGCGCTGAGTATAAAGGCCGAAAAGCAGGCACGATGGGCGACGCGGGTTGCTTCAGTTTTTATCCCGGAAAAAATCTTGGCGCCTTCGGTGAGGCCGGCGCAGTCGTGACGGACGACCCTGAGTTACGGAAGCAAATCCAGATGTTGCG
>DATHHK010000002.1:0-8857 GCA_035317225.1 Candidatus Udaeobacter sp. | reverse complement strand
GTTCGACGATTTTCTCAGGCACCTCGCCAACCGTGTCGTGACTGAAAATGACCGGATGGTGAATCAGCGTGTGCAAATAATCGCCGATCGGACGAAGTGAATATTTTTCAACTGGCTTCCCTTTGGGCCGGCCAAAATGCGCCACCAGAATCGTTTTCGCGCCGTGTTCTCGCAGATAGTTGATCGTGGGCAGGCTTTCGCGAATCCGCGTATCGTCACTGATTCCAATTTTGCCGCCGCGCGTTTCAGTCGGCACGTTGAAATCCACCCGCACCAGCACACGCTTTCCGCGCACATCGAGATCACGAAGTGAAAGCTTCGTCATTTCCTAATTGAAAACGATTACGAGCAGCAGCACGAGCAAGATTACAGCGCCCTATTTCGCCAGCAGTTCCATCAATTCTACGCAGCGATTGCTATAGCCCCATTCGTTGTCATACCAGCCCACGACTTTCACGAACCGATTGCCAAGCGTTAGCGTTAACCCGCTATCGAAAATGCAGGAGTGTGGGTTGCCTACGATGTCCTGCGAAACGAGCGCTTCATCGCTGTATTCAAGCACGCCTTTGTAGCTCTTGTCAGACGCACCTTCTTTGAACGCCGCATTGATCGCATCCACAGTCGCGTCCTTCTCCAGCACGGCAGTAAAATCTGTGACCGAGCTGTCCGGGGTCGGCACGCGGAACGCGCCGCCGTTCAGCTTCCCTTTCAATTCCGGAATTACTTCGCCGATCGCCTTGGCAGCGCCCGTAGTGGACGGAATGATGTTGATCGCCGCTGCTCGCGCGCGTCTCAAGTCCGTGTGCGGAAAATCGAGGATGCGCTGGTCATTCGTGTAACTATGGATCGTGCTCATAAACCCGTGCGCGATTCCGAATTTGTCGTGCAAAACCTTTGCCATTGGCGCGAGACAATTCGTAGTGCAGCTCGCGTTGGAAACAATCTTGTCCTTCTGGGGATCGTAGACGTCGTCGTTCACCCCGATACAGATCGTCACGTCCGGATTCTTCGCTGGCGCGCTGATTAACACTCGTTTGGCGCCGGCCTTCAGATGCAGATCGGCCTTGTCGCGGTCAGTGAATAACCCGGTCGATTCGAGCACGACATCGATATCGAGTTTTTTCCATGGGAGCTTCGCCGGATCGCGCTCCTTCAAAATTTTAATTTTGTGCCCGCGCACAATGATGTTCTCATCGTCATAACCGATTTTGCCGTCGAATTTGCCGTGCACCGAATCCCATTTGAGCAAATGAGCGAGGGTGTGCGTGTCTGTGAGATCGTTGATAGCGAGAACTTGCTCGACTAGTTTTTGCGTCATCGCGCGAAGGACGTTGCGTCCGATGCGCCCGAAACCGTTGATTGCGTAATTGGCCATAGGGAAAGTTAAAGGGTTAAAGGGTTAAAGGGTTGAAGAGTTAAACCGTTACGCGGAAAAACTTCAACGTCCAACTGGGAAAACCTTTCGGAGTTGAGAGCTGGAGGTTAAGCGTTCAGCATTTCATTGTGAGAAGCTGGGTCGCTCTGTTCTGCGTTACTTCGTTGATCTTATCTGGCGAGGCCGTTTATGCCAGCCGGGCGAAAACAATCCTGGTCCTCGGTGATAGTCTTTCTCAGGGTTTCGGCGTGGCGCCAAGTGAAGCCTACCCGATGCTAATCGCAAAGAAGTTACGCGCTGCGGGATTGAATTTTATGGTAATTAATGCCAGCGCGGCCGGCGGCACCACGGAAGGCGGGTTGGAGCGTCTACCGGCTCATCTGAAACACAGGATCGACATCTTTATCCTGGAGCTTGGAATCAACGACGCCTTTCGAGGAGTGCCCGTAGATCAAATTCGAAGCAATCTTCAGCGGATCATCGATAAAGTGAAAGCCCGAAACCCAAATGTGCGTGTCTTGATCGCGGGAATGCAGCTACCCAATTATGCGGCCGACGATTACGTTTCCTCGTTTGGCAAGATATTCGGTGATCTAGCGTCCAAAAACGGAGCGGCGCTGGTGCCCTACCTCCTGCAGGGCGTAGCAGGCGATCCAGCAATGAATTTGTCCGATGGAATTCATCCAAACGTCGCTGGCCAAAAGATTCTTGCCGAAACGGTTTGGGAGGCGCTTCAACCGGTAGTGCGCGAGGTGGCCACACTGCCATCCCGCGGGGAGCGAGGGACTTCGGCAACGAAGTCCGGATCACACTGATTGCAACGAAACTCCGCAATGCTTCGTGAGATCCTTCACTCCGTTCAGGACGACAGAATGCCCAAGGCGACCGCTACATGGGTGTCGCACGTTAGTTAAAGAAAGGTCAAAGAACAATGGATCCTGCACGACCAAACGAGCCCGACCCGGCCGATCCGTTCAATCCTGAACGGGCCGATCACGCAGTGCTGGAAACGATTGAGATCGCTACCGAAGGCGAAGATTGCGACGAATGCGTGCGCAAGCTACGACCGTTGCTGAAGAAAATTGCCGGCGTAAACGATGTAAAAGTCGACCTGAAGCATGAGCGCGTCATCGTCACGTTTGACGCGCGCAAAACGCACCCGCCCGATCTTCACGACGCAATTCTAAAAAGCGGATACAAACCGGGGCCGACAGCCGATTGAACTTGTAGTGGGCGGTCTGTGACCCGCGAATCACTCGCCGCTCATAGAGCGACATTATAGGAATCATACCGCTGGTTGTTGTTGCGTGAGGCAATGAAATGCGCCCAGGCCCCAAATCAGTTCGCGGCAATCGATCCCGATGACGTGACGATTTGGAAAACATTCGCGCAGGATCGAGAGCGTTGTTTCATCGGTAGAATCGGCGAACGTCGGCACAAGCACGCAGGTATTTGCGATGTAGAAGTTCGCATAGCTAGCCGGTAGCCGCAGGCCCTCGCGCATGATCTTCTTCGGCATTGGGAGTGTGATGACTTCAATCGAACGACTGCCGATTTTCATTGCCTGCAGGCGGGCAAGATTTTTCTGAAGTGCCTCGTAATTTTCGTCGTCACGATTTTCTTCGACGACCGTCACAACCATTCTCTCGGAAACAAAACGCGCGAGATCGTCGATGTGGCCATCGGTATCGTCACCGGCGATGCCGTCGCCGAGCCACAGAATATCGCGAACTCCCAGATAATCCCGCAGGTGCTGCTCAACCTCCTGACGCGACAGATTTGAATTTCGATTCTTGTTTAACAAACATGACTCACTGGTAAGCAGCGCGCCCGAGCCATTCACATCGATGGAGCCGCCTTCCAAAACCATTCCGGGACAAAAGATCGGAACATTGAGTATTTCAGCGATACGCGTTGGCACAAGTTCATCGAGATCGAACGGCGGATACTTGTTTCCCCACGCGTTGTATTCCCAATCCACTACCGCAAGCTTTGGGTCAGTAGTACGCGTCAGAAAGATCGGGCCGTGATCGCGGCACCACGGCTCGTTTGTGGGCACCTTGTAAAACGAGATTCGCTCGAAGCGCAATCCGCGGAGGGCTTCGCGTGCAGCAGCTTCATCAGCGGGATTGCAAACATTAATGCAAACCTGTTCGGATTCGATCAGGGCTTCGACCATTGCGCGCAAGGTCGGCATCACACGATCGAAGGAGTCCGGAAAGCTAATCCCCTCGCGCCGTGGCCATGAAAGCCACGTTGCGACGTGCGGTTCCCATTCCGCGGGCATACGATAATCGAGAGCCGCGGGAGTCTGTGGTGACATGAGCAAAAGTCTAACGCCCAACCCGCCTCTGCAACGCTACGAGCGGCGTGATTCCGTCGTTAAGACGTTCGCGCAGCCGCTGATTTGTAAATTGCGCCAACGATTACGCCTGTAACGATCATTTCGATGAAGCCGCCGATGCTTATCAGCACCAGAAGCTTTGCCGGAAATGGTTGCGTCGCGTAGAACGCGCAACGCGCACTGACCGCCAAAATCTCCAACATGATTCCGAGCCGAACGCCCGCCGCGATTCCCCCGCCGGCGAAACCGCTGGCGTAAATCATGACGAAAGACAGTGCCAAACCCGCTTGACCGATAATGATCCAATGAAACAGGCCCATCATTTCTTCCCGGGGTCGAAAGAGACTTTGCGCCTCAGCAAAAACATCTTTCAGCAGCGTGCCGTTATAGAACCATCCCCACAAGAAGATGAAGATAAACGCCGCAATGAACGCGAAGACGAATCGTTTCATGAATTTGGAATCTGACTTGCTACCGGTGAGTTGGCCTTATAAATCGTGCCAATGATTGCGCCGGCAACGCCGAACATAATCAGGTCGCCCACAATCCAGCCGCAGAGAATTTTCATCGTTATCGGCTGCACTGCGTACATGATGAAGTCGTTGCCGACATAAACGAGCGCCACCAAAATGCCCAGGTGCGCGCAGGGACCCGGGCCACCTGCGGGCACAAATTTCGAGCAAAGCAGCGTAAGAAAGAACGCCATCACAATGTGGCCAAAAATGAGCCACGAAAAATGATTGCCAAACTCTGCTTCGGGGCGCCAAAGCGCAGGGACTTCCTGATGCACGCCATGCATCAGCTTGCCGTACCAGAGAAATCCAAACACGAAGATGAAACCAAATGCCGCAACGAATGCGACAAAGAATTTTTTCCAGTCCATAATCTCTTTCGGTTGAGGTTCTTGTTTAGTCCCATCGAGCCCGAAAGGCTTCATCGCAAAACGCTTCTCCTATGTCGATCTAAATCTTAGCTCCTGGCGACCAAGAACGACAGCTACGAAGCCGTCACTTCTTGAGGCTGCAGCCCGAGCTCGCGCAGAAGAGCGACATCCATATCGGCTGCTGGATTTTTCGCGGTGAGAAGTTTGTCGCCATAAAAAATCGAATTTGCGCCTGCGAAAAAGCAAAGTGCCTGACCCTCGCGCGAAAGCCGGGTGCGCCCGGCTGCCAGGCGAACTCGCGCCTTCGGCAACGCGATTCGTGTTACAGCAATCAGACGAACCAGCTCAAAGATATCCACCGGAGATTGCTCGGCCAACGGCGTGCCAGGCATCGGCATTAAACAGTTGATCGGCACGCTTTCGGGAGCCGGATCGAGGTTGCTCAAGACCTCCAGCATTCGCAGCCGGTCCGTCTCCGTTTCTCCCATGCCCAGAATCCCACCGCAACAAACCGACATGCCGCTTTCCTGCACTGCGGCGATGGTGTCGAGCCGGTCCTGAAATGTATGCGTGCTCACAATTTCGGGATAAAACTCGGGAGAAGTGTCGAGATTATGGTTGTAGGCTGTGACTCCAGCGGCTTTAAGTTTTCGCGCTTCCACGGAACCGATTTCGCCGAGCGTCACGCATACTTCCATTCCGAGCTGGCTTACTCCCCGGACAATCTCCAGCACGCGCTCAAATTTTTCCGAACCATCGCGCACGCCGCGCCAGGCTGCGCCCATGCAAAACCGCGTCGCACCTTGCGAGCGCGCCCTGTGGGCGGCAGTCATAACATCTTCCAGGGACAGCAAATCCTCACGCTCGATGCCGGTTGAATAACGAGCGGATTGCGCACAATAAGCACAGTCTTCGCTGCAACCGCCGGTCTTGATGCTAAGCAAACTGCAGCGCTGCACCTCTTCACCACGCCAAAGCTCGAGATGAACAGCCCGGCTTTGCGAAATCAGGTCGAAGAGCGGCTGATGATAGAGCGTTGATAATTCCAGGAACTTCATAACCAATAGGCAGAATCGCCCCATTCAGAATAGTTTCGAGAGTTTCGTCGACTTCGCTTGGAACGACAAAAGCCCAACTGGTGATAAAGAGCCGAGAGCCGACCGAAATTCATCGCGTGCTCGCGATGTTAATCCGAAATCCGAAATCCGAAATCCGAAATTTAGTTAACCCACTTGTCCGTCGACGAAACGAGCACCGGTAATTCTTCCATCATGTATTGCGTCTTTCCGACGGCGCCGATCATGCGGACGCCTGTGGCAGCGAACCATTTTTTCGACATTTCTTCTCCGGTGTGGCAGCCCCAGCTCTTGGCGTAAGCGTGACGGGCGAAAATACGGCGACTGATCTTGGTCAGGTCGTTTTCGTGCAACCACGACTTACAGGCGCTGTCGATGTTGTTGCTGTAATCGAACATGAAACACGCCCGGTTCGAGTGGCCGAAATATTCAAAGCCGATGATCTTCACCTGATCTCGCGGCTCGCCGTTGTTCAGATAGTTGATCACCGCTTCGCCGGGGCCAAACCAGACGAGGTTGATATTAAGTTTGTCACGCACGGTGCCAATAAGACTGATCAGATCCTGCTTTTCCTGTTTGGCGCGGTCCTCATAACCCTGCCGGTAAATGAGCCAGGTGATCTTTGCGCCCGGCCCGAGCTCGGTTCGTAATTGTTCGGTGCGTAAACGGGCAGCCCGGACAAAGTTCGCCCACCAATGATCATGCGGATAAGTCTTGTACTTTTCCCACTGGTACATGGATGGTCCGCCAACGAGAATGATGTATTCGCCCGATACTGGGGCTGCCGCTTGTGAGCCAAGCGCGAACATCGACAAACAAGAAACGAGCAAGAGACGTTTTATCATCGAAAGCAGGGAACTATGTATGCGGGACGTCAGATTACGCAAGTGGCAGGGCGCGATCTTCGAGCTCGCCAAGGGCTCGCATTCATTCGCGGAGGGCCTCCCGCACCTGCGATCCCTACTACTTGGGACCGATCTCATCGCGCACGAGATCCTTCCACGTTTGCCGCTTGCGAATCAGCGCAAACCCATCGCCGCGAACCAGCGCTTCCGCCGGCAACGGACGCGAATTGTAATTCGAAGCCATCACAAATCCGTATGCGCCAGCGCTCATGATGGCGAGCAGATCGCCTTCATGGAGCTCCGGCATCTCCCGATCCAGCGCAAAGAAATCGCCTGACTCGCATACCGGCCCGACAATATCGATCTTCTCGGTGCTCTTGGTCTTGCTCGGTTCCGCAACCGGCACGATCTCGTGATAGCTCTGATAAAGCGCAGGTCGAATCAGGTCGTTCATGCCGGAATCGACAATGGCGAATTTCTTCGCTCCTGTTTTTTTGATGTAACGCACGCGGGTCAGCAATACGCCACCGTTTCCTACAAGAAAACGGCCAGGCTCGACCAGGATACGAATGTCAAGCTCGCGCAAGGGCGGAACAATTGCCCCAGCGTAATCGCGGACGCTGAACGCAAACGAATCGCTGCTGTGCTCGTGCCACCATTTGCCTGATCCGCTCTCCAGTGCGCGTTGGTAAACAATTCCCATGCCGCCACCAATGCTGAGGAATTTGATTGCGTATTTTGATTTCAGCTCGCGCACGATCGGCGCCACTTTTCCGATCGCGCTTGCGAAGGGCTTCGCCTCTGCAATTTGCGAGCCGATATGCATTTGCACGCCAACAATCTCGAGGTTGGGCATTTTGGCGGCTTGCTCGTAAACCGCAGCGACGCGATCCAGCGCAATACCGAACTTATTTTCGTGCGAGCCGGTTGAGATGTACTGATGCGTATGCGAATCGACATCGGGATTCACGCGCAATGCAATTGGCGCGCGTGTTTCTTTTGCCCCGGCGATGCGATCGATGTGGTCCAGTTCCGCTTCACTCTCGACATTGAAGCTGCAAACGCGCTGCTCGAGCGCATATTCGATTTCCTCACACGACTTACCCACCCCTGCGAACGTGCACTTGGCGGGATCGCCACCAGCGGCGAGTACCCGATAAAGTTCGCCGCCCGAAACGATGTCGAAACCTGCGCCCGCGCCCGCCAGCAACTTCAGGATCGCGCCATTTGAGTTTGCTTTGACTGCATAACAAATGAGGTGGTCCAACGGCGCGAGCGCCCTGTCGAGGCGTGTGTAGTGATCGAGAATTGTTGTTGCGCTGTAAACATAAATCGGCGTGCCGAGCTCCTCTGCCACACGGGCAAGATCGACATCCTCGCAGTAGAGATGCCCGTCGCGGTAACGAAAGGAATGCACGGATCACTTTAGCCGCTTCGCTGTGCGAAGCGCAACGCGGCGCTCTAGCCAATCACCCTTAAGCCGATATTGAGAGCCGCGATCAGTCCTACCCCTATCGAAAAGCTTGTCAGCACAAGTTTTTTGCCATGCTTCAGCATTTCTCCAACCACAGCGTGCGTGGCCAGATAAAGAAATCCGCCGCCAACATGCGCCATGATCAAGCCAAGCCAAAAAGTCGAAACTTGCCCCAGCCACAACATACCGATCACCCCGCCAACGAGCGTAGTAGCTTCAACGGCCGCAACCCAACCGAGCGCGGTCGAGCGTCGAAGTCCTGCACCGATCAAAAGACTGCCGAGCGCCAGACCTTCAGGGACTTTGTGAACGCACAGAGCGGAGAAGAGTGACCATTTTGTCGCGTCTGTTGTGGGCGCTTCCTGTTGAATGCCCAAGGCCAAACCATCGGTCGTGCTGTGAATCGCCAATGCAATAATCAGCGCCGTGGCGATCTCGCTGAAGTGCCGTGTGGCATCCGCGTCGAAATGACTGGCAGCACAGGCAGGGCAAACATGATGGACATACTTGCTGATAAAGAGAAACAACACGTATCCGCTAGCTGCGGCCGCGACTACTGGCCATGCGCCGCTGTCGTCCAGACCTTCGGGCAAAATTGCAAAGAGCGTGACCCCCAGAAGCGTTCCCGCCGCGAAGCTGATGAGCGCGCAAAGAAGCCTATGCTCCAAGTGCAACGAGATACTGATCCCTCCACCGACAAGGGCGAAAACATAAGCCGCGACCACCTGCCACAGGATCATTTGATTATTCATCATTTTGCTCTCGCCGAAGCTTTCGGATGCCATCGCAGATCAACACCCGCCCGATAGAATCGGGGCGAGCCTTTGCTTTTCGCAGTAGAACGTAGCTCAGTCGTCAAG
>DATHHK010000001.1:0-7607 GCA_035317225.1 Candidatus Udaeobacter sp. | reverse complement strand
TCTTGCTGACGTGATGAAACATGAAAAATGTCTCGCTGGAGTTAATGGCGGCTATTTCGATGAAAAGTTTGCTCCGATCGGTTTGAGAATAGCGAATGGGCAAATGATCGCTCCGCTACAGCGCGCGCGGTTAATTACGGGCGTGCTTGTCGCTTCCTCGCGCGGGGTGCAAATCGTGCGCTCCCGTGAATTTTCGCGGCGCCCCGCGGTTGCTGCAGCAATTCAGTGCGGGCCGTTTCTTGTTGATCGAGGTCAGCCCATTGGCGGTTTGAACGATTCACGTCTGGCCCGACGGACTTTTGCGGCAACGACAACCGGCGATCGGGCGTTGGTCGGTGTTTGCTCAGGCGTTTCGCTCGCGGAATTGTCGAAGATCCTTGCGACGACATCATTCGCCGAGGATTTAAGAATTGAACGCGCACTAAATCTCGATGGCGGATCGTCGACGGGATTTTGGTTCGCTCGAGAAAACGACAGCGCGTTTTCAATTCCGGAACAGAAATCGGTGCGTGATTTTCTCGGGATTGCTCCAAAATGAATTTTAGGGGACTGAGTCAGCCACGAATGCCTTCGGGATTCACAGAAACGGCCTACCATTTCCAAAAATCTGTGTAATCTCTCCGATTTCAGATGCGTACGTTCGGCGGTTTTAGATGTGACGACAGATTTTTATACGGCGAGATTCGCGGAGACGAAGTTCACGTCCTAAGGAATCCGTTCTGGATCGACATTGAGTCGACCGGTGAGGTTGTCCGCCTAACGAATGTCGTTGTCGATCTTCCGGTGGCACCATCGAAATTGATCGCGGTTGGTTTGAACTACGCAGACCACATTGCGGAAATGAAGCGGACCACTTTGGGCACGCCCTTGATCTGGTTCAAATCACCGGCCTCATTGTTGCCGCACAATGGCAAAATCGAGATTGCGTTTCCCGAACATCAAACTGATTTCGAAGCGGAATTGGCAGTCGTCATTGGCAAGGTCGCGAAAAATGTGCTCGCAGAGCGGGCGCTGGATTTTGTCTTTGGTTACACAATTGGTCTCGATATTAGCGATCGGGACTTACAAAAGATCGAGAAGCAGTTTGGCCGCTGCAAATCATTTGATACCTACACACCAATTGGGCCCTTTGTTTATGCGGAGGTTGATGTGAGCGATGTTTCCCTCGAGTTGCGGCAGAATGGAGAGGTGCGCCAGAGTTCGCGGACCAGCAGAATGATTTATTCGATTGCGCAAATTATTTCCTTCGCCAGTCAGTCGCTCACCCTCCTCCCGGGGGATGTTATTTTAACCGGAACGCCCGCCGGTGTCGGTCCCATTCATGCGGGAGACGAACTGGAAGCAGCAATCGATGATTGGCCGCGTTTGCGGAACAACGTTGTGATCGCGCGCGATCGTCGTCGCACATCCGAAGGAACGCGCGCAACGATTATAATGTGAAAGACTTGCCTTACATCCTGCCTCTGGTGATACTGGAAGCAGGGAACACTCTCAAGGGACAAAAAAGTGAAAAGTTTTGCTGGACTCGCCAGTCATGATTTTGCGATAAAGACACTCCTGTACCGCAATCGTTCCATCAAATTGCTGATTTAACAAAATTATGAAAACACCATTCATCGCCTCTGTCTGCTTACTAGCGCTTGTTCTAACATCCGTGGCACAATCCCCGCCACCTGCGCAAAATCAGCCGCCTGCGCAAAATCCGCCCACAGCCCCCGGCGTGAATCCAGGCGCTCAGGCGCCGGCAAATCCGGCTGCGGCGAATCCGGCCGCGCCCATGCAGGCGCCCGCTACGAACGTGCCTCCAGGCCAGCAGCCTGCGGTGCCAGGCGCATCCATTCCTGTCACACTGAGCCCAGCACCAGGAGTTGCAACCAGCCCGGGTGCGATCACTAGCCCGGGTGCGGTCACGAGCCCGGCTGCGGTCACGGCGATAAGTCCGTCGCCTGCAGCTGAAGCGCATCCCACGAGTGCTGGCAACTGGTTGATCGATCAGTTTCACAAAGGCGGCCCAGTGATGTGGCCGATTCTGATTGTGTCGATCATTGCGCTAACGGTTGTAATCGAGCGAATCCTTTGGTGGGGTGGCCGCTGGTTCCGACGCGATCCAAAAAGGATCGAGAAGGTGTTCACCGCAATTGAGAACGGCGATGTGGCGGAAGCATCGAGACTTTCCCGCGGATCGCGTGATCCGGTTTTGCGCATGATGTGGAATGGGCTCAATCACCAGCATGCCTCGTTACAAGGCGCTTTGCAGGTCGCTGCGGGCATTGAAATCAAGCGGGCGGGCCGGTTTCTCGTCGTCATGGACACACTTGTAACTCTGGCACCCTTGCTCGGTCTGCTGGGCACGATTACCGGTCTTATTAAGTCGTTCAGTTTTCTCGGGAACGAAGAGTTGGCCGTGCAAGCCGTCACTGGCGGCATCGCCGAAGCGCTCATTGCCACGGCCTGCGGTCTCGGTATTGCCATCTTCTCTTTGATTCCATTTAACTTTTTCACTTCCAGAGTGTCTAACTTAGAGTTCGAATTGCAGACGGCAGCCACGAACTTGGAAGTGATGCTCGAAGCCCGACATAAGGAACACAGAGGAATAGAAATCGAACACGGTACGCCCGCCTCAGCAACGCGTTCTTCAATCTAGGAATTTTCCAATGCAACTCGCCTCACCCGTTCCTCACAAGAAGGCGCGGATCGAGATCATTCCGTTGATCGACATCATGTTCTTTCTGCTCGCCAGTTTCATGATGGTGAGCTTGAGCCAGGTGCACATGAAAGGCATTAAGGTGAACCTGCCCTCGGGCAGCTCGGGCGAGACGCAAGCAAAGCGCGAATATATCAGCGTCTCAGTCGATAAGGATGGTCATTATTTCTTCGACAAAACTGAAATGAACGAGGCGGATATGCAGGCGCGCCTGATCCAAGTGCACCAATCAGATCCAGAAGCGAAAGTGTTCGTACGCGGGGATCGCGACACCGTTCATGGCAACATTGTTCACTTGCTCGATCTGCTTCGCTCGGCGGGATTCTATAAGATTTCCTTCGAAATTAAGAGCGAAGCGCTAAAGGGGGTGCCGGGCGCCGGCACGTAATTGATTATGGCGAAAGAAGGACCGCTGCTTTATCAGCCACCGCCTCGATGGTATTTCTGGGGCGCTTTTGGCGCCGCCCTGGCAATTCACCTTACCGCGGTTGCGCTTGCTCAAAAGCATGAGCAGCCGGCCGAGCTTCCTCCCGACATACCGACGGCTGTCATCGAGGCAACATTGCAGGCAACCGATGAACCTACGCCGCCACCAGAAGATATTCCTTTGCCGGAGCCGCCGCCGCCGCCCGACATCAAGCCGGAGTATGTGGAAGAGACAACCCCTCCACCAAAGAAACCTCAGACTCAAAAATTCACGCCCATTAAGGCGCCACAAGCTGCCGGTCGGCCGGGCCCGATGTCGATCTCTTCAGCCAAAGCTCTGGCAACCTATGCGCCGCGTCCTCAATATCCATATGAGGCGCGTTCACGACATGTTACGGGCAGCGGAACATGCGTGGTTGAGGTCAGTCCAAGCGGCAGCGTAACCAGTGCTTCAATGGCCCAAAGTATCGGAAATCCTATCTTGGATAACGCAGCGACAAGCGCCTTCAGGCAGTGGCGATTTAAACCGGGATCCGTGTCAAAGGTTAAAATTCCCATCACGTTCACGATGACGGGCGCCCAGTATTGAAGATCTAGAATTTTTGACATATGAAAGTCTCTTCACCGGTTCCGAAAAAAAGAGCGCGTATCGAGATCATCCCTTTGATCGATATCATGTTCTTTCTACTCGCCAGCTTCATGATGGTGAGTCTGAGCCAGACGCACATGAAAGGGATTCGGGTGAATCTGCCGGCTGCAGTTGCTCCGCCCCCAACCCAGGTAAAAGAATATGTCTCCATCAAGGTCCGTGAAGGCAACGTCGTTACTTTTGACAATCAAATTGTGACCGATGACCAGGTATTACCGCACCTTTATGAACTTCACCGGGGAAATCCGGAAATTAAGGTCTCAATCAGCGCGGACCTAATGGCCATGCACGGTGATGTGATTGCTGTCCTTGACAAAGTACGGTCCGCGGGAATCACCAAAGTTGGTTACCAGATCAGGGCGGCGGGTGCTCAGGGTGCTCAGCCCCCAGGTGCTCAGCCCCCAGGTGCTCCACCGCCTCCGCCGGCACCCGCACCAAAGCCCTAGACTTCGCCGCAGAGAGTCGGCAGTTTAGCTTGCAATTTGCGAATCGCGTTTGCCCGGTGACTAATTTTATTTTTCAGTTGTTCGGGCAGTTCCGCGAAAGTTTCTTCGAATCCATCGGGAATAAAGACCGGATCGTAGCCGAATCCGTGTGAGCCGCGCGGTCGTTCGGCGATTTTTCCTTCTACGGCTCCTTCGACCGTCGCAACGATCTGGCCATCGCGCGCAACCGCCAGGACGCAACGAAATCGCGCGCGGCGCTGATCGCTCTTCGCGTCAACTTTTGCAAGTTGCCTCAGTAACTTCGCGATTTTTTCTTTGTCGCTCGCATTCGTGCCTGCGTAGCGTGCTGAATGAATTCCCGGCGCGCCTCCCAAAGCCTCGACTTCCAGTCCTGAATCGTCCGCGATTACCAATCCGGGTAATCTTTTTGATACTGCGAGCGCTTTGAGCTTCGCATTTTCTTCGAAAGATGTCCCACTTTCCGCTATTTCGGATATTTCAGGATGCGCGGTCAGATCGCGTACAGCCAGACCTGATTCGAGAATTTGCTTAATCTCGCGTGTTTTATGCGTGTTGTGCGTTGCCACAATGAATTGCATGCGGGTTTGACAGGATTCAGGATTAACCACTAATCCACACTGATAACTCCCAATAACGAAAAGTGATGAGTGTGAAGAGATTTTTTGTGAATTCGTATTCATTCGTGTCCATTCGTGGTTGAATCATGGACGAGCGCCGCAAACCGTACCCATTCGACCAGTTCGAACCAAAATGGCAGGCCATCTGGGAAGAGCAGCAGCTTTTTCACGCGCCCAATCCCGGTGAAAAAAGTTTCGATTACGCCAAACCAAAGTTTTACGTCCTCGACATGTTTCCCTATCCGAGTGGCGCAGGCCTGCACGTTGGCCACCCTGAAGGGTACACTGCCACGGACATCATCGCGCGTTACAAGCGGATGCGCGGATTCAATGTGTTGCATCCGATGGGTTGGGACGCATTCGGCCTCCCCGCGGAGCAATACGCGATTAGAAGCGGCCAGCACCCGGCGATCACGACGCGCGAAAACATTGCGAGTTTCAAGAACCAGCTTAAGCGAATTGGTTTTTCCTACGACTGGCAGCGTGAGATCAACACGACCGATCCACGTTATTACAGATGGACGCAATGGATTTTTCTCCAGATTTATAATTCCTGGTTCAATTCGGCCACAAATAGAGCCGAGCCCATTTCGACTTATCCAGGCAAAAATCCGGATGAAGTTCGCCTCGCTTATGTCGCTGACGTGCCAGTGAACTGGTGCCCGGAGCTCGGCACTGTTTTGGCTAATGAAGAAGTCGTGGACGGAAAAAGTGAGATTGGCGGATTTCCGGTCGTGCGGCGGCCGATGCGTCAATGGATGTTGCGGATAACCGCGTATGCGGAGCGGTTGCTGAATGAATTCGCCGAACTCGATTGGCCCGAGGGAATTAAATTGCTTCAGCGCAATTGGATCGGTCGCAGCGAAGGCGCGTTGATTAAATTTCAGATCTCAAACTTCGAGTCTCAAATTATCGAGGTATTTACCACGCGCCCCGACACACTTTACGGCGCCACTTACATGGTGATTGCTCCCGAGCATTCGCTGGTCGATCTCATTGTCAGTGAGGAGCAATGGCCGGCAGTTCGGGAATATCGCGAAAAAACAGCCCGCAAGAGTGACCTTGAGAGGGCCGAGATGACGAAGGAAAAGACCGGTGTATTTACCGGTGCTTATGCCGTAAATCCTGCGAGCGGTGAGCGCATTCCAATCTGGATTGCTGACTATGTGCTGCTCGGCTATGGGACGGGCGCGATCATGGGTGTGCCCGCACACGATGAACGCGATCTGGAATTCGCGAGAAAATTCGATCTGCCGATTGTGGTTGTCGTCCAGCCAGCAGGGGAGGAACCAGCAGTTGGGTTCACCGGTGAAGGCGTCGCAGTCAATTCGTCAATTATCAACGGCTTGACGAGTACGGACGCGAAGAAAAAAATCACCGCATGGCTGGAGGAACGGAGCCTGGGCAAAGGTGCGGTCAATTACAAATTGCGGGACTGGCTTTTTTCGCGGCAGCGTTACTGGGGTGAGCCGTTCCCGATTATCTGGGAGGCTGGCAATCACCGCTCGTTAGGCGAAAACGAACTACCTGTCGTGCAGCCGCCGCTGGAAGATTATAAGCCGACCGGGACCGGCGAGCCGCCGCTGTCAAAGGCGAAAGATTGGGTTCGTTATTCCGAAAAAGCGACTCGCGAAACGAACGTCATGCCGCAATGGGCCGGCTCGTGTTGGTACTACTTGCGGTTCTGCGATCCACACGATGATCGGCGTTTCGTTGGAGAAGAGGCCGAACGTTACTGGATGGGCAGCGAGAAGCCGGGTGGTGTCGATCTTTACATAGGCGGCACAGAGCACGCGGTCCTGCATCTGCTTTACGCACGGTTCTGGCAAAAGGTGTTGTTCGATCTCGGTTATGTCTCGAAGCCCGAGCCGTTCCAGCGGCTGGTCAATCAAGGAACCATCCTGGGCGAAGATAATCAGAAAATGTCGAAATCGCGCGGGAACATCGTGAGCCCGGACGACGTAATCGACCAGTACGGCGCCGACGCTTTTCGCTGCTACGAGATGTTTATGGGACCCCTGGAGCAAATGAAACCGTGGAGCATGCGCGGCGTGGAGGGCGTATCGCGCTTTCTTGCCCGCGTCTGGCGTTTGTTCATGAGGGAAAACCAGAGCGGCGACTGGGAATTATCCGGGAAAATCAAAAAGATCGACGGAGACAAGGCCCAACAGAAGATGACCCACGCCACCATCAGGAAAGTCACGGAGGACATCGAGTCGTTTTCGTTTAACACGGCAATCTCACAGATGATGATTTTCGTAAACGCATTTACTGGTGCCGAGACAATTCCGTTGTCATCGATGCGCAGCTTTTTGGTTTTGCTCAGTCCATTCGCTCCGCACATGGCCTCCGAGTTATGGGAAAGGTTGAATGCGAGTTTTACTGATGCGCGTGGCGATATCACCAGGCACCGCTGGCCCTCATACGATGAGCGACTGCTCGTCGAAGACGAAGTCGAAGTAGTCCTTCAGATTAATGGAAAAGTGCGGGATCGAATGAAGATGTCGATTCTCGCAACGGACGAACAAATGAAAACCGCCGCGCTGTCGAGCCCGAAGATTCACGAGCGAGTCGCTGGCAAGACTGTGCGCAACGTGATCGTGGTACCGAAAAAGCTTGTAAATATCGTCGTCGATCAGTTGGCTGAGACGGTATGTTGAAAGAGTTTAAGGAGTTTGCGGTTAAAGGAAATGCCGTCGATCTCGCGGTAGGCGTAATTATTGGCGCCGCCTTTGGGGGAATCG